>CAXTBQ010000071.1:7998-17684 GCA_964242065.1 uncultured Terriglobus sp. | reverse complement strand
TTCCACAAGTGCAACCGCCGTGGCATGGTCGACGTATGCGCTGAGCGGCCCCTGGTCCACAAAGTACTGGACGTCCGGGCGATACCACCGCATGGGCTGGCTGTTTGCGCTCCACTTGGCGCCGGCCACCCAGCGCGGACCTGCGCCATGGGCGCTGAGCGCCAGCAGGAAGCACAGCATTGCAGCAACGCGTTTCAACAAATTGCTCACTGCGCGGCTACCTTCGCCTGTTGCCACGCGTGCAGCATGCCGAGCACCACTGTGCCGTCCACGCTGCCAAAGTTCTCGTTCGTCGTACCGCTCACAGGAGAAGCGGAGCTTGCCTCGTCCACACTTGCCTGAGGAAAACGCAGCATCCGCATGGGTCGCAGCCGCGCGGCGTCCGTCACCACGACGCGTTGTGCAAGCAGGCGCAGGTCCAGCAACTGACTTCCCCGGCTGCCTCGCAGGGGAATGACGCCGTCCGGACCACCCACGGCTGAGGCATATCCACCCGCAGAAGCTCCGTGGAGCAGCACCAGGGCGTGCTGGCCGACGGTGTATCGCGCCTCTCCACTGGTCCACAGGCCGGGCCACTCACGCAGGGTGTACACCGCGCCCGCGTCCGTGCCACGCACCGCATCGTCCACATGCCAGCGCACCAGGACGCCGTCTGCCCTGCGGTCGATCGACAGCACTTCACCCGTGAAGACAACATCCGCCTGCTCGTACAGGTCATGCAGCACGTCTTCCAGCGTCGCCGCGGGTGCGGGTGCTGCCTGCGTTGCCATCTGGCTGCAGGCCGGCAAGGCAGTCGCCAGTGCCAACGCAAAAAGCTTTACAGAAAAGATTTGCCGCCAAAGCACGTTCCCGTCACCGTCCGTGTGTCCGTTATCGGCACACGGGCGCGGTGCTTGAAGCGGCTATTCCGTGGCGAACGGCAGCAGTTGCGCTTCGGTGGGCGGCGCAGTCACAAAGCTGACCACGACAAGCGCCACTACAGACACCACCAGCGCCGGCAGGATAGCGTCGCGCTGTGCAATGGCGGCGGGTAGCACGCGCGAGACCACCGGCGAGTCCCAGCCGATCGTGACCACCGTGCCCAGCGCGATGGACGTGACCGCCGCGGCTGCCGTGGCACGCCGCCAGAAGAACGCCGCCAGGATTACCGGGGTGAGCGCGGCCGAGTAGATGGTGTAGGCGTACAAACTCTTCTTCAACACGCTTTCCGTGTGCAACGACTGCCACAGCGCCCACACGCCCAGCAGCATCACCATCAGGCGCGACACCAGCAGGACCTCCCGGTCGGCGGCGAGCGGCCGCAGGTAGCGCACAAACACATCGTTCACCAGGTTGGTTGCAGGGGAAAACAGGTAATTGTTCGCAGTCGAGATGATCTTGGCGAAGATGGCACCGGTCATGAGCGCGCCCAGCAAAGCGAGCAGGTGGTCCACCGCCCTTGGCGCACCCGGAACCATGGCATGGACGCCGTACATCGCCGTGTACGCCAAAATCTCGCGCGGGCTGCGGCTGACCTCACCCGTACGAAACATTGCCGAGCCAATCACGGCGATGGAGACAATCACCGTCTCCAGGATCACGGTGCCGATGATCCATCCCACCACCGCATTGCGAGCGTCGCGCGCGCTCCTGGCCGAGAAGAACTTCTGGTACATGGATTGATTGCCCAGCATGAGCAGGCAGGTAGGCAGCAGCAGTTCCGCTGCCTGCCAGCCGGAAAGGTCGCCCAGCACCTGGAAGTGTGTTGCCGGCAGCACGGCCCGCACATGCGCCCATCCGCCGGCATGACTGGTCAGCACAGGCAACGCACACAGCATGGTCACCGTGGTCAGCAGGCCGATGAATACATCCATGTACGCCACCGACCCCATGCCGGCAATGGCGGTAAACACGATGACAAAACCCGCCAGGATGTACCTGCCCTGCACCGCGCTGACCGTCTGCGGAAAAATCAGGTGCAGGATGTCACCCCCGCCGATGAGTTGATAGCTGGTGATGGCGGTATAGGTGAACAGCACGGCGACTACGCCCAGTACGCGCGCGGCCTGGTTGTAGCGCGACTCCAGCAGGTCCGGGATGGTGAACTGCGCGAACTTGCGGGCACGCGGCGCGATGAAGTAGATGAGCAGCAGTCCGAGCCATCCGCCGCCGCCCTGCCACAGCGCGGCAAAGCCATGGCGGTAGGCGTTCTCTGCGCCTCCCAGCAGCGATCCGGAGCCAATCCAGCTCGACAGCAGCGTAAATACGAGCACTGCCGCGGGCAGGGTGCGCCCAGCGACCAGGTAGTCCGCGCGGGTTTTCGTGCGGCGCAGGCGCGACAGCGAGACCAGCAGCAGCGACAGAACAATCAGCCCGACTACAATTCCATAAAGATTCATCTGTGGGAGCAGTCTACGCGCAACGCACTCCGGTGCCGCCACGCTCCGTAGACCGGAAGGCAGCGCGTCATGCAGCAGAACAACCCGGCTACCGCACCGGTCCGGATCGATGGACGCGCCAAGATCACGGGCTCCGGTCTGTTCACAGCCGATGTGAACAGCTTCGACCGCTACTTCCATCCTGGCGAAGCTCCGCTGCCCATGCTCCATGCCGTGGTGGTGCCTGCCGCTATCGCATTTGGCCGCGTCACTCACTTGCAAACAGAAGCCGCCGAGCGCACGCCCGGCGTTCGTCTGGTGATGACGCCCGCGAACGCACCGCGGCTCAAGAAGGTGAATTCGCTGCTGGCCAGCGAGCAATCCAAGTACCTGCCGCTGCAGGACGACCTGGTCCGCTATCACGGCCAGCCCATTGCCTTGGTGATCGCCGAGACGTTCGAGACAGCGACAGAAGCAGCCGGGCTGGTCACCGCCGCATACAGCCCAGGCAAGCCGCTGATCGACTTCCAGGCGCATCGCGAGGAAGCAACGCCGGTGAAGAAGGTTGGGGCCGGCAGCAAGGCACGCATCGAGCGCGGGAACCCGGCTGCCGCTTACGCCGATGCACCCGTTCGCCTGGATGCCCGGTACGAGTTGCAGCCGGCGCACCACAACGCCATGGAACCCGCCGCGACGGTGGCGCACTGGCACGCGGACGACGGCCTGACCAACCGACTGACCGTGATTGCGTCTACCCAGTTCGTCTATGGCGATGCCATCGCGCTCGCGGAGGCGTTTGAGATCGGCCACACCGACAAGATCCTGCGCATTGTGACGCAGGTCGCGGTTGGCAAAGAGTACGAGGGTCGCGTGCGCGTGGTCGCACCCCTGGTAGGCGGCGGGTTTGGCAGCAAGGGCGGAGCCAACCACACCATGCTGGCCACCATGGCGGCACACAACCTGCGCCAGCCGGTAAAGCTGGTGCTCACGCGGCAGGACACCTTCAGCCAGCTGCCGTATCGCGGCGGGCTTTCCATTCACCTGCGACTGGGCGCGAAGCCCGATGGCAAACTCACCAGCCTGCAACAACACACGATCATCCAGACGTCAGAAACCGGCAGCTTTCTGGAGCCAACCGGAGAAGTGACTCCTCACCTGTACGCGGTAGACAATCTGCTGGTCGATCACCGCGCGTTGTGCCTGAACACCAACGCACCGGGCTGGATGCGCGCACCAGGCGTGGCACCCGGTCAGTTCGTGCTGGAGACAGCGATGGATGAGCTTGCTGAAGAGCTTGGGATCGATCCCATCGAGCTTCGCCTGCGCAACTACGCCGAAACTGACCCGGAGAGCGGCAAGGAGTGGTCCAGCAAGTCGCTGCGCGAGTGCTACCGGGTTGGCGCAGAAAGCTTCGGGTGGAGCCGGCGGCACGGCCGCAGCACCGAGCGTGAAGGCGTGGAGCGCATCGGGTACGGCATGGCCACGGCCGCCTATCCGACCAACCACTTCCCGGCCACAGCACGGCTTACCTACACGGCGGAAGGCATGGTCCTGGCTGCAACAGCCACGCAGGAGATCGGGCAGGGAGCAATCACTTCGCTTTCGCAGATCGTGGCAGAGGCACTGGCCTTGCCGCTTGATCGCGTGGACCTTGCCATCGGTGACACGAACCTGCCATTTGGAGCGTTCTCCGCAGGCTCGTCCACCACCCTGTCGGTGGGTTCAGCGCTTACAGAAGCCGCTCACGCTTTGACCAAGCGGCTGGGTCGCATGGCCCGCGTGGATCGCCAAAGCCCACTGCACGGCTGCAGGCTGCAGGACATCGTGTTCCGCGAGGGTGTACTGCAGCATCGCTTAGAGGCACCGCGCCGTGACCTTGCGACGGATGTGCTGCGCCGTGCCGGACTCGACAAGGTGGACGCAAAAGGCATCAGCGGCCGCCTTTTCGGTCGCAGCAAATACGGCCGCATGGCCTTTGGTGCGCAGTTCGCGCGTGTCGCCGTGAACGAGTGGACCGGCGCTGTCCGCGTGACCCACATGACGGGCGCGTTTGCGTGCGGACGCATCCTGAACGCGCGTACTGCCCGCTCGCAACTGCTGGGCGGCATGGTGTGGGGCGTGGGCCACGCGCTGCTCGAGGAGAGCCTGCGCGACCCGCGCCTGGGTGCATGGGTCAACGCCAACCTGGCCGAGGCGCACGTTCCCACCAACGCGGATGCCCCGGAGATCGACGTGTTGATCGTGCCGGAAGACGACACGCGCGGCAGCGAACTCGGTGCCAAGGGCATCGGTGAAATCGGCATTACTGGGGCCGCGGCAGCCATCGCGAATGCCGTTGCCAACGCCACCGGACGGCGTCACCGCAACCTGCCCATCACGCCGGATGCGGTGCTCGGCCTCATCTAGGCCGGATCGACATACTCGATCTAGGCCGTACCGACATATTCGCTTAGAACCGGATGGAGAAAGCAGCGGGCTTTAGCCCGCCTAACCTGGGCTTTGCAATTCTTTTCACGCGTGAAGATAAAGTCAGGGCAGCTTTCTATGGGCTGAAGCCCACTGTTCCTTCCCAACTTCCCCTGCGTCCTGAAGATGCCGATACACCTAGGCCAGCCAAGCTGCGGCTTACTTCGCGGGGAGATCGACCTTCGCCATCGCGGATGCGGGAGGCGCGGCGGATTCGCCAGTCTTCAGCAGCTTCTCAGCCACGGCGTGTTCGATTTCTGAGTTCACTTCCCCGCCCAGCAGGATCATGGCGCCTGTCAGATAGAACCACAGCAGCAGGATGATCACAGCGCCCAGGGAGCCGTACGTTACCGAGTATGTGTTGGAAAAGTGGAGATAGATACGCAGTCCCAGCGACCCGGCGATCCAGCCCAAAAGGCCAATCAGGCCGCCTGGCGTGAACCAGCGCCATTTGCGGTTCTGTACGTCCGGACAGAAGTAGTACATCACTTCGAACGAGAGCACCATCAGCATGGAAGCCAGGGTCCACGCCACCACTCGCACCACCACGGACAGAACGAAGCTGCCCCAGAACAGGTGTTCCAGATGATTGCCTGCAAAGTCTCCGCTGAAAAGGGTCAACAGCGCGAAAATGACAATCGCGCCCACGAGAAGCGTCAGGCCCATTGCCTCGAGCCGCGCCTTCCAAAAGGGGCGCGTTTCCTTCACCTTGTACACAGAATTTAGCGTGTCCTGTATGGCAGAGATGCCCACGCTCGCCGAGAACAGCGCGAAGAGCAGGCCGAACGTGACCTTGCCGGGCGTGCTGGCGCTGGTTGTCTTCTGGAATGTCTCGGTGACCAGCGCAAACGCTGTGGGTGGAATGAGTTGCCCAATCCTGTTCAACAACTCGAAATACAACTTGCCGGAGGACTTCGCGATAATGCCCATCAGGGCTGACATCGCGATCAGCGCTGGAAAAATGGCCGAGAAGAACGAGTAGGCAAGCTGGGACGCGCGGCCGAACAGGTTGTCCTCATCGATGCCCTTCCAGGTGCGCTTCAGCACTTCCTTGACCGGCACGCCCTGCAGATCCCACATGGATGAAATCGGGGTGTGCTGGACGTGCGCCCAAACCGTGTGCTCCAACGAGTGCAGATTGTGGTGGTGCGCCGATGGAGCAGCGCCTTGCACAGCTTCCTGCGGCACGGGTTCTTGCGGCGAGTCGATCGGTTGGAACATGCGGCTCCTCTCCGGGTGCACCGGCGGTGCCGGCTCTTTCCGTTCAGATGCAGACGCGCGTTGGCTTCGCTGCATCGGCCTGCTCGGCCCTTCATCTAATCCTTTGTGAGCCATCCT
Organism: uncultured Terriglobus sp.; assembly: GCA_964242065.1. Lineage (GTDB taxonomy): Bacteria > Acidobacteriota > Terriglobia > Terriglobales > Acidobacteriaceae > Terriglobus. Next base: position 11,523 of record CAXTBQ010000071.1, on the reverse strand, counting down.
ACGGTCCTGCGTAAGTTGAAGCAGCTCTACTCCGTCGCCCGCGAGAGCCACCGCACCCCCCTGACCGGCACCCCGGCCGAGCCGGTGCTGGTCGATCCGGGCGAACTGGGCGTCACCTTCATCGGGCACTCTTCGTTCCTGATCCAGATTGCTGGGCGCAATCTGCTCGTTGATCCGGTGTTTGCCACCCGCCTGATCCTGCTGCGGCGTGCCCGCAGGCCCGGCCTGCGCATCCGCGACCTGCCGCCCATGGACGCCGTGCTGCTGACCCATGCCCACATGGACCACCTCAACCTGCCGTCACTGCGCAAAATTGTGCGGCACGCGCGAAAGCTGACCGGCGTGGCTCCGGTGGCCATTGTTCCGCACGGGGTTGGCGATCTGGTGGAGAAGCTTGGCTTTCGCAGCGTGACGGAACTGCAATGGTGGGAGAGCGCCACACTGCCCGCGGACACGCCGGAAGACGCCGTCCGCGTGACCATGACGCCTGCAAAGCACTGGGGTGCGCGCATGTTCAAGGACACGCATCGTCACTTTGGCGGCTACGTCGTGGAAGGCGAGGGACACAGCGTCTACCACTCCGGCGACACTGCGTACTTCAACGACTTTCGAGAGATTGGCCGACGGCTGCACCCTGAGGTGGCGCTGCTGCCCATCGGCGCTTACTACCCGGATAGCTACCGCGCCGTACACACCAGCCCGGAAGAATCGTTGCGCGCCTTTCTCGATCTCGGTACGGCAAATACGCTCGTGCCCATGCACTTCGGCACCTTCCCGCTAGGCCGCGAACCGATGACGGAGCCACCGGTAAGGCTGCGAGCCGCCGCCGAACAGGCAGGTGTTGCAGACAAGGTACGCGTTCTTACCGAAGGCGAGACGCTTCGGGTCCATGCCAATGTGGCGGGCAACCGGCACGCCCTCTCCAACTCCTGAGCTATAAAGTTCGGTAGCGAAACTACTTCTTCGCTACCGCCTTGCCGGTCGGTAGCTGCTTCGCGTCCGTAAAGCGCCGCGTGCCCAGAGCGCACAGCATCTCCACTGCCAGCGACAGGCCGCGCCTGCCCTCGCGCGAGCTGACCTTCTTGAACAGGCCCCACATGCTGAGCGGTTCGTCCGGCGTCTTGTTGCTGGCAGTGCTCATGGCCGCGGCGATGCAGCTCATGGTCTCCGGCTCGATGGCACCCAGAATCTTGCCCGCGCTCACCAGGTTCCGAAGCGTATCGACACTTTCCTGCACGCGGGCAGCTTCTGCCAGGTGGCCGAAGATCTCGTTCTTGGCGTGAACCATGCCGTGCAGCGTGTCGAGGATGCCCTGATCGTGCGCCGTCTGCAGCAGGTCGTAAGCCACCAGCAGGGCCTCCGCATGCTCCTTGGGCGCTGCATCCAGGCGACGCATGAGACCTTCCCTGGGCTCGTACGGAGCGGGTTTGAATGCAATTGGATTGGCCATATGAACTCCTGCGGTAAGCGGTTGTGGGTGCCCCACGTCTCGCTTCTGAGACGTGGGCTCGGGCGGCCAGTCCCATGTCTCTTTCGAGACATGGGGCACCCACTCTATGTCGTGGTGCTGTTAATCTGCACCAGTTTGTCGCCGGGGCGCGTGCCCGGCGTGGCGTAGTCGCTGCGCGCCCACTTGCGCTCCACCTCCACACCCTGCTGCGGCGTGCGCCGGCCGTTGCGGAAGTTCTCTGCCCGCAATGGAGAGCGGCCCTTCGGCTCCAGTACACGGAATTTTACGGCGGTCTCCTTGTAGGCAGGCGTGTGCGTGGCACGATCGACGTGGGCGCCGGTCAGGCGATTGACCGGTTCCTCCACGGAGTTCATGGGCATGTAAAGCTGCTTGCCCTCCACGCGATCCGTGACCAGCACGCGCGCGCGGATGACGCCCCACTTGCTTTCCACTTCCACCTTGGTGCCGCTCTCCAGCCCGCGCTCTGCCGCGAGTTCCGGCGACACTTCCACCCAGTTGAGCGGCGTTATGCGCTGGATGCCGGGCACCTTCAGCGTCATGGCGCCCTGCTCAAAGTGCTCCAGCAGGCGGCCGTTGTTCAGATGGAGATCGAACTCGTCACTGACCTCTTCACTGGGCGGCACCCACTCCAGCGGAAAGAACCTGGCCTTGCCATCGGGGAACGGAAACTTCTCCTTGAACAGAATGGGTGAGTCCGTACCGTCCTTCGCAACAGGCCACTGCAGGCTCTTGAACCCCTCGAGCCGCTCGTACTTCACACCGGCAAAGAAGGGTGCGAGTTCGGCGATCTCGTCCATGATTTCGCTGGGATGCGTGTAGTTCCAGTGCGCGCCCATCCGGTTAGCGATGAGCTGGATGATCTCCCAATCCGGCTTGGAGTCACCCAGCGGATCGAATGCCTTGTACAGCCGCTGGATGCGGCGCTCCGTGCTGGTAAAGGTGCCGTCCTTCTCCAGCGCGGGTGAGGCGGGCAGCACCACGTTGGCGAACTTGGCCGTCTCGGAAAAGTAGATGTCCTGCACCACCAGGAAAGGGATTTCGCTTAGCGCCATGCCAACATCGTTCGCATTGCCGTCACTGGTGATGGTGTCTTCGCCCTTGATGTAGAGTGAGTGCAGTTCGCCCTTGTGAATGGACTCCATCATCTCGTGATTGTCGAGGCCCTTCTTCACCGGCAGCGTGACATTCCAGGCGGCTTCAAACTTGCTCCGGACCGCCTCATCGTCCACGTGCTGGTAGCCGGGGAACATGTTCGGCATGGAGCCGAAGTCGCTGGCACCCTGCACATTGTTGTGCCCGCGCAACGGGTACGCTCCTGCGCCGTGCCGCCCGTAATTGCCCGTGGCCAGCAACAGATTTGAGAGCGCAGTGGAGGTGTCAGATCCGCCGCAGTGCTGCGTAACACCCATGGCCCACAGGATGCAGACGCCGTCAGCCTTCACGATCTCCTCTGCCACCTGCTTCAGCACATCCTGCGTGATGCCGGTGACTTGCTCGGCGTACTCCAGGGTGAACGGCGCAAGGCTTTGCTTGTACTCGTCCACCTTGTTTACGCGGTCGGCGATGAACTGCTTTGCCTCCCAGCCCTGATCGAAGATGTACTTCGTGATGGCCGATGCCCAGACCATGTCCGTGCCAGGGTTGGGTCGGAAGAAGATGTCCGCGCGCTCGGCCATCTCATGCTTACGCAGATCGGCAACAATCAGGCGCTGGCCGCGGTACTTGTGCGAACGCTTGACGCGCGTGGCCAGCACCGGGTGGCTCTCTGCCGTGTTGGAGCCGACGGTCAGCACCAGGCCGGCCATTTCAATGTCGTTGATGCCGCCGGAGTCGCCGCCGGTTAGCACCGTGCGTTCCAGCCCCTTGGTGGCGGGTGTCTGGCAGTAGCGACTGCAGTTATCGATGTTGTTGGTGCCGATCACCGCCCGCGCCAGCTTCTGCATCAGGTAGCTCTCTTCGTTGGTGCACTTGGAGCTTGCGATGAAGGCGAGCGCGTCCGGGCCGTGCGTCTCCTTGATCGATTGGAACTTGCTCGCGATCAGGGTCAGCGCCTC
>CAXTBQ010000071.1:0-7988 GCA_964242065.1 uncultured Terriglobus sp. | reverse complement strand
AGGTGCTGTTCTGTCCATCGTCCACACGGATGAGCGGTGTGTGCAGGCGCTGAAGGCTGGTGGTGTAGTCGTAGCCGAACTTGCCTTTGACGCAGGTCGAAATGCCGTTGGCCGGTCCGACAGTCGGCTCAATCTTCAGGATGTGCCGGTCCCGCGTCCACACCTCAAACGAGCAGCCCACACCGCAGAATGTGCAGACGGTCTTGGTGCGATGCACCCGCGCCTCACGCATCTTGCTTTCGATATCAGACAGCGCGAGGATGGGCGGGTAACCCGTCTCCGGCTCCACGCCTTTCACGACCTCGATCATGTCGTCGAGCACGGTTGCCGGCAGGTTGGTCAGTGTGCCGGCGCGTCCCAGCATGCTTTTCTCCATCAAGGCGTTGCACGGGCACACCGTGACGCAGTGGCCGCAGCTTACGCAACTGGACCCCGCAATTTGCTCGCCACCATCCCACAGCACGCGGGCGTGGCGGTCTTCCCAGTTGATGGTGAGCGTTTCGTTCACCTGCACGTCCTGGCAAGCCTCCACGCAACGGCCGCACAGGATGCATTGGTCCGGGTCGTAACGATAGAAAGGGTTGCTGTGGTCCTGCTCGTACGGCTTGTGCAGGTAGGGGCGCACCTGGTGCTCGATGCGCATCTCGCCCACGGCATTGTGGACCGTGCAGTTGCCGTTGTTGTTGTCGCACACGGTACAGTACAGGTCGTGGTTCTGCAGGATGCGGTCCATGGCTTCGCGCTGCGCCACGTCAGCGCGCCCGCTGTTGGTGAATACACGCATGCCCGCCCGCACCTCTGTGGCGCAGGCGCGCAGCAGCTGCCCGTTGACCTCGACCATGCAGGTGTCGCACGTCTGCACCGGGCCCATCTGCGGTAAGTAACAGAGCTGCGCCACGGAGCGGTAGTTGCCATGATGTTGCGACCGCGAAGCATCGGGACTGGTGCCGGGGAACTCCTCCGGCGAGGACGAATGATCGTCACCCAGGCGCGTGTCCTCCTGCAGTGCGCGGCGCTCGCCTGGGCTCAGCAGCTTGTCCTGCGAGTGGTAGCCGGCATCCGCGATGGACAGGTTCGCCAGCGCGGCCGCGCGGTTCAACACCTCAATCAGCAGTTCGCCCTCTCCGACGGGAACAGAGCGCCCGTCAACGGTGATCTCAGTGGTGTGCGGAACATCGAGCGGGGTGTTCAGGAGGCGCTTCTGCGGCATACGCATAGGATGCCATCGAACCAGGGGACAGTGAGGTCACTGGGCAGCGGCATCTGAAGTCATCAGCAATGGCTTTGAGCGAGCGCAAATCCGGACAGATCTACATCGGCATCTCGGGATGGCGCTACAAGGGATGGCGCGGCAAGTTCTACCCGCCCAAACTGCCGCAGCGCAGCGAACTGGACTTTGCCGCAGGACAGTTCCGTTCCATTGAGATCAACGGAACGCACTACTCGCTGCAAAAGCCGAACAGCTTCCAGCTCTGGCGCGAACAAACGCCGGAAAGCTTCGTCTTCTCAGTGAAGGGTTCGCGCTTCGTCACACACATGAAGAAGCTGCGCGATGTGGAGCAGGGCCTCGCCAATTTCTTCGCCCAAGGCCTGTTGGCGCTGGGTCCGAAGCTTGGACCGATCCTGTGGCAGCTTCCACCGCAGTTCACATTCAAGGCGGATCGACTGAAAGAGTTCTTTGACCAGCTGCCGCGCACGACCAAGCAGGCAGCCGGTCTGGCCCTGGAGCACCATCCCCGGCTGAAAGGTCGCACCGTCACTGAGACCGACCGGGATCGTCCGCTGCGGCATTGCCTTGAGATTCGGCACGACACCTGTGTGCACCCGGAGTTCATCGCGCTGCTAAGAAAGCACAACATCGGGCTTGTGGTTGCCGACACGGTGGAGTGGCCGCTCTTGTTCGATCTCACGTCAGACTTCGTCTATTGCCGCCTGCACGGTTCGGAAGAGCTGTATGCCTCAGGCTACGGCGATGCCGCGCTGGATACCTGGGCAGAGCGCGTGGTGCAGTGGGCGCAGGGCGAAGAGGTCGCGGACGAGCCTGCCGAGAGCAGGCCGCACGGGCACCATGCAAGCCCCGTGCGTGCCAGGAAGCGTGCCGCGCGCGACGTGTACGTGTACTTCGACAACGATGCGAAGGTTCACGCGCCCTACGATGCGCAGCAGTTGCAACTGCGCGTCGACAAGCTGCTGAACCAACCGAGCGATCCCTAAGCGGCGCGGTGCTTGCCGCCGAGAGCTACAAGCGCGGCAATCGCCTGATCCTGCCAGGCCGTAAGTTCCTCGTCGCGCAGGGTTCGTTCCGCGGACTGGAAGACCATGCGCAGCAGCAGCGAGTATTCGCCGTGGGCAACCGCCTTGCCCTTTGCATCGCGGTAGATTTCGACCGGCGCAACGGACAGCATTTCCGGGATATTGAGCCCAAGCAGAGCCCCCTGCACCGCGGCCCACTGCACAGGGTCCGGGAAGAGGAACGACAGGTCGCGTTCCACCGCCTGGAAGCGGGACGGCTCCTTTGCAAGCGGCTCCCGCAGGGAAAACGCGAAAAGCGCTGGCAGCAGCAGCTCGCCGATGAGCACGGTTTCCTTCAACTTGCGCCGTTCACGCTCAGTAAGAGAAAGCTCACCGAACCAGCCGGCCGGCTCTCCGCCAAGGACGATGCTGGCACCGCGGCCGGGCTCCACCCACGCGGGCAGGCTGTCCGCAGAAAACACCGGCGCACAACCCTGAAAGCGCGACAACAGTTCTTCCAGCATGCCCTTGGCCTCGAAGAAGAGTTCATCGGAAGCGGTCACTGTCCTGGTCGCGGCAGCTCCGCCATAGGCACCGATCGCCAACGAGGCATACTCCTGCATTCGCTCCGTTGTGCCGGTGAAGACGTTGCCGTACTCAAACAGGCGCGCCTGTGGAACATCGCGCGTGTGGTTCAACTGCAGCATGCCAACCATGCCCGGCAGCAGTGACGGCCGCAGCATGCCCGCCTCTGCATTGAGCGGATTGCCCATGGGCACTGCCTGCTCCCCGGGAGCAACGAACAGCCCGGCATCGCTGTCGCTGCAGAAGGTGCTGCTGATCGTCTCCGTCCAGCCCAGCGCGAGCAGAGCGCCACGCACCCGCTCTTCCTTTGCGGCGAACGGCAGGGCAAAGACACCGCCGGAGAAGCTCGGGAGCGTGTCGGCGAACCGGTTGTAGCCGTAGACGCGCGCAACCTCTTCCACCAGGTCGATCTCGCGCTGGAGGTCAAGCCGCCAGCTTGGCAGCGTCACCTGGAACGTGCCCGGTTCGTCTGCCGGACGCAGATGGCAACCCAGCGCCTGCAGGTATTGCTCGATGCTTTCCGGCGGCACCAGGAGGCCGGAAGAGCCTTGCTCAAGCGTGGTTCCAAGCAGCCGCTGCACCACGTCAACCCGCAAGGTGACTGCGGGCCGCAGCGTTGTGCGAGCTTCCTGCGCGGGCACGCGGACGTCGGTCATGGACCCGACCGCTTCGCCGCCGCAGGCTGCGACCACACCGCGCGTGACCAGCCGGTTTGCCAGCGAGCACGCGCCCAGGTCCGCACCACGCTCATAGCGGTGCGACGCGTCGGTGTGCAGGCCGTGGCGGCGCGAACTGGCCCGGATGGCAGCGGGATCGAACCATGCCGCTTCCACCAGGATGTTCTTTGTCGTCTCCGTGACACGGGAGTCCCAGCCGCCCATGACACCGGCCAGGCCAAGCGCCTTTGCCTCGTCCGCGATGACCAGGTCGTCCGCCGTCAGCGTCTTCTCGCTGCCATCCAGCAGCTTGATGCGCTCGCCCCCGTTTGCTCGCCGGACCACGATGCTGCCCTGGATCGTATCCAGGTCGAACACGTGCGTGGGATGGCCCATGGCGAGCCATGTGTGATTCGTCACGTCCACGGCGTTGGAGATGGGCTTCTGCCCAATCTGTGCAAAGCGTTCCGCCACAACACCCGTGCTGGCGCTCACGCTGACACCACGGATGACCTGCGCAGTGAACCGACCGCAAAGGTCTTCGGCTTCAATCCGCACCGGGTATCCGGATGCCTCCGCCACGGCAGGATCCGGCATGTCGCAGGCCAGCGACGGCAACGACGCACCCGCGCTGTCGCCCACCTCCGTGTGCAGCACGCGCCGGTCTTCCAGCGTGAGCAGCGGCACGCCGTAGATCGCAGCGGCCTCGCGCGCAATGCCGTAGTGGTTCATCGCGTCCACGCGATTGGTGGTGATGTCCATCTCGAACAGATGGCCGCCATCGGCCAGGGCGTGTACGCCTTCGACCGCAATGCCGCGCAGCGTCAAGTCATCCGCCAGTTGCCGGTCGGAAACTTCGAGCGCGGGCAGATACTCGCGCAGCCAGTTACTCAAAATATTCATGTGAAATGCAGCAATTAGCTGGGAGCAGGTAAGCGAGTCAGCTAATTCTCTATCTCCAATGTTCTTAGTAGTCCGTGAAGGATACGTGCCACTTCTGCTGACTGCTCTAACGCCGCATCGGCCGCTTCACGTCTGAGGAAGGTCAGATCAGCAGCCAGCAGTATCTGCGTTTCTAACTCGTACAGCGATCCTCTCGCGTTGCCCAGAAACATACAAAGTGCGCGGTCACTCAGTCTTCCATGCCGCCGCCTCTGGATAGTCAAACCAAACCGCTCGTCGGAAGGCATGTTCTCCGTTAGCACGTACACTGCACGCGCCAGCACCATCGCCTTCTGCCAAACAATCAGATCACGGTAATTCCTTGTTCTGGGGCCACGCTGACCCGCTATCTCGCTCATGTCTAACTTGCTGCCCTCATGCAAATTGGCTCAGGAAACGCAGATCGCCGGAGTAAAACTGACCAATATCGCCCACGCCATACTTCATCATGGCGATGCGCTCCACTCCCATGCCAAAGGCAAAGCCGCTGATCTTTTCCGTGTCGTAGGCGGGTTCCAGACCCTGCTCAATCCGCCGGGCGTCCACTGCGGCGAAGACAGCCGGATCGACCATGCCGCACCCCAGCAGTTCGATCCAGCCGGAGTACTTGCACTTGCGGCATCCCTTGCCGCCGCAGAACGGGCAGGAAATCTGCACGTCCGCGCTGGGCTCTGTGAATGGAAAGTACGATGGAAAGAAGCGCGTCTTCACCGACGAGCCAAAGAACGCTTTCATCGCGTGATCCAGCGTGCCCTTCAGGTCGCTGAAGGTAATGTCCTTGTCCACGCAGAGACCTTCCACCTGGTGGAATACCGGCGAGTGCGTAGCGTCGCTCTCATCATTGCGGTGCACCTTGCCGGGGATTACCAGGCGCAGCGGCGGGGCGTTGGCCACCATGCTGCGAATCTGCACGGGCGAGGTATGCGTGCGCATGAGCAGGCGCTCACGCAGCGGCTTTGCTTCCTGCCCAGCGACCACGAGCGTGTCCTGCGTGTCGCGGGCCGGGTGATTGGGCGGAAAGTTCAGCGCCTCAAAGTTGTAGAAGTCCGACTCGACCTCCGGTCCAACAGCCACGGAGTAGCCAAGCGCGGTAAACACGGCAGTGATCTCGCGCATGGTGCGCGTGAGCGGGTGCTCGACACCGATGTTGCGCCGGATGCCGGGCAAGGTCAGGTCGAGCGGAGGAGACCCTCCTGCCCTATGCGCCACTATCGACTGTTGAATGCTGGTACGAACAAAACTCTTACCCTGAGGAGCGTGTGTCATCGGGTGATCGACAATTGCTTCAAGTTCTTGGAGCGCGACAACTGGGTTTGTGCACACTAGAGCGCTTCGGAGCGTGACTTCGATCTCGCTCTTGAGCATGTTGAAGCGGGTGCCGAGCGCCTTCTTTGCCTCAGGTGGCGCAGATTTCAGCCAGGCTTCGCTAAGAAGCTTGAGACGTCCTTGCTTGCGCCCGAGCCACACTAGGCGAAAAGCCTCCTGGGCTTCCGGGTTGGCGAGGCCCGCAGCAGCGGATCGCACCTCAGCAAGTAGAGAGCGAAATGCGGAGTCAAGCGAAGCGTCGTCAAACGCGGTAAGAGGTGCGACTATTTCTGTCATGTGGCGTCCGTTCAGGATAAATGAACGCCTTTGTTACAGTGCAGCCCACACGATGACGGCGCAGATGGCACCCAGCAGCCAGCTCCGCCGGTCGGTGATGGCGTACACCACCGGATCTTCGTGCAGTTGGCCGCGGCTTGCCAGCAGCCAGACGCGGCTGATCCACAGGATCAGGATCGGGATCAGCAGCCACAGGCGCGCCGTGTGCTCGTAGAGGTTGGCCGCGTCCAGGTTGGACACATACATGGTCAGCACCACAACGCTGGCAAAAGCGCTGCCCGTGCCGAACGACCGCAACTGCTCGATGTCCCCGGTCTGGTAGCCGCGGCCGCTGGCGTCGGTGCGGCCGTTGGCGATCAGCAGCCCCAGCTCAGAGAAGCGCTTGACATATGCGAGCGACAGGAAGAAGAAGACCGAGAACGCACCCAGCCAGGCCGACACCGCAACGCCCGTGGCCGCCGACCCGGCAAGGATGCGCACGGTGTACAAACCGCTGAGTACCACCACGTCCACCAGCGCAACACGCTTCAAAAAGAACGAGTACGACAGCGTCGTGACCGTGTAGATGAGCAGCCACAGGAGGAATGGAAAGCGAGACTCCAAGTGCCCCCGCCCACCATGCGGTCCGGCAAGGATGGCATAAGCGTGTGGCACCAGCAGCGCCAGCGCGAGCGAAATGGCAAAGAAGATCGCAATGACCACCACGCCGGTGAGCGGCGACAGGTCGCCCGCGGCGAACGGACGCTTTCGCTTCCGCGGGTGGAGGCGATCCGCACCGATGTCGAGCAGGTCATTGATGAGGTACGTGGCGCTGGCGCAGAACGAGAGCGTGAGAAACGCCAGCAGCGAGATGAGCAGGCTGCGCGGGGAAAGGTCGTGCGCCAGAATGGTCGGCAAGAACACGAGGACGTTCTTGGCCCACTGGTGCAGGCGCACCGCCTTCAGCAACACCTTGGCCGGCGACCGCCTGTCCAGAAACTCGCGATACAACACGGTGCCGTCGCGGCGCAACGCGTTCTGCAGCTTACGGTGCGGGTTGGCGACCATGGGCGTCGCGCTTGCCTGCAGCAGCGTGCGGTCCGGCATGGCGTTGCCGATGTAGGTGAAGCCGTCCGGGAACGCTTGCCGAAACGCCTGCAGCTTGTTTGCGCCGGCCAGATTGTGGCTGCCATCGGACGCCATGACGCCGTCGAAGACTCCAACCTCTGCCGCAACCTGCTTTGCAAACCCGCTGTCCGCGGCCGTTGCCAGGTAAATGCGCCGTCCGCGTGCGTGCTCCGCCTGTAGATAGGTCAGCAGCGGCTGGTTGTACGGCAGGTGCTGCAGGCTGACCTCTGCCCGGTCCGTTACCTCTCGCTTGAAGCCCGCGCGCCCTTTCCGGAGCCAAGCCGGCCAATGCAGGAAGGAGAGTGGCTGCTGCCGCAGAAGCAGGACCACTGCGTCGAGCATGGTGTCGCTCTTGACCAGCGTGCCGTCCAGATCGACGCAAAGCGGCAGCTCTGACGCACCGGTCGTTGCTGCTGCACCGGACGGATCTGCTGCCGGGCTTTCCAAATCTTCTATCCGGTCAGGCATGCGTCTCCGCGCGACGTCCTGCTCGGCGAGGCGGTCGGCTCCGTCATTATAAGTTGCACTGTTTTCAGGAGTGTTACGCCAAAACCGTCTCCGCGGCGTCTCCAAGCGCCTCCCACGTCAGAAAATAGCCGGAAACCTCGTCGGGGTCTGCTTCGTCATTCCCTGTAGTCTAGACATCAGCGCGGGGGCCGCTCCCGCCCTTTTCACGCAGAAATACTGGCAAAGACACGACTCAGGACGGGCCACCGCACACATGTTGTCACCTTCCAGCGAGCACGCTGCTTCCTCCTCGCACGAGACTCCGGCGCTGCCGGCGCACGCATCGCCTTCTTCCACGGGCCTCTCGGATGACGCCTCGCAGCATCCTGCGCCAACGGAACCGCGCAAGGGCTCCTG
>CAXTBQ010000070.1:0-17992 GCA_964242065.1 uncultured Terriglobus sp. | reverse complement strand
GCGCTGTTGATGCAGTCGATCTTCACGCATCGCGCCGTTGCGCTGTTCATGCGACCGACCTTCACACATCGCAGCGTTGCGCTGTTGATGCGACCGATCTTCACGCATCGTACCGTTCGCACTGTTCGCACTGTTCGCGCTGTCGATGCGGTCGATCTTCACACATCGCATCGTTCGCGCTGTTGATGCGGTCGATCTTCACGCATTGCGCCATTCGCGTTGTCATTGAAGTCGGTCGTTTGCGTCGCGCCGTTTGCCTTGTTACTACGGCTCTGTTCGTTTCTACAGGCGCACACGCAGCTGCTATCGCACCACCTGCACGCGGTCTGCTTCCACATCGGCGGCCCACTGCTTCCAGCCGGGGGTAATGCTTTCCAGCTTGTCCAGCACCTGGGTGGAGGTGAGCTGCGTGCCGTCTTTCGGAAAGGCTGCTTTGACCTTGGGCAGGAAGCCGACGCCCTCTTTCGCGTGCACGGCCAGCACCCGCTGGTCGAACGCGCACTGGTACCAGCCGTAGTTTTGCGGCATCTGCTCGGACAGCTCGTCGTAGTGCGTTTCAAAGTAGTCGAGCGACGTGTGCGGGTGCGGCCATCCGAGCGCCACCTGCCAGAAAATATGGTCCGCGGCGCGGTCAGCGGGGCGTTCCTCTTCGATGTAGACGTTGCCCAGATAGCTGGCCAGAAACTCATTGAACCAGTGCGTCGTCCAGCCGATGCCGTAGTCTTCCACAATGGCGTGGCCCAGCTCATGCGTGCCGATGCTGTCAGACCCCGTGTGCACCAGGTCGGCGATGGGTTTGCGCGTAGCGCGTACCTCCGCTTGCAACTCCGGCGAAAGGTCGGCCACCGCGGGAACTGGAATGATCGCCACCTTGTTCCAGTCCGAAGGCATGGCAATGACACGCGGATGTCCCTGGACCGAGGGCATGCCGTAAGGGTTGTAGATGTCGACGGGGGACCAGTCTACCGGGCTGAGCACGGCCAGATTCAGGTCACTGAGCGGCACATGCAGCGCGGCACGGTAGAAGTCGCGCTCGCCCGCGATGAGTGCCTGGAAGTAGCGTGCACGCGCCTCTGCGCCTGCGCTGTAGTAGGTGGGCAGCGAATCGCCCGGCAGCCGCGCCAGCTTCAACTTCTGCACCGCCTCCATGCGTTTTTCCGGCTCGCGGGTGCGCGGTTGCTGCGCCGAGGCAAGCTTCATCGTGAGGGCGGCAATCAGAAGAAAGACGACCCCAGTTGACTTCATGCGTGCCATCGTACGGGGTGCGCCAGAAAACGCAAGGCTTTTGTGTGTCGCCACGGACCCTGCGATCCGCGCCGTAACCGGTTTGTGCGCGCTCCCCGTCGCACGGTGTACAGCAGTATGCTGCTGGAAAGCCGTTCCGCCCGTGAGCGACGTTCTGAATACCTCATTTCCTGAGTCGTGCCGCGTATGCCGCTGCTTCGCCGTTTCGCTCGTTCGCTCTCCGTCGCTCTCCTAGCGCTCGGCATACCGGTCCTTGCGCAGACGTATGGCAAGCCCGTATGTGCCAACGGGCTGAACACGACCACCATCAGCGGCGTGGTGTACTCGCCCAACGGCGCGGACCCGCTGCCGGACGTGCTGGTCTACGTGCCCGGCGCGGCGGGCGCGGTGAAGATCCCGGACGGCGTCACCACGGCAGATCTGCGGCCGGTAAGCCCCCTTACCCAAACCACCACTGCCTATGACGGGAGCTACACCCTCAGCGACGCGCCGGCAGGAGCCGCCGTGCCCATCGTGATTCAAAGCGGCAAGTGGCAGCGGCAACTGGTCATCAATACGGTGGCGGCATGCCAGGACAACGTGCCGCCCGATCCTGCGGGGGATAAGTTCGCCCGCTTTCCGCGCAACAGGAGCGAAGGGTACATCCCGCGCATTGGCGTGGTAACTGGCTCGCGTGAGGCAACCGAGTGCATCCTGCGCAAGGTGGGCATGGACCAGACGGAGTTTACGAACTTCGCGGATGGCGGCCGCATCAACCTGTACGTCGGCGGTACCAGCGGCGGATCCCGCATCAACACCAGCACGCCCGGTGAAGCCACGCTCATGGGCGACACCTCGCAGCTGAACGCGCTGGACCTGCTGCTGTTTCCCTGCCAGGGCACGGACCAGGCCACCACAGAAGCCGGTAAGGCCAACTTTGCGTCGTTTGTAAACAACGGCGGACGGGCCTTTGTGAACCACCACAGCCATGCCTGGCTCAAGGGCAACGCGGCGCTTTCCACCGGCACCTTCAACTGGGCGGCAGACAACGCGCAGGCCGACGCGGGTACGGCCACCATCGACCAGACCTTTACCATCGGCGCTACGCTGGCGGCGTGGCTGCAGAACCTGGGTGCCACCACCACGCTAGGCCAGGTAAGCGTCACCAACGTGTTTGCCTCGCTCGGCAGCCTGGGTTCCAACGCACAGCAGTGGATCACGCTGAATAGCAACAAGCTGCCCATCCAGGCGTCGTTCGATACCCCCGTGGGAGCGGGCGCGGGCAACACCTATGGCCGCGTCCTGTACAACGAGTACCACGTGAGCCCTTCGCTCGATAGCAACGGACGGACGCTGAGCACCAGCGGCACGACCTTTCCCGAAGAATGCTCCAGCGGCGCTCTATCGCAGCAGGAAAAGGTACTGGAGTTCAGCCTGTTTGATCTCTCGACCTTTGCGGCCATCGTCAAGGTGGATCCAGCAATGACGCTCTCGGCTGCGCCGGACCCGTCCAAGCTGAACACACCCGTCACCCTCACGGCGACGCTTTCCGTGCCGGTGGGTTCCGCGTACAGCACGCCCACCGGAGCAGTCACCTTTAGCGAGGGCACAACGACCTTTGCCACCGCCGTGGTGCACGCGGGCGTGGCCGGCACCACGCTTACCGGACTGACGCCCGGCACGCACACCATCACCGCCAGCTACGCGGGTGACCCGTACTACAACGCGCGGTCCGTGACGAGAACGGTCACCGTGTATCCCGCCGCGACCGTCAGCGTCACAGCCAAGCCGAACCCGGTGTACACCGGTCACGCCTCCACCATCGTATTTACGGCTGCGGGCGCAGCGTACTCGCCCACACCCACAGGCACGGTCGCTATTACGGTAGACGGCAGCACCACAACCTACACTCTTGCAAACGGCACAGCCACGGCGGCGCCAAAGATCTACACCAACGGTCCGCACGCCATTACCGCCGTCTACAGCGGCGACTCTGCTTACGACCCGCAGACCGCCGTCACCACGCTGTACGTGCAGGTGGAATCCAGCACCACGCTTTCTGAAGCCGCGCCTTCCGTCTTTCTGCTGAACCCGGCCGCGTTCACCGCAAGGGCCAACGGCGTGGCTGACGCGGTGCCTACCGGCACCATGACGTTTACAGAAGGCCCCACGGTCCTGGGCACGGCGACGCTGGTCAACGGTGCCGCAACACTTGCGCTCACGAACCTCCCCTTCGGCCAGCACACGGTCACCGCCATGTACAGCGGCGACAACTACTACGGGCCGTCTCTCTCACAGAGCGTGGTTGAGAACGTGATGGATTACCAACTCACCCCCTCGTCCACCAGCACCACCATTCCGCACTCGGGGAAGGCGACGTTTACCTTCACGCTCACGCCGCTGGGCGGCACCGTTATGCCTTCCGGTATTACGCTGGCTCTTACCAACGCGCGGCCCGGCTCCTCCGTGACATTCTCCCCGGCTACGGTCGCAGCGGGCAGCGGCGCTGTTACTGTCACCGCGACCATCCAGACGGCTGCGGGACCGAGCGTGCCGCCGGATCTCCTGAACATTTCCAGCAGGAGGAGCAGGGGATTGCTGCTGACACTGCTCGTGCTGCCGGTCACGCTGCGCTCGAAGCGGCGCATCCGCCAGGCGTTGCTCCTGCTGCTGGCGGCGGCTGCGCTCACGGCCGGGATCACCGGCTGCGGCACCGGGTGGAAGACGCTGACCTACGGCATGCAGCTCACCACCGGCTCCGGCGCATTGAGCCACAACAGCGACTTGCAACTGACGGAAACCGGGGGCAACTAGCGTACGGCCGGTAAACTCGTGATTCCTGAACCAGGCAAGGTTGTGGGGCGGGTCTTGCACCCTGGTGCACTGTACGGAAGAGCAGCATCAAAGCATGGATGAATCCAGATGCAGCGAAGCCCCCAGGCGCTGATTATGCCTGAACGCGTAGTGCTCCGTGCGCCCAGAGTGGGTGATCTGGGATGGATCGTTCACCGTCAGTCCGTTCTCTACCAGCAGGAATATGGCTGGGACTGGACCTATGAAGGCCTTGCTGCACGTATTCTCGGCGACTTTGTCTCGGAATATGACGCAACCCGCGAAGATGGCTGGGTGGCCGAGTTTCGCGGAGAAATTGTGGGCTCAATCTTCCTGATGAAGTCCGATGACGCGCGAGTGGCAAAGCTGCGGCTGCTCTACGTGGAGCCTTCCGCGCGAGGGTTGGGCGTGGGTTCCCTGCTTGTGCGCAACTGTGTACAGCGTGCCCGGGCACTGAGCTACAGCAAGCTCACGCTCTGGACCAACGACGTGCTGGTGTCCGCGCGAAAAATTTACCAGGCCGTAGGCTTTGTTCTGTCGGAAGAAAAGAAGCACGATGCGTTTGGAAAGAGCCTTGTCAGCCAGACTTGGGTGCTGGACTTGGATGCCGCACCAGATCAGTTCTGACTAACGCGACACGTCCGCGTCGAAGGTCTTTTGGAGAAACGCCTTGCTCATGGCAGCGGATTCCTTCGGCGTTCTGCCTTCAACCGGTTCGCGATCCAGTTCGACGACTGCCCAGCCCTTGTAGTGGATCGCTTCCAGCGTTGCAAAGACGGGCTTGAAGTCGAGCACGCCCTGACCGAGTTCCACGAACTGGAAGGGGTAGTTCGCGTTGGCAGACGGGTTGGGCAGCGGGCGGTAGTCCTTCAGGTGCAGAAAGAGCAGCCAGTCCTTGTACGTGCGCAGGGCGTGTGCTGGATCGCCGCCCGGCGCGGCATAGTGCGCGGTATCCAATTCCAGCTTTACGTACCTTGGGTCGCTCGCATCCATCACGCGGTCGAGGTTCTCCGGCTTCTCACTCAGCGATCCCATGTGGTTATGGAAGCCCAGCGGCACACCTGCATCCGCCGTGCGTCTGCCCAATTCTGTCAGTAGCGAACCTAACTGTTTGCACTGCTCCGGGGTTGCGGTGCGACCGAATCGGGTGAGCTGATCCAGAATCTGCAGGTACTCGCCGCCCGCGGCCTTTAGCCATTTGGCATTAGCGGTATGCTCCTGCAGTTGCGGCTCCGCCGGCTTGTCCAGCGAGATTTGCCCGCTGGAGAGCGCCACCAGCGTCAGCTTCTTCGCAGCCATAAGCTGCTTCAGGTCTTCGGGCTTGAAATCCTTCACGGCGTTCGCGCGGAACTGGATGCCGCGAAACCCAACGTCGGCCACATCGTCAATGCACTGCCGCTCCGCATCGCCCCACGTGCTGGCTGCGTAGCCATAGCGCACTTCGCGCAGCGCCGGCGCGGCAAACACAAACGGCGGCCGCAGCGCGCAGCCGGCCGCGGCAGTTGCAGTCAGATGAAGCAGGTTGCGACGAGACAGCATCCGGTGTGGAACCCCCTCTTTCAGAGCAGCTATGCTACAGCACCGCGAACACGTCTCGCGCGGCGCTGCGCTGCGGCATAGTGCAGCGAAACGCGCTACTTTGCGCTAACCTACGTTGACAGGCCCACTCCAGCGCCTACCCTATGGCTTTCAGCCCAACTGCCCTTGTCTGAGCCTGACTGATCCTGACCGGCCCGGTCCGAGCACCCCGGCAAGCAGCGGGAGAAACTACGAGCATAGGAAGATTAGACTTTGACCTCCACTCAGTTGCGCCCCGCCCTGTCACAAAGCGAAGCCGGCTCCACGTCGCAGCCAGGCTCCTCTGCGAACAAGCGCCTTGACCTTTTGGTGCTCTTGGCCGTCATCGTGAAGTGTGCCGTGGTTTTTTCGCTACCGCTCAGGTCGCACGGGTTGCTCATGGGATTTGCCCAGGACGATTTCTTCTACTATCTCAAGGCCGCGCAGAGCCTCGCGGCCGGGCACGGGGCCACCTTTGACGGGGTGACACATACCAACGGCTACCATCCGCTGTACTTCCTGCTGTGGACCCTTGTGTCGTTTTTTACGGGGAATCTGCGGTCCGTGTTTCGGCTGCTGTGGGTGCTCGATGTTGTGAGCGGCACCGTAATCTTCCTGTGTGCGCGACGCGTTTTTCGGCGCATCACTGCAAACAAGCTGCTCTCGAACGCGTTCGCGCTAGCCGTGCTGGTGCCATGCATCGCCACCATCTGTTTTCAGATGGAGGTGACGCTGGCACTGCCGCTTGCGTTTGCCTTTCTAGCAACGGGGTTTGTGCCGGCAGAACGCTATACCACCGGCCGATGCCTGCTGCTGGGGCTGCTTGGAGCGCTGACCATGCTGGCCCGGCTGGACGCCGGCATCGTAGTCTTCCTGTTCCTGCTTGGGCTGCTGTTGGTGCGTGGCATGCGTCCGGTGTTCACCGGGAGCAACATGGTGAGCTTTTCCGCTGCAGCGCTGCCGCCGCTGCTTGTTTACCTTGCCATCAACCGGCACTACTTTCACGAGTGGCTGCCAATTTCCGGCACCGCGAAGCAAATGCGTCACGGCTGGATGCCCGATCTGCTGCAGATGCAATACTCGTTCCACGGCTTCTCCCTCCTTTTCCTACTCATCACGGGGATCAGCTGTGTGGCTGCTGTGAGAATGCGGGCCCGGCTGGCACCGCAGGAAAAGGTGCTATGCGTTGCGGCTCTGCTCATGCCACTGCTTTTCTATGCGCTTGAGATGATCATCAGCGCCTGGAAGCTGTGGGGCTGGTACCTGTATGCGCTGCGATTCCCGCTGCTGGTTGCCGGGGCGCTCCTGCTGATCGTGTTCACCAGAACGCCCGTCTGGCAGCCACTGCAACGGCTCACAGCGACGGCATGGTTTGCGCCCGTGCTGCTACTGCTTGCGCTGCTTGTGCTCACCCGCACGCACTACAAAGTCGATCCGGTGATGATGGCGATTGCGGATGAAGACACACGGCTGAATGAATTCGCAAAGACCCACCCCGGCAGGTACGCCATGGGCGATCGGTCCGGCATGTTCGGCTACACCTCCTCTTCGCCGGTACTGCAGGCGGAAGGTCTGATGATGGACCGGCACTACCTGCAACACATTCGGCGCGAAGACGACCTTCTCTCCACCTTCAACCAGTACCACGTGGATTACTTTGTGCAGTTCGTGCAGGACGAGGATCTTTCCAAGCGGCTTGTCGGTGGCTGTCTCCGTGCCCAGGAGCCATCCATCGCGGGAAAGGACGCGCTGCGCATGCGGTCCACCATTTGCTCCCCTCCGCTGGCAGTTTTGCCGGGCTACGATGGCGGCCGCCTTTTCATCTACCATTTGCCCATTGCGTCGTAGGTCCGCCTGCACGAACCGCGGGCGGCAAGACCCAGGTTGTTGATGGTTCCGGCAGCCGGCTTGATCACGTTTAGCCAAGAACCTATCGAGAAGCGTTATGCCGTTCCCTACCAAGACCTGCTCCATTTGTGGCGAAGAGTTCCAACTAAAGCCGGACAAGCCAGGCTTTGCCAATCGCTGCCTCGACTGCACGCTTGTGGAACAGGAAGCCGCCGCCAAAGCCGCGGACAAATCCGGCATGGCCGCCGACGAGCGCAGAGAAAAGAGCGAAATGGACGCGGCCCGCCGCGACGCTATCCGCAACATGCTCTACCGCAAAGATAGCTAAGCGGCTCCTCCATATTTGCTGTGCCTCGTCATCCTGTTCCCTTGGTTGGTCATCCCATAGTGAAGCTTTGTCATCCCGTACTCTTTTGATTTGTCATCCCGTAGCGAAGCGGAGGGATCTGCATGTGTGCGGGACCTTCAACGCCTGCATGCTGTGCCGTTGCTGTTCGCCCGTTCGAGCATCACGCAAATGCCTTACCGCATCGCCCACCGATCCGTTTAGCAGTGCACGGCAGACATGCAGATCCCTCCGCTACGCTGCGGGATGACAAGCGCAACGTGGGTGTGGAAATCAGCAGATGTGGCTGCTGTAAGCAGGCGGGCGACCAGCGCCGTTGCACCGGCGCATCGTGGTCTACGCAGCTGCTTACTTGTACGGATGAATTCGCATAGAATCGCCGTATGCCGTTCAAGCTTTCGCAGCCCTTCCCGCGCGTTTCCGCGCTTGCACTAGCCGCCTGCACACTATTCCCCGCGCTGCTCGATGCTCAGATTTCCGGTGAGCTGAAAGGCCGCGCTGTCGATTCAGGAGGCAGGAGCATTGCCGGGGCGCAGGTCACGTTGACGCAAAGCGCCACCGGCATTCAGCAATCGACGGCGACCACCAGCGACGGCATTTACGACTTCACACAGCTCGTCTCCGGCCAGTACAGCGTAGCTGTCACCGGCAGCGGCTTCGCGGGGTACCAGCGCAACGGCATCACCATTGCCACTGGCCAGACCGTGGGGCTTGATCTGCCGCTGAACGCCGCAGGCAGCGATACCGTCACCGTGAACGCGGACGCGCTCTTGCTGCAGTCGCAGACCAGCAACATCCAGACGACGATCCCCGGCCCGACCATCGAAGCGCTGCCGCTGAACACGCGCAACTTCATCCAGCTGGCGCAGCTTGCACCGGGCGTGGCACTGCCGCCCGGCACGCTGTTGCCGCGCATCAACGGCGGCCGCCCGCGCACGAATGAGTACCTGTTTGACGGCATCAGCGCCCTGCAGCCGGAGCCGGGACAGGTCGCGTTCTTTCCTATCCTCGACAGCATTGCCGAGTTCACCATCGAGAGCAACAACGTACCCGCCGAGTTTGGCCGCTTCAACGGCGGCGTGGTCAATGTGGCCACGCGCAGCGGCAGCAACGAGATCCACGGCAGCGTGTTCGAGTACTTCCGCAATGAGGCGCTGAACACCCGCAACTACTTTGCGAGCACCACGGCGCGCAAGCCGCAGTACCGCCGCAACCTGTTCGGTGCCATGCTGGGCGCGCCCCTGCTGCACGACCGGCTGTTCTTCTTCGGCGACTACCAGGGCATCCTGCAGCGCATCGGCGTTACACGCATTTCCACCGTGCCCACGGTGGCGCAGCGTAACGGCATCTTTACCGGCGTCTCGAAAATCTACAATCCCAACACGACCGCCACGGTGAACGGCAGGCTCACCCGCACCGAGTTCCCGAACGACACCATTAACATACCGCTGGATCCCGCCGCCGTTGCCCTGCTGGCGCGCTATCCCCTGCCGACATCCGCCGGCACCGCCAACAATTACACCCGCGTCGCCAACGACGACGACCACCAGCAGCAGTTCGACATCCGCGTGGACGGCGCGGCAGGCCTGCACGATCGCGCCTTTGGCCGCTACACGTACTACCACGAGGTGGAGCAGCCCGCGACGCCACTGCCCGACGGTTCCGGCGTGATCACCGGCTCTGTGCTGGGCGCGGGCAATGTCAGCGGCCTCACGCACATTACCGGCCAGCAGGCGGTGCTGAATGAGACGCACACCTTCTCGCCAAGCGTCGTCAACGACTTCCGCATCGGCTACACGCGCCGCGGCAACACGCAGGCCGGAACGACGCTGCCGGGTACCGCGGGTTCGTCTCTGAACATCCCCGGTATCCCCACCAACGCGAGCTTTAACAACGCGCTGCCACTGTTCACGCTCACCGGGTTTGCGCAGCTGGGGCAGACGGCCAGCACCTTTGCCCGCTATCAGACCGCCGTGGGCGAGATCAACGACACCGTCGTCTGGACCAGGGGCGCGCACAGCCTCAAAGCGGGCTACGATGGCCGCCGCTATGAGCTGAACGCCATTGCACCGCCCAACCCCACCGGCAGCTTCGCCTTCACCACCACTGGCACCAACACCACCACGGCGACGGGCACAGCGGTCAGCACCGGCGGCAACGCGCTCGCCAGCTTCCTCTTGGGCCAGGTAGACACCTTCTCCATCGACCTACAGGCCCGCACCATCCGCCCGCGCGACTACATCCACGAGTTCTTCGTGCAGGACGACTGGAAGGCGCTGCCCAACCTCGTCATTAACGCGGGCGTGCGGTACACGCTGGCACGTCCTTCGACGGAGACGCATAACCAGGGCGCGGTCTTCAACCTACAGACGCAGCAGCTGGACTACCTGGGCGTCAACGGCTATTCACGCAGCGCACGCGAACTGCACTACGGCAACTTCGCGCCACGCGTCGGCTTCGCGTACTCACCCGATACGAAGACCGTCATCCGCAGCGGCTTCGGCATCGTGTTCATCGACCAGAGCGGCATCACCACGCCGTTCACCACGCCGCAGTACCCGTTCATCCAGAACGTGCAGCAGCGCACCACTGACAGCTATAACGCGACCTTCAAGCTGGCCAACGGCCCCACCGTCACGCCCATTGCGCTGACACCGGACGCGGGCCTGGGCCAGAGCGTCTACACAGCCAATCGCAAGGCCGGTTCCGGCTACGTGGAGCAGTGGAACCTGGCCTTTCAGCGCGCGCTGACCAACAACCTGTCGTTCGATGTGGCCTACGTCGGATCGCACATCGTGCACGTCGGCATCCCGGATAGCAATCTTAACCAACTCACGCCGCAACAGCTATCCGCAGGGTCGTCACTGACCACGCAGGTGGCAAACCCCTACTTCGGCCAGCTGCCTGCCAGCAGTTCCATCGGCACGCGCACGATTGCAGCGGCGCAGTTGCTGAAGCCGTACCCGCGTTTCCAGAACGTCAGCATCTACCGCAACAACACCGGCACGACGAACTACAACGCGATCGAAGCCAAGGTGGAGCAGCGCCTATCGCACAACCTGTCGCTGCTGTTCAGCTACACGCACTCCAAGCTCATCGACGATGCGTCGTCCGTCTTCTCATCGACCGTGCTGTCGTCACCCAACACCAGCTCGCTGGTGGGCGCGGACACCTATCGCCCATACCTGGAGCGCGACAGCTCCAGCGGCGACATCCCCAACCTGCTCACGCTCAGCACCGTCTACGCCCTGCCCAAGTTTGCAGGCCATGGCATCTTCACCGGTGTGCTGGGCGGCTGGCAGGTGCAGGGCATCCTCACCATGCAGAGCGGCATGCCCGTCACCGTGACGCAGTCCACCAACACCAACAGCTTTGCGGGTGTGGCCACGCAGCGGCCCACGCTGGTCGCGGGGCAAAGCCCCACGCTGAGCCCCGAACTGCGCACGCCGGCACGCTTCTTCAACACGGCAGCTTTCAGCACCACGCCGCAATTTCAGTTCGGCAACGCCTCGCGCAACCCGGTGCGCGGCTCTGCCTACCGTGACGGCGACGTCTCCTTCATCAAGAACACCACGCTCGGCGAGAAGACCAACCTCGAGTTCCGAGCGGAACTGTTCAACGTAACCAACACACCCGGCTTCTCCCAACCCAGCGGAGCCTACGGCACCACCGCCTTCGGCAGCATCACCAGCACCGTCACCGACCCGCGCGTGGCCCAGTTCGCGCTGCGACTCAGTCGATGAGACTTTTGTCTTGCCATACCAAAGGCCCCGCTGAGCGGGGCTTTGCCGTCAACACATTTGCCTTAACCCTGTTTGGAAGCCGCCAGCATCTCGCGCCTCAAGATGGCATTCAGGCGTGACTGGTAGCCCTTGCCTTGCGATTTCAGCCAGTCCAACACATCTGCGTCCACTCGCGCTGTGATCTGGCACTTCAACGGACGGTAAAGCATGCCCCGCCGCGCATTCTGCCACTGCTCTGCTGTAAGAGGCGGAATATCACTCACGTCGATCTCACTTTCCGGACGAGCAGCCAGAGCTTCAAGACGAGCGGTCTGCGAGGCGGTTAGAGAGGGTAGCGTGTCATAGGTATAGCGAACTGTTTTCGTCTTCATAGAATCGCCTCGCCTGCTGCGTCGCACGTCTTGCTGAAATGATCCGAACGCTTGTCTCTTGGGCACTTTCCTCGTACACGGTGTGAGCCACCATCAACAACAGCACACCTTTGACGAGGCCAATAGTCTGCCAGCGTTCTTCTCCGTCCTTAACCTGATCCTGTGTGGAGACATGTCCAGGATCACGGAAGACGAGAGCTGCCTCTTCGAAGCTGAGCCCGTGCTTGCGCCGATTTGCTCTGTTCTTGGCGTCGTTCCACTCGAACAGGATTTGCATCAGCTTGAGTGTAGTTTCATCTTTGTAATTACACCAGAGCGGCGGAAAGGCTCCGTAGAAGCAAAAGCTCACCCTCACGGGTGAGCCTCAGGTAACAGAGATGCTGATCTAGATCGACATTTGCAGCACGCGGTTTAGCCGCTGCACGAAGCTGGCCGGGTCCTGCAGGGCTACGCCTTCCAGCAGCAGCGCCTGGTCCAGCAGCAGGTAAGCGGCATCCTGCTGCAGCGAATCGTCCGGCCGCGCCAGCAGCTTCTTCACAATCTCGTGATCGGGATTGATCTCCAGCGTGGGCTTGGCCGCGGGCATTTCCTTCTGGCCCATTGCGCGCAGCATCTGCTGCATCTGCAGGCTGGGCTCCTCCTCGTCAGACACGATGCACGAAGGGCTGTCGGCCAGACGAACCGACGCGCGCACATCTTTGACGCGGTCGCCCAGTGTGGCCTTGATCTTCTCCAGCAGCGGCTTGAGGGCGTCGGCCTGTTCGGGCGGTGCGTCGTCCTTGAAGTCCTCGCTGGTGGCGGCCTTGCTGACGGCCTTCAGATCGGTCTCACCGTACTTCTCGATGGTCGAGAAGACGATCTCGTCGATGTCGTCATCGAGGATCAGCACCTCGATGCCCTTCTTCTTGTACAGCTCCAGCAGCGGCGAGTTGCGCAGCAACTGCTCGTTGCCGCCGGTGATGTAGTACAGGCTCTTCTGGTCTTCCTGCATGCGCGACTTGGCATCGGCGAAGCTGGTCAGGCCTTCCACTGCGGTGGACTTGAAGCGCACCAGGTCCAGCAGCACTTCGCGGTTTGCATAGTCGCTGTACAGGCCTTCCTTCAGCGGACGGTTGTACTGCTCGATGAATTCGCGGTACTTGTCGGCATCGCGCATGGCGACGTTCTTCAACTCCGACAGAATCTTCTTCACCGAAGCTGTCTTGATCGTCGTCAGCACGCGGTTCTGCTGCAGCAGTTCGCGCGACACGTTCAGCGGCAGGTCTTCGCTGTCGATGATGCCGCGCACAAAGCGCAGGTACTGCGGCAGCAATTCCTTCGAGTCGTCTAGGATGAAGACGCGCTTCACATACAGCTTGACGCCGCCCTTGTACTCGGCCTGGTACAGGTCCAGCGGCGCGTGCGCGGGAATGTAGAACAGTGTGGTGTACTCGAGCGATCCCTCGGCTTGCGTGTGGAACCAGAACAGCGGATCGGTCGAGTCACCGGTGATCGACTTGTACAGCTCCTTGTAGTCGTCGTCCGTGAGCTCGCTCTTGCTGCGACGCCACATGGCGCTGGCTGCGTTCACCTGCTCCGTCACGCGGGTCTTGTCGCTCTTCTTTTCTTCCGCGTTCCACTCGCTCTTGTCGTAGGTCAGGTAGATGGGGAACGCAATGTGGTTGGAATACTTCTTGACGATCTCTTTCAGCCGCCAGCTGCTGGCATACGTCTTGCCCTCTTCGTTCAGGAAGAGCTTGACGGTCGTGCCAACAGCATCGCGTTCGGATGGCTCAATGTCGAAGCCCGTCTTGCCGTCGCTGGTCCAGCGATACGCCTGCTCTTCCCCGGCCTTGCGCGAGACAACTTCAATCCTGTCCGCGACCATGAACGCGCTGTAGAAGCCCACGCCGAACTGGCCAATCAGGTTCGAATCCTTCTTCGCATCGCCCGAAAGCTGCGACAGAAAGTTCTTCGTGCCAGACCGCGCAATGGTGCCGAGGTGCGCAATCAGATCGTCTTGGTTCATGCCGATGCCGGTGTCGCTCACAGTCAGCGTGTGCGCCGTCTCATCGGCTTCCAGGTCGATGCGCGGGCTGAACTCCAGCGTCTTCAGGGCCTCGTCCGTCAGCGTCAGGTAACGCAGCTTGTCCAGCGCGTCTGACGAGTTTGAAATCAGCTCGCGAAGGAAGATCTCCGGGTGCGAGTACAGCGAGTGGATGATGAGTTGGAGCAGTTGCGAAACTTCGGTTTGGAACTCCTGCTTAGCCATGTTTCCAGTATAGAAAAGGCGGGTTAGCGAGTGAGCGGGTCAGCGTTCCTGCAAACCATTCGCTCCGCAATCTCGACCACGCGCTGCATGCTTATGCCGTCGCGCTGCTCCACGGCCAGAGGATGCGACGCGTCGGTGGGGAAGAAGTGCGGCCGGCGGCCCACGGGCATCGTATGCACCTGGATCGGCAGGTTTAGCGTATCGCCATAGAGTGGCAACTCGCTGTTCAGCAGCGCCTCATAGAGCGGCTCGTTCACGCGCTCGGGGTCGTTCCATAGCTTGTTGGTGCGGAAGAAGTCCGGCCCGCGCAACCGCGCCCACACGCCCCAGATGAACGGCTCGTCCAGGCCATGGACCGGGATGGCGAAGCGTCCGCGCACGTAGTAAAAGCGGTCGTCCACGACGCATTGATCGGGCGAGATCACCACGCGCCGGTCCCACTCGTCGCGTGGCACGGCCAGCGCGGCCAGCGGAGCTTTCACGCTGTAGCTCAGGGGCAGTACCGCATGGTGCCGCGCGCACACACGGCAGTCGAATCCGGTGTGCAGTTCCGCGCCCATTACCTGATTCTTTCATGCTGTGCAGCCAAAAAAGCAGAACGCAGAGTACGCAAAGGAAGTGCACGCGAAGGGCGCAGAGGTTTGACGCCCAAGCGTTCGCGTCCTCTGCGTGCTTCTCCTCTGCGCCCTCTGCGTACTTCTCGTGTAAAAGCGCACAATAATCGCATGGCTAACCCAACCCCCCTGCTCACGCCACGCGAAGCCGCCCGCATGCTCGGCATCAGCTATCCCACCATCAAGCAGTGGATTCTGAACGGCAAGCTAGCCACCACGCCCACGCCTGGCGGTCACCATCGCATTGCGCAATCCGTGCTGGAGCCTTTCCTGGCGAACGACGCGGCCAAGCCTGCGGAATCATCGCGTGACCGCTACCGGCATATCAGCGGGCGCAACCAGCTCCTGGGCAAGGTGGTCAGCATTCGCGTGGAAGGATTGCTCGCGCAGGTCGTGCTCCGCGTGGGTGACGCGGAGATCACCAGCATCATTACCGCCGAGGCTGCGCGCGAACTCGACCTAAAGAAAGGCGACACAGCCGCCGCCCTGGTGAAGTCCACGGACGTCATGATCGAGCGGCTGGACTGAGGCTGCCGAGCACACAGAAGTGGGTGCCCCATGTCTCAGAGAGGCATGGGATCAAACCAGCCATCCCAGTACAAAGGCCCACATCTCAGACGCAGAATCTTCGGTGAACTCAGGGCAGGCTGTGGGGCACCCATTCGCATCGAACTCATAGAGGGAGACCGATGCCCGTAATCCGCACCTGCCCGCACTGCCAGGCCAAGAACCGCATCCCAGCAAAGCACCTGTCAGACACAGGCCGCTGCGGCGCGTGCAAGCAGGACCTCTTGCCGCAGAGCGAGCCGCTCGCTGTGGACACCGAGCTGTTCGACGAGGTGGTGCGGAGCTCCGCCGTGCCCGTGCTGGTGGACTTCTGGGCAGCGTGGTGCGGCCCCTGCCGCATGGCCGCACCGGAAGTCGCAAAGACAGCAGCCAGCATGGCCGGGCGCGCCATCGTACTCAAGGTAGATACGGAAGCGCACCCGCAACTCTCCGCACGCTACAACGTCCGCGGCATCCCGAACTTCGCTGTTTTCCGTAGCGGCAAGCTCGTCCGTCAGCAGGCCGGTTTGGTAGACAGCGCACAGATGAACACGTGGTTGCAAGTGGCGTAAGCACAACCGATGTGGGTGCCCCACAGCCTGCCCTGAGTTCACCGAAGGGTCTCGCTTCTGAGACGTGGGCTCGGAAGGTTTGCGCACATCACCGGCCCCATGTCTCTCTGAGACATGGGGCACCCGCTAAACCTATCCCTTGAGCAATCTCTGCAACCGCAGCGCATTGACCGTCGCATGACGCAGCGCCGTGTTATCGAACACCACCCACACCTCACTCTCAGGCGATCGCTTACGGTCTGCGCGTAAGCGCTTGGCAAGACTTTCCAGAAAGTCATCCTCGTAATTCGAGTAGTAGGTGCGCGGCGCGCCATGCAGCCGCCAGTAGCGCAGCGCGGGATCACCCGCAGGCTCTGCTGCCAGCGGCGACGCCTTTGCCGGATCGGCAGCCACTCGGGCCGCCTCAAACTCGCGCAGCAGGCGATCCGCCTCGCCCGTGAACCAGCTGGCATGCCTTGGTTCCACGGCCACCGCGCCGGTGTGCAGTTCCCGCAGCGTACTCAGGAACTCCCGCACCACGCCTCCATCAAACTGGAGCTTTGGCGGCAACTGCACAAGCAACGGACCAAGCTTCGGCTCCGCACCCGCGTTCAGGCCGCTGATCTCCTGCATAAAGTCCAGCAGCATCGCACCGGTGTTCCGCAGCTTCGCCTCATGCGTAATGCGCTTCGGCACCTTCACGGCAAAGCGGAAGCCGCCGGGCGTCGTCGCGGCCCAACGCTCCCATGTGCTGCGCCGGTGCGAGCGATGAAAGCTGCTGTTGATCTCCACGCAGTGGAACACCTGACTGTATCGCTCAAGGTGCGATCCCTCCGAAGCGAAGTGCGCGGCATGGTCGCGCGACACTGACCATCCCGCAGTGCCGATGTGAAGCGTGCTTGCAGGCGACAACTTCAGCGGCTGAACTCCTTGGTGGAGAACTGTTACTCCACACCATCCTAGCCTGGGCGGTGCAGCCCTTCGCATGCCGCCTTCCCCACGTTCCACCGTGCACTTCCACTGGCCCAGCGTGCTGCTTTGAAACGGTTCTGGCGTTTCACAACATCACCTTCAGCCTCGGGCCGGGCGTCTCCGGTCTACACTGGCAACCATGTGCGGCATTGTCGGATACATCGGCCCCAAGTCAGTCGTCCCCCTTATCGTGGAAGGCCTGCGCCGCCTGGAATATCGCGGCTACGACTCGGCGGGCATTGCAGTCGCCGGTGACGCAGCCAACCCCACACTGCTCGACGTGCGCCGCGCCCCCGGCAAACTGGGCAATCTCGAGACCGTGCTGCGAGACCACCCGCTGCACGGCACCTATGGCATCGGCCACACCCGCTGGGCCACCCACGGCCGCCCCACCGAGGAGAACGCCCACCCGCACCGCGACGGCAGCGGCACCCTCGTCGTCGTCCACAACGGCATCGTCGAAAACTACCTCCAGCTGAAGCAGGCGCTCATCGCCCGCGGCCACAAGTTCGTCAGCGAAACAGACACCGAAATCATCGCCCACCTGATCGAAGACGAACTCGAAAGAGCCGCCGCAACGTCACCGGCCACTTCCACAAACTTGTCATCCCGACCGGAGCGAAGCGGAGTGGAGGGACCTGCTTATCCGCCCGGCACCGAAGCGGGTGCCCCACGTCTCGCTTCTGAGACGTGGGATGAGACCCAAGCCAACTCCGCCGAAGCCATCATCACAGCCCCAGCCTCCCCCATCCCCCTCGAAGAAGCCGTCCGCCGCGCCGTCAAACACCTCACCGGCGCCTTCGCCATCGGCGTCCTCAGCGCGCGCGAGCCGGACAAGCTCGTCGCCGCCCGCTCCGGCCCGCCCGCCGTCATCGGCATCGGCGACGGCGAATACTTCCTCGCCTCCGACGTCCCCGGCATCCTCCACCACACCCGCGACATCGTCTTCCTCAACGACGGCGAAGTCGCCATCCTCACCAAGTCCGGCGTCACCTACACCGACTTCGACGGCACACCGCACCTCCGCCAGCCGCAGCGCATCACCTGGGACCCCATCCAGGCCGAAAAGGGCGGCTACAAGCACTTCATGCTCAAGGAGATCAACGAGCAGCCCCGCGCCGTCCGCGACACCACCCT
>CAXTBQ010000069.1:0-18620 GCA_964242065.1 uncultured Terriglobus sp. | reverse complement strand
CCGCCGCCGCGCAGAGCGCGTCCTTGCGGTCGGGCATCAGCAGCGCGCCGGCATGGCCGCCTTCGCCCTGCAGCAAAAGCCGGTAACCGGCGGGCGCGGCAATGTGCGTGACCAAACCGATGTCCAAGCCCTCGCGTTCCAGGATCGGTCCCTGCTCGATGTGTAACTCGACCCATGCACTGTAACTGTTGGGGGAAAGCTGGACAGTGGACAACTCGCCGGTGAATCCCGCGGCAGCACGGGTCTCCGCCAGTGAAACGCCATCGCTGCCGATGAGCGCGTCTGCCCGCGCGGGTTCAAGCCGCCCGGACAGGAGACGGCTGCCCAGGCATCCGATGCCGAAGCGGGTCGGCTCTTCGGAAGTAAACAGCACCAGATCGATGGACCGGCGAGGCCGAAAGCCGGCGCGCCGGAGCGTGCGGATCGCCTCCAGGCCGCCCAGGACGCCCAGCGTGCCGTCAAACATGCCCGCGTGCGGAATGGCGTCAACGTGCGAGCCGGTGCCTACAGCGGGCAGATCTGGCTCCGTGCCGATCCATCGCGCAAACGTGTTGCCCACGGCGTCCTCGCGTATCCGCAGTCCACCTGCAGCGAACTGCTCTTTGAGCCATGCGCGCGCCCGGAGGTCGTCTTCCGAGAAGACGACGCGTGTGACGCTGCGCTCTTCCGGTACTCCGGTCTGCTCCACGTCGGTAAACGTGGCCAGCGTGTCCAGCTCCTGCTGCAGGCGCGCGATGTCGACGGCGAGCATCATGGCTGTGCTCCGTCCATTCGGTGCAGCGGATGCCGGTTCCAATCCTTGTAGATCAGGTAGCGTGCCGGTTGCTTGCCCAGTGCGCCAAACCACTGCGGGCAGAACGCACCCATCCAGATAAAATCGCCCGCCTGCACCGGGTACCATGCATCGCCCAGACGGTAAATGCCGCCGCCCGCCAACATGAGCAGACCATGCTCCATCACGTGCACCTCGACCTGCGGAAGAGCCGCGCCCGGCTGGTACTCCATGGTGTTTACGGCAAAGTCGAAGCGCCCGTCCGCGGGAAGCAGCGCGCGCACCTGCAGCGCTTCATTACCCATCAGCGCCGCGGGTGCGATAGCGCTCTCTGTGCCAGAGGTGGCAGGCGGATGGCTGCCGTCGAGCGCGAGATAAGGCTTTTCGATGACAAGGAGCCGCGCTCCGGATGCCGAGGACACAGCGCTGCCGGATCCGGGCGGCAGATACGCGAATCCACCTGTATGCAGGCTGTCGAGCGGCGCGTCGCCCGCCATCTCTGCGGAGCCTTCCAGTGTGTACAAAAAGCGTGAGTGCGGCGTCCGTCCCAGTGCGCCGCCCGCCTCCAGCACAGCGGTGTACATGGTAAAGGCAGCGCCCAGCGCAGACGAGGCGTGGACGCAGGCGGCAGCGTTGACCATCCCCGGCAGTGGTGCCCATACGAACGTGTCCGGCGTTTGCAGCAGGTGGTTTGCCGTGCGGCGGCTGCGGGTTTCGCCCAGCGCGTGCATGCTCATGGGGTTGTCTCCTTTGCCGCGAGAGCACGCACAAAGGCGACACCGGCCTCGAGTGCCAGGTCCACATCGCCCGGCAGCACGGTCTCATCGGGATGGTGGCTGAGACCGCCCGGCGTACGCAAGAACAGCATGGCCGCAGGTATGTGTGGGGCCACGATCATGGCGTCGTGACCCGCGCCGCTGTTCATGCGTCGAATGGGTGCGCCCACGCTGTCCACTGCATCCTCAAGCATGGTGAGCAGGCCGCGGTCCAGCGGCACGGCAGCCTGCTGCATTCGCAGTTCTGCTCGCACGGCCACGCCACGCGAAGCTCCGCTGGCCTGTGCGGTGCCTAGCAGGTGCCGAACAGCATCTTCGCGCGCTCTATCGTTCGTCGAGCGTACGTCCAGCGTCGCCTGCACCTCTCCGGCGATCACATTGCCGGCACCCGGCTTTACCTGCAGCGATCCGCAGGTGGCTACCACCACGGCGGTCGCGCGAGCATACCTTTCCACTTCGGCGATCCACTCCGCCGCGGCAGCGAGTGAATCGTGCCGCAGCCGCATGGGCGTAGTGCCCGCGTGCTGCGCTACGCCGGTAAATGTGAGTAGATAGCGCGTTTGCCCGGCCACCGCTTCCACCACGCCCAGCGGCAGGCCTTCGCTGTCCAGCTCCGGCCCCTGCTCGATGTGGAACTCCAGGTAAGCCAGGGCCGCCGGCAGAACGGCGGCAGGCAGTTGCGCCGGGTCCAGGCCGTAGCTGCAAATCCCATCGCGCACACTTACGCCGGAAGCGTCGGTGTGCCGCAAAGCCGCTTCATCCAGCGTGCCCACCAGCGCGCGCGAGCCGATGAAAGGCAGGCCGAAACGCACGCCCTCCTCCTCAGAAAACGCGATCACCTCAAGGTGAAAGGGAAGAGCTTCATCCCCGAGCTGTTCGGCCACGGCAATGGCCAGCAGCACGCCCAGTACGCCGTCAAACGCGCCCGCATCCGGTACCGTGTCCAGGTGCGATGCCAGCACCAGCGTCTTTGCCCCGGCCCGTTGCGAGTAGCGCACACCGCGCAGATTGCCTGCCGCGTCCATGCTCACCCGCAGCCCGACTTCGCACATCCATCCGGCTACCGTATCGTTGGCGCGGCGCATGGCGGGCGAGAGAAACGTGCGTGTGGTGCCCCACGGCGTGTCCGTAATCCTCGCGAGCTCGCGGCAGAGCGCGATGATCTCCGCTCCGCTGGAAACCGGTTTGGAGATGTCCGACGGATTGTTCAATCGCGTGTCACCCGTGCGTGAATGTAGCCGCTGGGGTCACTCACCGGCATAAAAATCTCATTGGCGTTTGTTTGGCCGAAAGGCTGCAGATCGACTGGCAGGTTATGAAGATTCGGCATTGTGAGCGTCACTTCCAGCAGTTCCGGAATCCCTTCCAACGCTGCCTCGGCCATGGCGAAAAGCGTGTGCTGCACAGAGCGCGAATTGTGCGCCGCAAAGGTGCGCAGCATGGAGTTGCGCAAACGCTCACGCAGATCGTTGTAGTCTTCGACCGGGCTGCTGTACTGCCATGAAGCAGTGATGGAAGTACCCATCAGCCGGTCTGCCGTCTCCTTCAGAGTAGTCAATTCGTCGCGCTTGAAGCCTTCAAAGCCGCTGTTCGCGGTCTTCAGCACGACCATGTTTTCAAAGCCGCTATGGACGGTGGTGCCGCCGTCGCGTGTCTGCTTCAATGTGGCTGTTTGCAGTTCGGCGGAGCCCCGCATAAAGCTGTCGGGGTGCGGCTCGCCATCAAATTGCAAGCGCTTCCACATGGCTTGTGCGATGTGAATCTCAGCAGACAAAACGCGCGGGTTGCGCCCGAGCAGGAACTCTGCAAGCTCCGCCGCAAAGTCCTCCATGGATTCGGCGTGAGACTCGTTCGCGCGGGCATAGACCGCGTTCTTCATAGTGTCCGTGGCTAAGAGATCGGCATTGCTGCCCGTGAGAAACGTGTGGTCGAAGTCGCCTTCCAGCAGGACCTGCACCGTCCACTCACGCACATGGTGCACGCCATTGCGGCGCGTGACCTTGAGCAGCCGGACGCCGGTTTTGCCATAACGATTCCCACTCAGCCGAGCCATCAGGACCCCCGGTAGGTCGTGTAGCCGTTGGCCGCCAGCAACAGCGGGATGTGATAGTGCCGCTCGCCAGGCTTAACGGCAAAGGTGATCTCTACGAATGGATACAACCCGTTTTGCCCCTCACGCGCGAAGTACGCGCCCGTGGCAAAGCGTGCGGTGTACATGCCCGGGAGAAGGGGCTCGCCTTCCGGCAAAAGGAACTTGATGCGGCCGTCCCGGTCGCTTTCCGTGGCGTTCAGCGCCTGCCACTCGCCTTCGATGTTGCGGTCCAGTTCAACAGCCACACCGGCTGCGGGGCGACCCAGCGCCGTGTCCAGGATGTGCGTGGAAATGCTCACGGCTGCTGCTCCCGTTCGTGCGCGGCAAGCCACTTCTGTAGGCGGATGTGCGTGATCTCGCGTTGCTGCTCCGCGGCTTCCTGTAACTCGGCTTCCGCCGTGTTGTGCATTCGGCGGAGAAGCAGAGCGAGAATGTCTTCCGCGCTCCTGCTCGTGGCGCACACGATAAAGGTGCGGTTGAACTTCGCTTCGTACGCGTGATTGCCCTCGGCTAGTTGCGCCTTGGCGTCGTCCGCGCTCTCTATGGCACGGCCCTGTTCGCCCGCACTCCACTGCAAGGAAGCAGCGGTTGCGTTCGCGTGGGTTCCACCAATGCGTGGGTGGCTCGCAAACGCTTCTTGCCAGTCGGCCTCGGGGAGCGGCCACCACGCTGCATCGCTGGCCGCCAGCAGTTCCGGCAGCGTGCCGAGCGGACGCCGCGCCACCAATGCCGCCGCCCACGCGTGTGAGCCGCAGCAGGGCAGTACCACCTCAGCGGCTTCTGCGGCTGCCATGCTGTTCCACTGCTCCAAGTAGCTCAAGGCGGCTCCCGTCAGAGCATCAGCATACATGCGCACCCGGTGTGCACCGGTTCTCTCACCTTGCTTTGTTGCGTTTCGCCGGTAGCGTCTCGGCCCATTTCTGCAGAGCTTCCTTTGGGTTGGCTACGGCTTTCGTCGGATGGATAGGAGCAAAGCACCCAATCCACTGCCCTCTCTGAAAGCACGGATGGGCTTACAAGCGGAGCCATGAGTCCTCAGCACTTCCGCCGCCAAGCTGCACGCGAACTTACTGTGTTCTGCACGTCGCGTTACGGTCCCCCGCGCTTTGCCTTTGCTGCTCACGACTGAAGTATGTACTCCCGGCCGGTGTTCCGGCCCGGGAACGCGCCTTCGCGAAAGACAATCCGGCCGCGCAGCACTGTTTCTCGCACGCTACCGCGTAGCCGCTCGTTTCTATAAGGCGATACCTTATGCCGGTCATGCAGCACGTCCGGCGCTACAAAGAACTCTGCGTCGGGATCGAAGACGACGAAATTGGCGTCGCGTCCCGGCTCGATGGCACCCACGCGATGGCGCAACCCGGCCAGCGCGGCGGGCGCGCCACTCATCCAGCGGCAAAGGTCACGCAGGGCGAAGTTGCGCGCGCTTGCCTCTGTCCACATCACCGGCAGCGCGGTCGAGAGGCTCGCGATGCCGCCCCAGGCGGTGTTGAAGCGGCCCTCCTCCATGCCTTTCATTGCGGGTGGGCAGGGCGAGTGGTCGGTCGCAACCAGGTCGATGAGCCCAGAGGCCAGAGCATCCCATAGCCGCTCACGATTTGCGCGGCTGCGGATGGGCGGCGCGCACTTGAACTCTGTGCGGCCGTCCGGAATTTCTTCCGCGTAGAGGTGCAGATAGTGGGGACAGGTTTCCACCGTGATGGGCAGGCCCTCTGCCTTCGCGGCGCGCAGCATGTCCACGGCCTGTGCTGTTGCCAGGTGCACGATGTGCAGGCGAAAGCAGTACCTGCGGCAAAGGCTGAGCAGCAGGCGGATGGCGGCGAGTTCCGCCTCGTCCGGCCGCGAGCGCAGGTACGTGCTGTACTGCCGCCAGCTTCCATCGTCAGGTTCGGGCGATGCTTGCGCCGCGGCATCGATCGGGTTCTGTAGTTCCGCATGCACCAGCAGCGGCAGACCGGTCTGCGCAATAATCGGCAACACGGCTTCCAGGCCTGCTGCATCGATCTGCGTGAAGCCTTCGCAGCCTGGGTACACCAGAAAGCATTTCCAGCCCGGCACGCCTGCCTCTGCCAGCGGCAGGATGTCCTCGGCATTGTTGCTGCCCGCGAGTCCAACGGCACCGCCCCAGCTCATCCAGTCCACGCGGCACTTGCCTTGAGCGGCTTTGCGTTTGGCATCCAACGCCGCTACGTTTGTGGTCTCCGGCAGGCAATTGAGCGGCATGTCGATCAGCGTGGTGTAACCGCCTGCCGCTGCGGCACGTGTGCCCGTCTCGAAACCCTCCCACTCTGTCCGGCCGGGTTCGTTCAGGTGCACGTGGGTATCCACCAGGCCCGGCAGCAGCGCAAGCGAGCCAAGGTCGCGTACGGGCACGCCTGCGGGCAATTCGCCTGGTTCGCACACCTGCTCGATGACGCCGTCACGCACCACGATCGCTGCATCGCGCTCACCCATCGGCGTGACCACGCGCTGCGATCTCCAAGCCTGCCGCATAGCAGCATCATGCCACGGAGCCCGTCATCCTGAGCGTAGCGAAGGATCTCGAGTCAGCTCGCACTGGAAGAGCAGTTCCGGAATTGCTCGCGAGGAACTCTTTGGGTTTCGTCGCCTAGCTTAGATTTTCTGGATCCTTCGCTGCGCTCAGGATGACGTTCGGTGTTGTAGCCACATGCGATACTGCCTCTTGATGTCAACCGCCTCGCAGCCCGATCCGGAGTTTATGCGCATGGCCATCGCGCTGGCCACGGAGAACGTGCGCGACTGCAAGGGCGGTCCCTTTGGCGCGGTGGTGGTGCGGAATGGCGAAGTGATCGCGGCAGCAGCCAACACCGTCACCGCGAGCAATGATCCGACGGCACATGCCGAGGTCAATGCAATCCGCGCTGCCTGCGCGAAACTCGGCAGCTTCCAGCTCGATGGCTGCGACGTGTACACCAGCTGCGAGCCCTGCCCCATGTGCCTGGCTGCGTTGTACTGGTCGCGTTGCGCCCGCATCTTTTACGGCAACACGGCGGCCGATGCGGCAGCGGCGGGCTTTGACGACGGCTTTCTCTACGGGGAACTGCAGCGGCCTGTAGGCGAGCGGCGCATTCCCACGGCACAGTTACTGGGCGATGAAGCAGTTGCCTCGTTCGAGGCATGGCAGCACTGCGCGGAAAGGATCGACTACTAGGGCATGGTGAATGGAGCAGGTATGACCCGGGTTGCGATCCTTGGCTTCGGGACCGTTGGTTCAGCCGTGGCGCACGTGCTGCAGGCGCAAGCGTTCCCAGGCATCCGGCTGACGCATGTCTACAACCGCGGGGTGGAACGCAAACGCGCGGGCGAGCGTGCGGCCGGGCTCGACGGCGACATCGTGTGGACCGAGAGCATCGACGATGTACTGAACTCCGATGTAGACCTGATCGTGGAGACGATCGGCGGACTTGATCCAATCGAAAGCTGGCTGCGGCAAGCTTTGCAGAGGGGCAAGCACGTGGTCACGGCGAACAAGCAGCTCATCGCCTACCGTGGCGCGGGCCTGCTGCAACTGGCTCGCGAGAACAATCGCGCGCTGGTCTACAACGCCGCCGTCGCGGGAGGCGTGCCGGTGATCCCCGCAACGCTGCATGGCCTGCAGGGCGACCGCATCACGCGGCTTTCCGGCATTCTGAACGGCACCTGCAACTTCATGCTCTCGCACATGGAGCGGGGCGAAGAGTACGCCGCTGTGCTGAAGCAGGCGCAGGGAGCGGGTTATGCCGAAGCGGATCCCACCGCCGATGTGGACGGCTACGACGCACGTGCCAAGCTGTGCATCCTGGCCCGCGCCGCGATGCAGGTAGGCGTGAACCCGGACGAAGTGCCCGCGCAAACCATTCGCGCCGTCTCTGCCGTGGACTTCCACTATGCCCGCGAGCTGGGCTGCACCGTGCGCCAGATCGCTCGCGCCGAGCTGCAGGGCGACACGCTGCACGCCCGCGTAGGCCCCATGCTGGTGCCGAAGTCCTCGCCCATTGCGTGGTCGCATGGCACGCAGAACATGGTCGTCACCACGGGCGACTTTGGCGGCGACGTGGTCTTCAGCGGGCACGGCGCGGGCGGCAACCCCACGGCGGTGGCGATTGTCAGCGACCTCCTGGCCGTCGCGCACGGCTCAAGCTCCGTGGCGCTTCCTGTGCGTGACTGCGCCGTTACCGGCGAGTTTCACGCGCCGCACTATCTCCGCTTCATTGTGCGCGACAAGCCGGGCATCGTTTCCGCCATCAGCGGCGCGCTGGCCGGTGTGGGGGCCAATATCGACAGCATCCTGCAGCGACCGGGCTACCCAAAGGACGCGCTGCCGTTTGTGGTCACCACGGAACCTTGCCTGACCTCCACCGTGGCCGCAGCGGTGGAGCAGATTGCGAAGATGCCCACGATGCTTGAGCCGCCGCTCTGCCTGCAAATGCTGACCGATGACGACCGTGGCTAAGGCTGGAGAAGGACAACCGTGATGTTGGTAGACCGTGAAAGCTCCTTGTACTCCGTGGGAAGGTGCTGTTTTTCCCGTGCTGCCGCACATGTCCGGGCACTCGACATCAAGCTTGCTCTCTTGTTGTTTTTGATGCTTGTGATGAACATGGTTCGAGCCATGCATGGCCAGGCAGCTACCCGGGCGGCGGCTTACGCGGGAAAGCCGTTCGCGGACACGGTGCACCGGCATGCGCCGCAGACGGTGCCCGGCACGGTGGTCTGCGCGTACTACGATGTGGGCGGCGAGGGCGTGGCCTACCACGACAGCGATTCCCAGAACCATGGCAGTGGAGAGCTCAATTCACTTGACGGCAGCTATCTCCATGACTTCCGCGTCCATGAAGGCGTCGATATCTCCTACACCAAACTACGCGGAACTCCGGTGTTGATCGATGACAGTCCGTACAACAAGGTAGCGCCACCTGAGAATCTGCTGTATGTCGGTTGGACCGTGCCTGGCGAGTGGTTCCGTGTCACCGTAGAAGCAGAGCGAGCCGGGATCTACAACGTTGGGCTACTGTATACATCGAATCGTGGCGGCAGCATCTCGGTCGATGTGGACGGACGGGATGCCACAGGTCCCGTGCAGATTCCCACAACGTTCGATGCCGCCGAGCCGGTGGCATGGCGGCAGTGGCACCACTGGAATCGTGTACCCGACCTGTTCCAAGTGCCGCTGAACAAGGGCCGCAATGTGCTTACGGTGCACATCGTCGAACAGGGCAACATGAACCTCGCGCTTTTCGACTTCCAACCTGCTCCATAGACGCTCTCGAACCGGCTGCTCTGGCAAACTCACCGGTCCTTCGGGTCTGCCTTCATTTTGAGTTGAGGTCAAGCGTTAGCACCTCAAATGGCTGCAGTGTGATGCTCTGTGGGCGATCCGCATCCAACGTTCTCAGTGCCTTATCCGCGTCTTGCTGCCAGGGCGAGTGGGCCTCGTATCTAGCCGGTGAGTTTGGCGGCAGTTCCAGCGCGTCGCGCAGCCGCAGTGCGTACGTTGCGGGCTTATCGCTAGGGTTACGCAGTGTCAGCACCGCCTTTTCCGGCGTCCATCCTGCCCAGCCGTAGACCTCCAGCAGCAGCGGATCGCCGCCCACCCAGTGCGTGTCGCGCAGCGCGGCGGCATTCTCACGAGACCACTTTGCGGCCTCGGCCAGATCGTCCCAGTTCTGCGTACTCAGCAGCTTGGGCGTAATGTACATCTCCTGCAACTGCGTACCGGTGCCGAAGTACGAGCGCACTTCGTTGCGGAAGCTGTTACCCGAGTCGGCGTTCAGGTGCTTGTGGAATTGCGCGTAGATGATGCCGTGCAGCATCAGCGAGTTCAGCGGGTACAGCGGCCCGTTCTGCACCACGCGGCGGTAGGTTTCGCTATCACGGTAAGTGATCCAGCGCTCGCGATAGCTGCCGACGCCGGCGAAGTCGTCATCCTCGCCGCCGCGCCAGATGCTGTCCGCCGAGCGCGTCCAAAAGGGCGAGGGCCACGTGCCTGTGGTCAGGTTGAGGAACACGTCCGGCTCCGCCGCGCGCAGGCTACCGATGAGACCCAGCATGGCGGCGAAGTCGCTATCGAAGTTGCTGCCCGGCACCACGCTGTTCACGTTGCCGGTGCCGTCGAACTTGAACTGGTTGACGTGGAAGGTTTTTGCGAACCGCATCGCCACGTCCCAAAAAGCTGCGTAGTACTTCGGACCGGAGAGGGCGTAGCCATCCTTCACAATCTCGTAGCCTGCGCCGCGGCCGAAAGCGATGCGCTCCGTTTTCGGCTTGCTATAACCGCCCCAGGGCGACATCCATACGCCCACGCCGCCTGCGTGGATCTGCTTTGCTGCCGCGTCCAGCGGCTGAAAGCCATGCGGAAATCCGCTGTTGAAGCCCCACAGCGAGCCATGGTTGTCCCAGCCGTCGTCGAACAGGAACGAGTCCAACTGCACGCCGCGTTTCGCCGTCAGCTCCTGGCCGAAGGTGTGGATGCGGTCCACCGCATCGGCTTCAGTGTACGGCGTAAAGTAGCCCAGGTCGTACCAGGAGTTGTAGTGCAGAAAGGTGCGGTACGGGTGCGCGCGCTCCGTCTCCAGGTAGGCGAGAAAGTCGCGCCGCATCTGCCCCGGCCTGCCTACTCCAAAGACAGCGGAGTACGTCACCGGAGAACCCGCGCGCAGCGGCAGGTCGCGGTCGATCCACGCGGTCGCACGCCCGCCGGAGACGCGGCTCTGTGAGATAGGGTGCTCGAAGCCGAAGTACGCGTCTGCGGTGACAATGGGCGAACCGGCTACCGTGCCGCTGACCGTTGCGCCCGGCAGTGGCAGGTCGATGAGTCGTACCTGCTTGATTGCGAGATCGCCCTCTTGCGCCGTCAGCGTCAGTTCGTCACGAACATACGAGGTGCTGTCCAGCAGGATGACCGACCAGATGGCGTGCAGGCGGCCGTCATGCGACACCAACGTTGTTTGCCAGCGTAGGCCCGGCAGCTTGGCAGCGGCTCGTGGTGAGTGTCCGTCTGTGGCAATGGCCATCTGCTCGGGCGGGCGCTCCACGCGGAAGTCCGCAGCGTGCAGCACGGTGCCGTCACCCAGAAGCACTGTGAACGGGTCGCCCTGTGGATAGGTTCTCTTGTGTGGCTTGTCAATCCAGGCGAAATCGGCGAGCGCGCCGTTGCGGACCACCCAACTCGCACCGGCGTCGCGGTTGCTGGTGGCGTAGTTCTTTGCATCAGCAGCTTGTGCTGCAAGCAAGGGCGGCACCTGCGACAGAAACGCTGAGGTCAGCAAGCAGGACACGAAACGGGGCACCATGCAGCAGAGAGCACCAGGCATGCGCAAATCATAGCGCTGGCTACCTTCTTGCCGTAATCCTGAGCAAAGCTCAGGATCCCGACACACTCCAGCCTATCCATAACGCTCCGGGCTTTCTTCTTGGAAAACCTCCAGGAAGCTTACTGATTGCGAATGTCCCGGGATTCTTCGCTCCGCTCAGGATGACGGGGCAGATTATGTTCTCCTGTTAGGGTGAAGTCTGCCAGCGCACTCGCACTCTTGCTGACGCTCTCCTCTGGCCTGGTTGCAGGCACCGCCCAGCAGGGCAAGAAGACTTCCGCTCCGGCCGCCGCCGAAGCCGGGCAGATGGTCGACCTGCCCGGCAAGCCGAATGACGCGCACGCCATGCGCCAGCACTATGTGGTGCTGGTGTCGCTCGATGGCTTTCGCTACGACTACCCGCAGGAACACGGCGCGCCCAACATCACGGCATTGGCCGCAGCCGGAGCAACGGCACTCAATGGCATGCTCCCCTCGTACCCGTCGCTGACGTTTCCGAACCACTGGACACTGGTGACCGGCCTCTTCCCGGAGCACCACGGCATTGTGCGCAACAGCTTTTACGATCCCGTGCGCAAGGAAACGTACAGCTACAAGGAATCGAAGACCAACGCGGACGGCACCTGGTATGGCGGCACACCGCTGTGGTCCCTGGCAGAGGGACAGGGCATGCGCGCGGCTTCGTTCTTCTGGCCGGGCTCAGAGGCGGAGGTCGCAGGCGAACGCCCCGACGACTACGTCCACTTCCTGGACACGCTGCCGGATGAGCAGCGCATCGACCAAGTCATTACATGGTTGCAACTGCCGCCTGCGCAAAGGCCGCACCTAATCACCCTGTACTACAGCAACACCGACCACGCCGGTCACAACTACGGCCCGGATTCCCCGGAGGTGCGCGAAGCCGTGCGGCACGTGGACGCGCTGATGGGCGATCTGCGCAAGCGGCTGGACGCGACCGGCCTCCCGGTGAACATGGTCGTGCTGGCCGATCACGGCATGGTTCGGATCGACCCTGGGTGGATTCAATTCGACAAATTTGCCGACCTGAGCCACACCAGGGTGCAGGAGTGGCTGCTCTATCCCGACAGCGAGGCCGAGACGGAGAAGTTGTACGAGCAGTTCCGTGCGCATCCCGACCCGCGCTTCAGTGTGTATCGCCGCCGGGACGTGCCCGCCGAACTGCACTACAGCGCCAGTCCGCGAATCGGCGACCCGGTGATCATCCCGAACGGCCCCTACATCGGGCACCCGCACGCAACCGACACAGTACCCAGCCCCGGCGACCACGGCTACGACCCAGCCAAGCTCACCAGCATGCGCGCGCTGTTCCTGGCCAACGGCCCGGACATCCGCGCCGGCGTGCAGTTGCCAGTGTTTCCGAACGTGGACGTCTACAGCTTCGTCGCGCGATTGCTGGATCTGAAGCCCCCGGCAAACGACGGCGAGCTTGGGCCGTTACGCGAGGCCCTGAAGAAGCGGTGATCCCATCAATCTGTTCCCGGGTTGCGACGAACAGCGC
This sequence comes from uncultured Terriglobus sp., assembly GCA_964242065.1. Lineage (GTDB taxonomy): Bacteria > Acidobacteriota > Terriglobia > Terriglobales > Acidobacteriaceae > Terriglobus. Next base: position 6,148 of record CAXTBQ010000069.1, on the reverse strand, counting down.
AGCTTACCGCCAAACTACGTCTCTGCCTTGGAAGCAAGGCGCAGCGCCCCATCACACAAGGCAGAGGTAGTGACATGAACTTGCGTCGCACAGCAATGGTCCTCGCAGTAGCCGCAACTGTTTCCATCGGCTATTCGCAAACCACTAACGGCTCACAGGGCTCGGGTTCTCAGCAGGGCTCCGGCTCCTCGCAGGGTTCCGGCGCGAACAGCACGACGGACAGCTCCGGCAACACTCCCAAGCACCACAAGTCGAAGAAACACAGCTCGGGGAGTGGTTCGTCCATGGACAGCGGCGGGTCTCAGGGTAGCGGAACCGGCGCGAGCGGCTCCTCCAATGGCTCGTCCAGCGGCTCTACGGGTAGTTCCACCAACGGGTCCACGTCTCCCAGGTAACTTCAGGCGCATTGAGTGGGGCGGACTGGGAGAGTTACCGGTCCGCTTTTCTTATGCGCGGCGAAACAGTTCTCCCGCGCGAAACAATTCTGTTCGACGTTTAGGCCGCGGCAATGCTCTCTCGTCGAGGTCATCGGCGATGCTGCCGGATAGGACCTTGCCTCTCCAGTTGTCTACTGCAGCTTCTTATCGTCCAGCACGGTCCAGCCTTCGGCCTTCTTCATCGCCATCTCCCGGCCGCCGGAGGGCACCGTGCCCACACCCGCGTCAAGCTGCGCGATGTCCATATGGTTGGCCTTCATTGACGCATGGCAGGCGACGTAGCTCACGTCTTTATCCAGCGAAGTGGCAACCGGAAGTGTCATGCTGCCATTGTCCTTGTTGATCAGCTTCAGTCCGTCGCCGGTCACCAGCATCTCCACCACGGTGCTGCCGGGCTTGGCGCTGCTCATTATGCCGTTAGCCTTGTCCATGGCGGCCTGCCAGTCGACAGGGTTGTTGCTGTGGATGTGGATCAGCACCTTTTGTGTCGGCGCAACTGTAGTCGGCATTGCGGCAGGCGTGGCGCTTTGGCCAAAGACTCCGGCAACCACTAGCAGGGGAATGGTGCAGGCAAAAGCAGGACGGTTCATAAGCGATCCTTTCAGCACATCCGCAGCATACCGCAGCGCAGGCACCTTCTAACGCAGCGGCCACACCACCGCACCCACGCACAGCACAGCAAACGCCAGCACGGAGACGACGCAGCGTTCCATGAAGTTCCGGATCGTCTGCTCCCGCAGGTCTAGCAGCACAACATCGGAGACGTCACCGGGCAATTGTTTCAGCCGCGTGTTCAACGGCAGCTGCTTACGCACGGTCAGCACCAGCGCCGCAATATTGCAAAAAAAGGCAAGCAGCACCGCTGCCGCCAAATGTCTGCGGTGCAGCAGCAGCGCGACCACACCCAGTGACAGGTTCACAAGCAGCAGAGTGAGCTTGTACGGCGGCATGGAGCGGTCCAGAAAATGGTCCATGGCGCGGAAAGCATCGGCATAGCTTGCTAAAGGCAGGCGGCGCATCGCAGGCATTACGCCGATTTGGCAGAACACTGCGAATCCCGCGTAGCAGCCGCACAACAGCAGTGTGAGAGACAGCAGCACTTGAGCAAGTACGAACATGCCGCCCAGTATGCCTGTCTTCACGGCAGATGCATAGGAGATTGTGCGTCGGTCGCACGAGCCCGCTCTCAGTACTTCGGCATACTCGGGTCTATTCGGTCGGCCCAAGCCAGGATGCCGCCGGAGACGTTCTTCACATCGGTAAAGCCGTGCTGCTTCAGGATGAGCGCTGCCCGCTGCGAACGTGCGCCGCTCTTGCAGTGGATCAGGATCTCTGCGTTCTCATGACCCTTCAATTCACTGATGCGCGCCTCAAGATCGCCTACCGGGATCAGTCTCGCACCGATGGTAGAGATTTGTGCCTCATGTGGTTCCCGCACATCCAGGATCAGCGCCTTGCCCTCGTCGCGCTTGGCCTTCAGCGTCTCGACGGAGATCTGCGGGATGCCATCCTTCTCCTGCAGGTCGGCAGCGATGGCTGCGTGCGAGCTGACTTCCAGCGGACCGACTTCCGCCGGCGGTGCCACGCCGCAGAACTGGTTGTAGTCGATTAGTTCCTGAATCTCGTGCGTGCCGCAGGCGGGGCAGTTCGGGTTCTTGCGCAGCTTGAGTGTACGGAACGTCATGCCGAGCGAGTCCACCAGCAGCAGGCGGCCGATGAGCGGTTCGCCGATGCCGAGAATCAGCTTAATGACTTCGGTCGCCTGGATGACGCCGACCAGGCCGGGCAGGATGCCGAGCACGCCACCCTCAGCGCAGCTTGGGACCAGGCCCGGCGGCGGCGGTTCCGGGTACAGGCAGCGGTAGCAGGGGCCTTCCTCCGTGGCAAAGACGCTGGCCTGTCCCTCGAAGCGAAAGATGGAGCCGTACGCGTTCGGCTTGCCCGTGAGAACGCAGGCGTCGTTCACCAGGTAACGTGTTTGGAAGTTATCCGTGCCGTCGGCGATGACGTCATAGTCCTTGAAGATTTCGAGAGCGTTGGCGCTGGTCAGCATGGTGTTGTGCTTCACCACGTTGACGTTCTTATTCAGGCCTTTCAGCATCAGTTCGGCGCTGTCGACCTTGAGCTTGCCCACGGTCGATTGCGAGTGGATGACCTGCCGCTGCAGGTTGCTCTCGTCCACCACGTCGAAGTCCACCAGTCCGATGGTGCCCGCAGCCGTGAGGTATAGCGCCAGCGGCGCGCCCAGGCCGCCCGTGCCCACGCACAGCACCTTGGCCGCCTTCAGTTTGCGCTGGCCTTCCATGCCGACTTCCGGCAGGATCAGGTGGCGAGAGTAGCGGGCGATTTCCTCATTGGAGAGCTTGGGCAACTCGGCAACCTGCGGTTCTGCCAGTGCTTCCTCCGCGATAGCAGGTGTGCCGCCCGCGATGGACGGAATGATCGAGATCTCATCGCCTGCTGCCAGCGCCGTGTTGTCCTTCTCCGGCAGATCGCGGATATCGTCGTCGTTCACGTAGACATTCACGAACGAACGCAGCTTGCCTTCGCTGCCGAACAGGTGACTCTTCAGCTCGGGATGCGCCTCGGTCAGCTTCGCAAGGGCATCCTTCACGGTAGCCGCGTCAACCTCGACGGTCGCCTTCTGGCCGGTAAAAGTACGCAGCGGTGTGGGAATCAGAATCGTCATGGCTCTCTTTGGATTACTGCAACACCTGGTTGGATGCGGCTCGCTTCAGTCCCTTCTTCCGGCGCTGTCATCCTGAGCGAAGCGAAGGATCCCGACGCACTCACCCTTAGCACGAACCCCTAGAGCTTTCTCGTAGTGACCCCGGCGCTTGCAGGGTGGAACTCTGGATGCTCTTCCAGCCACCTGTCCGTCTCCGCAATGCTCTGGGCGCTGCCAATGCGCAGCCAGCCCCAGGTGTGCGCCAAGTCCCGGAACTCAGGATTCGTTGCTTCGATCAGTGCAATCTTTTTAGCGCGTGTTTTGCCCTTGAGTGACTTCTCGCGGCTGATCGCGTTGCGAATGTCCTCAAAGCTCTCGTAGTAGAGCAACCGATGGCAGCCGTATTTCGCGGTGAACTCAGAACCTACGCCGCGCTTATGCTCCAGGATGCGGTTGCCGAGACGGCTTGTCACGCCGATATAGAGAGTGCCTGTGTTGCTGCCGAGGATGTACACGTAGCCGCGCGGCATGGATTTTAGTGTGCGAGAAAAGGTAGACAAGTCTGTGCTGGATGAGAGTGTATCGGGATCCTTCGCTTTGCTCAGGATGACAACCGGAGAGGCGAGATTCCGCCGCTGAAGCGCTGCAGACGAGGATCAGCCGACCACAACCTGCTGATCCTCAAAGCGCTTGTTCTCTTCACCGGTACCGCGCAGAAGAAATGCGTTCGTCACCTCGGCCTTGCCCTGCCCGACGGCCGTGATGACGTAACTACAGCCATACCAGTGCGCTTCCGCAAAGTCCGTGGTGGACCACTGCGCCGGGTGGTCGGGGTGCGAGTGGTAGAAGCCGACGATGTCCAGCCCCTTCTTGCGCCCGGTGCGCTGCGCGGCGATCAGTTCCTGCGGTGCGATGTGGTAACGATTGTGCGCGGAGTCAATGCGCGTGTTGCCCGCGCGCATGATCTCGACGACCTCGTTCCCCTCGCCCGCATGGCCCAGCAGGATGCCGCAGCACTCGTGCGGGTAGGTCTCCTCGCCGTGGGCGCGCAGCGCGTCGTAGTCGGACTGGCTCAGTTTCAGCATCTCTATTGACTCTACTAGTCCCAAGTCTCCACGGCCTGCAAGAGCCTGAGCTCTGGCTGAATGACGTACAGCTTATAGCTATATGGTCCGGGTTCCTTCTCTCTGTAGTACATGCAACTTGGACAATCCTGAACGGAGGAATCGACGTAGAACCTTCCTTCGGTGACACTAAAAGAAAAGCTAGATTTAAAGCGTTGTCTTTCAAGGAGGCGCTTAACGTCTTCGGCTCTTATGCGGGCTTTGACATACCAGTGGCCATCATCATGGATCTTCTCTTCGATTGTGAAGCCAGTAAGCCCTTCGCTTTCCAGAACATGCTCGGGGTAGTAGCGAAAGCGCTCCTCAGCGCGCCAATACAGCCCACACAATGCCAAAGCGAGCAGAGCGGCCACATAGTACAAGCCTTTTCTCATCGCTTACTCTCGCCTAGTCTTCCATCCAGAAGCGCTCGCTCAGGTACTTCTCCGCACCGTCACACAGCACCGTGACAATGACGGCCTCGCGACCGGCGGCGTACTCCTCCTCTGCGATTTGTAGCGCGGTGTTCACGTTGGCTCCGGCGGAGACACCGACGAGCACCCCTTCCTCACGTCCCAGACGTTTGCACATGGCATAGGCAGGCTCGGTTTCGGCCCAGATGTTGCGATCGGCAAGGGTCGGGTCGTAGATGGGCGGCACGATGGCCGTAGGCATGTGCTTCAGGCCTTCCAGGCCGGTAAAGGGCGAGTCCGGCTGCATGCTGATGCACTGAATCTTGGGATTCAGCTCGCGAAAGCGCCGGGTGCAACCCATAAAGGTGCCGCTGGTACCCATCGCCGCGATGAAGTGCGTGACAGTGCCTTCGGTCTGCTCCCAAATTTCGTTGGCGGTGGTGCGGTAGTGCGCGCGCCAGTTGTTGTCATTGCCGTACTGGTCGGCGTAGAAGTACTTCTCAGGCGACGCGCTGTAGAGCTCGCGTACCTTGCGGATGGCGCCGTCCGACCCATCGCCCGCAGGCGTAAAGATCACCTCTGCGCCGTAGGCATGCAGCATCTTTTTGCGCTCGGGGCTGGCGCTGGCTGGCACGCACAGTGTCACGGGGAACTGCAGCGCCGCTCCCAGCATGGCATACGCAATGCCGGTGTTGCCGCTGGTGGCGTCCAGCAGCGCTCGCTCGGGCTGCGCGTCGCCCAGTTCGCCCGCCTCCATCGCTGCGCGCACGATGGATGACGCGGGCCGGTCCTTCACCGAGCCGCCTGGATTGGCGAACTCTGCCTTGCCCAGCAGTGTGATGCCGGGCAGGTGGCTCACAATGCGATCGAGCCGCAGCATGGGCGTGTTGCCGATGCGGTCCAGCACGGTCTGCCCAAGCTTCTCTGTCGCCACTGCCGTTGCCATGCCTGCTCCTGCTGCCACGATATGCGAAAGTAGAATCGTACTGTTTGCGGCTTTCGGCTCCTGCGCCCCCGCAACTCTATCTGAGGGCACCGGACATGTTCTTCAAGAAGAAAGTCGCAAAGCGCACCTTTAACGACGTACTCACCAGCCTTGGCGCGCAAAAGTTTGATGTTGCCGCCGCCGGAGAGGGTGCTGCGGGCAAGCGGGTTGCCGGTGCGTACCGCGTGTCAAAGTACGGCTGCGCGGCAGAAATCGCGCCTTCGCCCGCCGCGGACCAGAAGATCGTGCCGCCACCGGCGCCCGCGGAGATTGTCACCAAGGCGGGTGTGCTGCTCAACGGCCAGATCGCCCGCGTGCTGGACCGCGGCTATCAGAAATTCCTGAAGACGCCCAAGCTGGAGATCGTCGCCACCGCCGACCATCTTCGCTCCCTGCACAAGTTCCAGGAGGAGCTGGACCAAGCCTCCGGCACCACCATGCTCTACAACGAGAGCATGGGCGCGGTCAGCGATGTGTATGTCTACGACCGGGTAAAGGGTCGCGAGAGCCACGCGGAAGCCGGGCATGGCAAAGGCACCGCC
>CAXTBQ010000068.1:0-18913 GCA_964242065.1 uncultured Terriglobus sp. | reverse complement strand
ACCGTGACGCGCTAAAGCCAGAGGAGATCGATCCAACGGAAGCACAGCAGGAGCTGGACACCGCGCAAAAGGATTGGAACGAAGCCGGTGACGACGCGGAGAAGTACGACTATGCGCGCGCAGAAATCCGCGTCGCCGAAGAAAAGCTCGCCGCCTCTAAGGAACGCTAGCACCGATCTGCTGCAGGTCCAACCCCGGGCCGCTCAGAAGCCAGCATACTTCTTGTATGCTGTGCGCTCGAACTTCACCAGCCCGTCACGGAAATCGACAGTCATCTTGAGATTGCCAATCGTCGGGTACCCAAGCGTTCCGGCCAGGTCCGTCCCCCGAGCCTTATCGAATTGGTCGTAGTTCGCGGTGTTCCAGATGCTGACAGGCAGCACATGCCCCTGCACGCCCACAAAGTAACGGGAGCTGCCGAAGGAATCCAGCGTGGACTTCGACAGGGGCTTACCTAGAGCGCGTGCCGTGTTGGAGAGAGAAACAGCTTCCTTGGTGTGGTTGTAGTTCAGTGTCTCAAAGTGCTGTTGCCAGGCGAGTTCAAACGGAATGGCGTCGCCTGGTCCCACCTGCGTCATGACCGCCTTGATGCCGTTGATGTCATAAAGATGACCCCAGCTTTCCATGCCTGCGGGAACACTGGCATCAAGCGGCTGCCACATGCCTTGGCTCCGGCTGCGGACACCCGCCGGGTCACTTGTCACGGTCGACCATTTGTTTCCAGCGTCGGCAACGGTCGCCGGCAGGGGAGGCAGCTTGCGAAGCGTCAACGTGCCTGCTGGATCGAACTCCACCAGGAAGTCGCGGAACATGCCCAATCCAATGACACCGAATCCTCCGCCCGCTGACTGTTCCTGCACTGAGATTGCGCAATTGCGGAACTCAACTTCACCGATGCGAAGCACAGGTACGACACTTGTCCAATACCTAAAATGGCCTACCCGGTAAAGGCTGTGCGAGCTATAGTGCTCACCCACCTTGAGACCGAGCGCCTTCGCAGTGTCTTCGTAGAGAACAATGCCGTCGCCACTGGCAGCGACACCAAAGTTTCGCTTGACGTCTCCAAAGCGGACTTCTGCTTGTAGCCAACCGTTGTCAGAGGCGTGCTGCAGTGGAATCGTGGTGCCACCTGTTGGTGCAATAACAGTGCAGTTGGCGTGGGCGGTCGCTTTGCTCGCCACAATACGGCCTTTGAAGTCTTCCAGGTCTGCTGGTTTCAGCAGCTTTGTCGTTGCAGCGTATTGTTCGAGTTCTGTGTAGCGATCTTCTGAGGGGATATTTTGCATCCATGCGCGCACCACATCGTCGTCATTGGGAGAAAGCTTGTGCGCAAGCTGCAGGTGGCTCCACGCCAGGGCCGACTTGCCGCCCTTCTGCTCAATCTCGGATGCGATAAGGAATGCACGCCCGCTGCAAGGGTCCATGGACAACGCCTTGCGAATGTCTGCCGTGGCTCTGTCCAGTTGCAACTGAGAGGCCAGCACATCGGCGTGTGTGATGTAAGCCAGAGCCTCAGAAGGCTGGTCTGTCAGCAAGGCATCCGCTAACTCTCGCGCTTCCTTGAACCTGCCCGCTTCCATTCGGGTTCCTATTAGTCCAGCGCGTGCGGCAACGTCTCTCGGGTTGCTCTCAATAGCGCGTGCGTACAGCCGTGCCGCAGTTCCAAACTCCTGCCGATACCGCGCGACATCGGCTTCGGATGGCTGCCGGGTATCTGCTTGGCAACCGGTTTGTGCCCGGAGCAATGGGGAAAGAGAGAAAAGCGAGAGCAGCAAAGCGGCAAATTTCATGTTGCAGCGGATCCCTGGTGCTGTGGATTGAAGACTCCATTTTGCCACGCGTCTGTCCTCCGTCTGGTCTTCATGTGTTGAAGTCACTTCAACGACGTACCAGGCGCGGAAGGGATGTGCATCGCTGATTTCATTTCCTGGGATCGTTCACCTGCAGAGGGTGTGTACGGCGATATGCTTAGTCATACATGGCAACCGAGTACCACTTGAAGAGACTTGAGACGGGTGTTTCCGGTCTGGACGACATCCTGTCCGGCGGACTGCCTGCCGGACAGATGTACCTGCTGGAAGGCGACCCAGGTACGGGGAAAACGACACTTGCCATGCAGTTCATCATGGCGGGAATGCGGAAAGGCGAGAAGGCCCTTTACATCACGCTTTCTGAGCCCAGGTCAGAGCTGCTGGGCTCCGCGCGTTCCCACGGTTGGGACACGGACCTGATCCCGGTGGCCGAGTTTGTGCCCGAGGAAGCCAGCTTCAGCCCCGAGCAGCAGTACACCGTCTTCCATCCTAGCGAAGTGGAGTTGGCGAGCACCATCGAACGGCTCACCGCGGAAATCGAGCGGTCTGATCCGGACCGCCTGGTGATCGACTCTCTGTCAGAGCTGCGCCTGCTGGCGTCGGACGCCATGCGGTACCGGCGGCAGTTGCTGGCACTAAAGCAGTTCTTTGCGGGCCGCCATTCCACGGTGCTCATGCTGGACGATCTCACCGGTGAGTCGCACGATCTGCAGCTGCAAAGCATTGCGCACGGCGTGGTCCGGTTGGAGAAGCTGCCGCGCTCGTACGGTTCTACGCGACGCAGGGTGGAAATTCTGAAGCTGCGCGGGTCAGCATACCGCGAGGGATTCCACGACTACAGCATTCATCGTGGCGGCCTGGTGGTATATCCGCGGCTGATTGCGTCAGAGCATGGGCAGGACTTCCCAATCGAACGCGTGCAGAGCGGCAATGCGAGGCTGGATGCCATGTTCGGTGGCGGCATTGCGCGTGGCTCGTCCACGCTGATCACAGGGCCCGCCGGTGCCGGTAAATCGACGCTTTCCATGCAGTACGCCGTTGCGGCAGCGGAGCGTGGCGATCGAGCCATTGTGTATGCCTTCGATGAAGTTCTGCGCACAGCAAAAGAGCGCGCGACCGCGCTTGGCATGAACGTACAGGGTGCCCTGGACAAGGGAACGCTTGCCATGTCGCAGATAGATCCCGCGGAGCTTTCACCGGGAGAATTCATTGCGCAAATACAGGCCGACGTTGCGGAGCGTGACACGCGTGTGGTGGTGATTGACAGCCTGAACGGTCTTCTGAACTCCATGCCGGACGAGCGGGATATCCTTCTCCAATTACATGAGTTGTTGGCTTTTCTAAACCAGAGGGGCGTGATGACCCTTCTGATTCTGGCGCAGCAGGGCCTGGTGGGTACCATGCAGGCGCAGATCGATGTCAGCTATCTGGCGGACACCGTGGTGCTGCTGCGCTACTTTGAAGTGCGGGGATCCATCCGGCAGGTGATTTCTGTCCTCAAGCAGCGGGTCGGCGCACATGAGCGTTCGCTGCGCGAGCTGCACTTCAGCGACAAGGGCATACAGCTGGGTGAGCCGCTCTATGGCTTCCAAGGTGTCCTTACCGGAGTACCGCATTTTCTCGACAACCAGTTGGGTACGCTGCTTATTCAGCGTGATGGCGACCAGGCAACCAGTGCATCCGGAACGGCTCTCGGAGTCTGATCGTTGAGCCTGGTCGTCCGCATTGTCGCGCCCACCGGCAAAGACGCAGCCATGCTCGTGGACACGCTGACCCGTGCCAGCATTGCAGCGGAAGCGTGCCCTGACCTGCACAGCTTTCTGCGTGACCGCACAGACGAACGGCTTGGTCCGCTCCTGCTTACGGAAGAGGCGCTGACTTTAACGTTGATCGAGTTTCTCAGCGCTTACATCCATCACCAACCCTCCTGGTCCGACATCCCCATTCTGATCCTGACCTCCAGCGGACGTGAAACGGCCCGCAGCCGGCAGCTGGAGCGTGAGCGTGAACCGCTGGGCTCGCCCATTCTGCTGGAGCGGCCCATCCGTGTGGCGACGCTTGTGAGCAGCGTGCGTGCCGCCGTGCGCGCCCGGGGCCGGCAGTACGAAGTGCGTGATGCGCTGGACGCGCTGGATAAGGTGGCACGTGAGCTGAAGGCGGGCCAGGACGCGCTGCGGGCCGTGCTGGATAACATGCCGGTCGGCGTGCTGCTTGCGAACAGCAATGGCGAGATCTTGCTCGGCAATCCCATGATCGAGCAGGTCTTTCGTCATCCGGTTCTGCCCACGGCAGACGTAAAGGCGCATGAGAATTGGGTGGCTTTCCACGAGGATGGAAGGCGGCTCGCCTTCCATGAGTACCCGCTGGTACGTGCCATCCAGACGGGAATCTCGGTGCCGCCGGAGGACTATATCTATTTGCGCGGTGACGGCAGCCGCGCGTGGGTTCAACTGTCCGCGGCACCCATTGTGGATGAGGATGGAACGGTGACCGGCGGGGTGGTTGCCGTAAACGACATCCACCAAAAGAAAGAGGCCGAGGCCTTGTTGCGCCGCAGTGAAGAGCGCTTTCGCATGCTGGTGGAGCAGGCCAGCGTGGGCATTGCGATCGGCGATCTGAGCGGCGGCCTCAACTTCATGAATCCGACACTCTTGCGTTTGTTGGGGTACACGAGCGCGGACCTTTCCAGCGGCGAAATTCGGTGGGACAAGCTGACACCGCCGGTCTATGCCGACGCGGACGCGGCCGCCGTGGCGCAACTGCGAGCCGATGGCGTCGCGGACGCTTATCAGAAGGCCTACTACTCCCGTGACGGCGCGCAGATCCCCCTGCTGGTGAGTGCCGTGCGCATTCCGTCGCCGACCTCATTTGATCAGCAGGAGATCGCGGTCTTTGTTACGGACCTGCGGTCGCAAAAGCAGGCAGAAGCGGCTCTTGTGCAGAGCGAAAAGCTTGCTGCCGTTGGCAGGCTGGCAGCCTCCATCTCACACGAGATCAACAATCCGCTGGAAGCAGTGACCAACCTGCTCTATCTGGCGCTGGCCGAGGATCTCACGGCCGCCAGCCGCAGCTATCTTGACATGGCCTCACAAGAACTGGCGCGTGTATCGCAGATTGCGGGGCAGACACTGCGTTTTCACCGGCAATCCACAAAGCCGCGCTCTGTGACGCCGAAGGAGCTTCTTGACCCCGTGCTGGCCTTGTACCAGGGACGCATGGTGAACGCGCTGGTGACCGCCCAGGTGGAGCATCGAGGCGAACCGCAGTTCGTCTGCTACGAAGGGGACATCCGCCAGGTACTGAATAATCTTGTGGGAAACGCGATTGACGCTATGCGCGGCAACGGCAGGCTACGGGTCAGAAGCCGCGCGGCCAGCAACCGCAGTACAGGTTTTTCAGGTGTACGCATCACCATTGCAGATACGGGCCACGGTATGAGCCCGGAGACGCTGCGGCACATCTTCGAGCCTTTCTACACAACCAAGGGCATCCACGGCACGGGGCTTGGTCTCTGGATTTCGCATGGCATCGTCGCAAAGCATCACGGCTCGTTCACTGTGCGCAGCCGCACCGCAACAGGGAGCCGGCCGAAGTCCGGCACTGTCTTCAGCCTGTTTCTACCGCAAGAGCCCCACATCACAATGGCAGACGCGGCATCGTTGCCGCTCTTGCAACGGAACATTCACTGAGCGTTCGCGGTGTGCGCAGTACACTGACGCCTATGTCTGCCGTCTCTCGCCGTCAGTTTTTGTCCCTGGGCGCAACAGCGGGCCTTGCCGCCTCGGTTCCGCCGCCTGTGCGTGCATTGGCCGATGAAGAGTTCACCTTTCTGTTCCTGACAGACACGCACCTGCAGCCGGAGCTGCACGCGACGGCGGGCTGCGGCATGGCTTTCAAGAAGGCACGAACGTTGCACGCCGACTTTGCCATTCAGGGTGGCGACCACATCTTCGACGGCTTGGCGGTGCCGCTGTCGCGCTCGCTGCCGCTGTTCACTACGTACGAGGAAACGCAGCAGCAGCTCGGATTGAAGACCTATCACACCCTCGGCAACCACGACGTGTTGGGGCTCTACCCGAAGAGCGGCATGAAGCCCGGCGATGCGAACTACGGCAAGAACTATTTTGAGCAGCACATCGGTCCGCTGTACCAAAGCTTTGACCATAGGGGCGTGCACTTTATCGTGCTGGACAGCATTGCGCCCACGCCCGAGCGCGGCTACTACGGCCTGATTGACGCGGCGCAACTGCAGTGGCTGCGCGCGGATCTCGCAAAGGTCGCAGCAGCGACGCCGGTCATCGTTTCCGTTCATATCCCCTTAGTAACCGGCTACACGGCATACACCAAACCGCCTGCCGTGCCTCCCGCATATGACTCGCTTTCTGTATCCAATGCGTGGGAGGTGCTGCCCCTGTTTGAAGGGCACAACGTGCTTGGCGTGCTGCAGGGCCACACCCACGTGAATGAGCGCGTGGAGTGGCGTGGCGTGCCCTACATCACCAGCGGCGCGGTAAGCGGCAATTGGTGGAAGGGCCAGCACTTGGGCACGCCGGAGGGGTTCACGGTATGCACCGTTCGCGGCGGCAAGCTGAGCACGCGCTACCAGACCTATGGGTTCCATGCGGATGCGCAAACGGCGAGCGAGGCTTAGCTCTGGCGAACAGACATAGCCATTCTCATCCCGTAGCGCAGTGGAGGAAGGCGTAGCGGAGCGGCCGCTGAAGGCATCTGCGTAGCGAGAATCTCCAAGCTACTTACACAGACTGCAGAAGCCTGCTTACGACTTTGCCTGCTGGTAGTGCCCAATGTGCTGGTAAATTTCCTGCGGAAACTTGAGGTTGCGGTAAAGATTGCCGCTGTCCGGATCGCTTTCGTCAATGAATTTGAAGTCCTGCTCGCTTTGCCACTCCAAGAGGCGCTCGCGGCGCGGCGGGCTGTAGTCGCGTCCTTCCACTTGGTGCAGCATATTGTTGGCGTCTTCCTCTGAGAAGTCGTTGTCCTTCGTAAGCCAGGCGAGCACTTGCTCATGCGGCAGAAAGTGGCGGGCCACCATGGCAAACGTCAACCGGCCGTAATGCCCGACGTCTGTGCCGGCCGCGAGGGAATCCAGCAGGTGCGCCATCATGGGGTCTTTGCGCAATTCCTCTTCGCCGCCCGGCTCGCCGTTCACCTCAGCTGAACCACGCTCGATGGGCCGGCGCGTGGAACTCTGGGGCGCGTTGGCAGCTGTGTTCGGTGAGGGCGGCTGCTTCAGATCATCCGCCGTCACGGCTGAGTTGGTCTGGTCTTCGGCGCCGGTGCTATGAGCTTTCAGCTTCGCCAGTTCTGCCTCTGCGCGCTCCGCCCGTTCGGTTGCGGTACGCAGCGCCTCCGCGTTCTCGTCCGTAATGACCGGCTTGTCCAGTTCCACGGTGCGTTCTGCCATGGTGTTCTCCTTCGCCATATCTTCGCTTCAAGAGGTAAGACGCTACTGGGCGCAGCGCCGTTGTCTGCGGTTCTGCCGTGTACGGTTGCTGCGCGATCTTTGCCGCGTCATTCCGAATACCGAACATGCCGGGGTACGTCACCGGAGAGATGTTCCGCAGCCGTCTTCACGGGAGGACTATCCTTCTAATAACAGAGGATGTATGGCGAACAAAGTAAAGGCGCGCGGCAAGGCTGGTGAGCAGCAGACGGAAGTCGCAGGCAATCAGGAAGGGTCTGAAAATCCGCAGCTTCGCACCGAGGTATTCGAGATTTTCCGCCGCTGGGGTTATCTGCAGGCGACGCTGGATCCGCTGAAGCAGTACCTGCCCGCCGAGCCGTTTCCCATTGACCTGCCGGAGGGGTCGGACAGCATTGCAGAGGAAGCGCGCCGCTACTACTGCGGCAATATCGCGCTCGAGTTCTCGCACATTGCGTCGCCGGAAAAGCGTGAATGGCTGCAGGCAAAAATGGAGCAGCAGCCGCAGGAGAGCCCTGCGCAGCAGGCCCATACGCTGACCGGTCTGATCAAGGCCGACATGTTTGAGGCCACCATCCAGCAGCGCTACCTGGGCACCAAGCGCTTCTCGCTGGAAGGCCTGACCGCGCTCATCCCGTTCCTCGACCGTGTGTTTGAAGTGAGCGCGGCGCATGGTGTGGAGCGCTGCAATTTTGCCATGAGCCACCGCGGCCGCCTGAACGTGATGGTGAACACCGTGGGCCGTTCCGCCGCGGACATCTTCACGAAGTTTGAAGACGTGGATCCACGGAGCCACCTGGGCGGCGGCGACGTGAAGTACCACCAGGGCGCTACCGGCACGTACACCGCGCCTGACGGCAAGGCGATCAAGCTGCATCTGGCTTCAAACCCCTCGCACCTGGAAGCCGCCGACCCGGTGGTGATGGGCCGTGCGCGCGCACGCCAGGTACGCCTTGGCGAAGGCGGCGAAAAGAAAGTGCTCCCGATCATCATCCATGGTGACGCCGCGTTCGCTGGGCAGGGCATCTGGGCTGAGACGCTGGTGCTTGCCACCATCCACGGCTACACCGTTGGCGGCACCATCCAGGTGGTGGTGAACAACCTGCTCGGCTTTACGGCAGAGCCGCTGGAGTCGAACTCGTCCCGCTTCTCCACGGATATGGCCAAGCGCCTTCCCATCCCCATCTTCCATGTGAACGCGGAAGATCCGGATGCAGTGGTTCGCGTGGCCACTATGGCCGCGGAGTACCGCGCTACGTTCGGCTCGGACGTGGTCATTGATCTGATCGGATACCGCCGCCACGGGCACTCCGAGGTGGATGATCCCACGGTCACGCAGCCGCGCCGCTATGCGCGCATCAAGGAAACGGCGCCGCTGTACAAGAGCTACGCACAGCGATTGGGCGTGGACGCGGCCGCCGAGATTAAGCAGATCGCGGACGGATTCCTGGCGGACCAGGCGCTGGGCAAGGAGGCGGAGCACCCGCCCGTGCTGAGTGAACTGCCGGCCTACTGGAACAACTACAAGGGTGGATACCTGCCAGCGCTCGATCCTGCCGTGACTGGCTTGCATCCGGATGAAATCAAGCGTTTGGTAGGAAAGTTAACGACTTACCCGGACGGCTTCAACATCCATCCGAAGATCAAAGTTTTGCTCAAGCAGCGCGACGAAATGGGCGCGGCGAGCAAGCCGTTCGACTACGGCACGGCAGAACTGGTCGCGTATGCTTCGCTGCTGGAAAAAGGCACACCCGTGCGGCTTTCCGGACAGGATTCGCAGCGCGGCACGTTCAACCAGCGCCACTCCTTCTTCACCGATACTGAGACAGAGAAGCGCTGGTCGCCGCTGCAGAACCTGGGTTCCGATCAGGGCCAGTTCGAGGCGTACAACAGCATGTTGAGCGAAGCCGCGGTGCTCGGCTTTGAGTATGGCTACTCGCGCGACTACCCGGAAACGCTCACCCTGTGGGAAGCGCAGTTCGGCGACTTTGCTAACGGCGCGCAGATCATCATCGACCAGTTCATCGCGGCAGGCGAAGCGAAGTGGGGGCTGTACTCGGGAGTCGTGCTGCTGTTGCCGCACGGCTATGAGGGCCAGGGTCCGGAGCACTCGTCCGCGCGCGTTGAGCGTTACCTGCAACTGTGCGCGACGGACAACATGATCGTGGCACAGCCGTCGAACGCGGCGCAGTACTTCCACCTGCTGCGTCGGCAGGCGCTCTCCGCGTATCGCAAGCCTCTGATAGTGTTCACGCCCAAAAGCATGCTGCGGCACCCCGACGCCAGCTCGCCCATCGCAGACTTCAGCCTGGAACGGTTCCGAACCGTGCTGCCGGACACCGAGGCAAAGGACCCCAAGCGCATCCTGGTGTGCAGCGGCAAGATCGGTCACAACCTGCGCGTGGAGCGGGCCAAGCGCGGTGATTACTCGAGCGCCATTGTGTTCGTTGAGCAGCTATATCCCTGGCCGGGAGAGGCGCTGGAAGCCGCGCTTGCCATGTACCCAACCGCCGAAGAGATCGTCTGGGTGCAGGAGGAGCCGGCCAACATGGGCGCACTGACCTTTGCCCTGCCGCTGCTGAAGCGCAACGCCGGCGGACGCCGAGTACTGAGCATCAAGCGCTCTGCCTCGGCCAGTCCGGCGACCGGATCGGCAAAGGCCCATGAACTGGAAGAAAAGGCGCTGATCGATTACGCGCTGCGGTAAGGCGGCGTAGCGGATGCAAGTTCTTCGATGTGCTCGGCGTCGCCAAACAGGTGGTGGGTATAGCATCGGAACACCATGGAAGTGACACTCGACATTCCGCAGGACCAGCTTGACCGTCTCGATCACCTGCAAAAAGAGCGCAAGGCCAGCCGCGAACATTTGATTCGCGAGGCCTTGGCCGCCTACCTGCCCCCTTTGAAGAAGAAGCATCTGCTCGGATATTTTGGGGTGCTCAAGGGCCGGGTTGAGGACGGCATGGTGTTTCAAGACCGCATACGCCGTGAGTAAGATCACGCAGAGTGAGTAGCGGGACTGTGCTGCTGGATACAAACATCCTTATCGACCTCATTGGTGGTGTGGATGCAGCGTTTCCATATCTCATGCTGGAAGACGGTTTCGCCATCAGCCGCATCACCTGGATTGAGGTATTGACTGGTCTTCGTCCAGAAGAAGAGTTGGTTCTGAGGGAAGTGATGAGTAGCACCTCGATTCTTGATCTCTCAACTGAAATCGCGCAGCGGACAATCCAACTGCGTCGCACCACCCGATTGAAGCTGGCTCACGCTTTGATCTACGCCACTGCCTTTGAGCATGGGATGACCCTGTACACGCGCAACACGAGGGATTTTCGCGCCGAATGGCCCGGCGTGTATATCCCGTACACCATACGTCTGCAGTAAGCTCCATTGCTTCGAATACACTCAGGGCATGAAGGCCGTTGGCTACAGGACTCCGCTGCCCATCGAAGATCCGGACGCGCTGCTGGACATTGAGTTGCCGAACCCGGTGGCGCGCGACCGCGACCTGCTGGTAGAGGTGCGAGCCGTCTCCGTCAATCCGGTGGATACCAAACAGCGGCGCAAGACAAAGCCCGACGCAGGCAAGGAATACAAGGTGCTGGGTTGGGATTGTGCCGGCGTCGTCGTGGGCGTTGGCAAATTGACCTCCCTTTTCAAGAAGGGTGATGAGGTGTTCTACGCCGGCTGCATTGCCCGGCAGGGTGCCAATGCGCAGTTTCACACGGTGGACGAGCGCATCGTGGCGCACAAGCCGAAGTCGCTTTCCTTCGCAGAAGCTGCGGCCATGCCGTTAACCAGCCTAACTGCATGGGAGTTGCTCTTTGACCGATTCGGAGCGGATCGCCGCGTCACCTACAATGCACCGCGCAAGGGCTCCATCCTGATCATCGGAGCGGCTGGCGGCGTGGGCTCCATGCTCATCCAGCTTGCCTCGCGGCTTACGCCGCTGACCGTGGTCGCGACTGCCTCGCGCCCGGAAACAACCGAGTGGTGCCAGTACCTGGGCGCGCACTACGTCATCGATCATCACCGCGACATCCGCACACAGATGCAGGAGCTTGGGCTGGGCGAGGTGGAGTACATCGCCCTGCTGAGTGCAACAGACACGCACTACCCCGGTATCGCGGAACTGCTGGCACCTCAGGGAAAGATCGGCATCATTGACGACCCGCAAAAGCCGGTGGACGCGCGGCCGCTGAAGCGGCAGTCCGGCACCATCTGCTGGGAATTCATGTTTACGCGCAGCTACTACGAGACACCGGACATCCTGCGGCAGCATGACTCGCTCACGGAGGTGGCCAAGCTGGTGGACCTGGGTACACTCAAGACCACGATCACCGCAAATTACGGCGCAATCAACGCGGCCAACCTGAAGACGGCGCATGCATGGATTGAGAGCGGACGCGCCCTGGGCAAGATCGTGCTGGAAGGCTGGTAGCCTGTGTCGCGCCTTCAGCGCTCATGCTATTGCCACACTGCTACCTAGGCCTTCGGCCTAGGCTGTTATGCCTAGGGCCGTTGGCCCTTATGGGCAGGCATTCTCACCAGGCCGTTGCACTATACTCTGCGTTCTTCGCGCGCACTTCCTTCGCGTCCTCTGCGTTCTGCTCTCTTCTAAGCATCCGCAGTGATCTCTTTGGCGTACACCTGATGCGTCACACGCGGTAGTTCGTCACCCTTGTGGATGCTGCGCACGGCCTGCAGCAGTTCCGCATCGACGGTGGTCATGCGTTCGCGGCTGCGCAGGTAATCCAGCCAGCTTTCCATGACAAAGCTCTCTTCCAGCCGCTCGGGATTGTTGCCGTCGCGGAACACGCCCCAGCGAATGGCCCCGGTGCGCAGGCGCACGTCTCGCAGCTTGTGAATCGCGACGACGAACTCGTTGTATCGCTCGGCGGGGACGGTGTAGTCGACAAGAATGCGGACGGGGCCGTCCTCCGGTCCGGGCTCCAGCTGCAGGTGCGGAACGGGACGCTTCCATTGGTAGGGCGAAAGATCCGGCGGCGCTCCACGCAATACGTGCAGCCGCAGCGTGAGCGGAAGAGCCAGCGCCATGGTGGCAGCGCTGCTGGACATGGCGATCGTCACGGAGCTGTGCTCGGCCACGTAGCCCCACACCACCGATCCCAGTGCCAGGCCGCCCTGGAACACCATTTGCTACATGCCCATCGCCCGCGCCTGCACCCATCCCGGCGAGGAGAGCTGCACGTTCACGTTGAGCGTCGACATGGTGGACGTCCACGCAAAGCCGCCCGCAATGAGAAACAGCACGTCAAGCCAGACGTTGTGCACAAATGCCAGGACTAGCAACGTGGCGATGTACTGCACGCTGGCGGCGGCAAGAATTGCGTCAGAACTCCAGCGCGCCCGTACCCGCGCCAGCAACACCGCTGCCGCTACCGCTCCGAGGCCCAATGAGCCATTCAGGATGCCGTATCCCATCGCGCCCGAGATCGCGGCATGCTCGAACTCCCGTCGCGCGATGAGTGACAGCAGCGACCAAACCGCCGCCACGGAAAACGTGAACAGGAATGCTCGAAGGAACACGGCCTGCAACGCCGGAGCATAGCGAAGAAAACGGAGTCCTGTTTCTACGGAACCCATCATGCGTTCGGCGGGTAGCGCGCTCTTGAACAGCGGCTTGCGCTTCCACACGTACAGCACCCAGATCACTGCGGCGAAGGACCCAGCGTTCAGCGCGAACACCCAACCCGCGCCGGTTGCGGCCTTCACGAACACAGCGACCATGACACCGCCCAGAGCAGGCCCAACCGCTCGCGCCAGGTTGTTGCTGGCCGCGGCAAGAGAAACGGCGTTAGGCAGCTCCTCTCGCGGCACCAGTTCCGGCACGATTGCCTGCCACGCTGGATTGTTCATAGCGGAGCCAATGTTCATCAAAAACGTGAGCGCGAGCAGCGCGAAGGGGCTGATGAGGCCGGTCAGCGCGAGCAGCGCCATCAGGGCCACGGCAGCCATCTGCCAGGATTGCCAGAAGATCAGCAGCCGTCGCCGCTCGAAGATGTCAGCCGTGGCACCCGCGAACAGGCCGAACAGCAGCACGGGCAGGCTGGCCGCGGTCTGCATCAGCGCGATGAGCAGCGGTGAGCCCGTGAGCGCAGTCATCAGCCAGGTGGCGGCGGTGTCCTGCATCCACGTGCCCACCCCAGACACAGTGGAGGCGATCCAGCGGTCGCGGAACAGCGGGATGCGCAGGGGACCAAAGCCGTCTTTACTGCCGGATGGTGCGGCGACCGGCGGAGGTGTTTCGTCCGGATTGTCCTGGCCTGCTACGGGATCCATCTACACCCATGCTAGATGGTCAGGCAGAAGCTGTCGTTTAGGGTCGAAGACCCGCCACATAACAGCCTGGGCCGTAGGCCTAGGTAGCTGGATTGATACGTAGTAGGGCTGAAAGCCCGGCGCAGACAGAGTTACAGCAGCCCGCCCAGCAGGATGTTGACCACGGCAACGACGAGCGCGCATAGGAATGCCGCGGTAAAGTTGCGCACGGCAAAGCCACGCAGAAAGCGCGACACAATGTAGATCATGACCGCGTCGCACAGCAGGTAGACAAGGCCGGGCACAAGCCAGGTGAGCGGGAACACGGCAAGCCGCAGCAGAAAGCCCAACGTCGCGTTCAGCAGGCCGATCAGTGCCGCCGCGATCATGGCGGTGCCGAAGCTTTCAATCTCGACCGAGGGCAGGACGTACGCCGCGATGATCAGCGCGAGCGCGCTCAGCAGCCAGACAAGGAGAAGGTGCATGTTTCTTTGGATGGAAGCTGCGCCCGAGGGTTGTGTAAGGCTCAGGCAGCGGTGCCGGAAAACAGCAGCTTCGCCAAGGCGGCTACCTGCTCCTGCAGCCGTTCCGGCTGGGGCAGGCCGGGATGGTCCAGCGTGGCGATGATAGCTTGCAGGTGCGGCCCGGCCTGGGTCACGCCACTTTGTTCCAGCACGCGCCCGAGCTTGTGCGCGGCAGCCAAGGCTGCGGAGCGGTCTTCCGCATCGAAAGTGCGCGTGCTTGCCAGAGCGTCAGCTGCGTCCTGCAGTACGCGAAGCTGCTCGTGCGCTTCTGAAACGAGGTTTGCGCCTGCGAAAGCGTCGAGCGGGGTTGGGTCAGCCATGTGTGACAGTGTAGCGGCTCTGATAGAGGCACCATGTGCATCCGCGAGAGTTAAAAGCAGAACGCAGAGGACGCGAAGGAAGTGCACGCGAAGGGCGCAGGGGAGATGCTTGCCGGGCTTACAAAGCAGAAACAAAAGCAGGACGCGGCACCAAGGGTCCACCGCTTCCTGCTTCTGGCAAAAACCTTCGCGCCCTCTGCGTGCTTTTCCTTTGCGCTTTTCGCGTTCTGCTTTCCAGCCGTTCACGACCGCGATTTTGGTGCTGTTGTCCTGCGAGTGCTACGCCGTGACCGGCTCCAGCACCTGTGCAAAGTGCTTGCCCTTGCGCGCAGCAGCAGCCTGCTTGTGGAAGGCATAACCCGCGATCAGCGGGAAGGCGATCGTGGCTTCGCTGTAGACCATCTGCTCATAATTCAGATCGACCTTGCCCCACGAGCTGGCTTCCTTCAACGTGCTGCCGGAGAGCGCGCCATCGCGTGCGTCGGCCACCGTGATCTGGATGGCGTACTTGTGCATGGAAGCTTCCACGCCCAGGATGTCGGCTGCGACGACGATGTCCTGCGCGAAGTTCTTCGGTACGCCGCCGCCGATCATCAAGAGGCCGGTGGTCGGGTTCTCAATCTTCAGCTGCGTCAGCTCGTAGAAGTCCTTGCCGGAATCAATGGAGCAGACCGCCTTGCCCTTGCGAGCATGCTGGTGCGCCACGATGCCGAAGCCGAACGAGCAGTCGGAGAAAGCCGGAACAAAGATCGGCACGTCGAGTTCATACGCGGCCAGCACGATGGAATCTGCGTTGCCGTTCTTCGGTGTGCGGCCATTCTCCTGCAGGTAGCGGCCCATCTCGCGAATGTATTCGCGTGACGAGTACGCGCCCGGCTTCATGCCGTTGATGATCTTTTCGGTCGTCTCATCGCAAATGCGCAGCTCTTCTTCGTCGATGAACGTGTCGTAGATGCGATCGATCATCATCTCGCGCAGTTCCGCGTCACCCGCGCCGTACTTGTACTCTTCACCGGCAACGTAGTGCCTGAAGCCGAGCGCCTCAAAAAAGTCCTGGTCGACGATGTTGGCACCGGTCGAGACGATGGCATCGACCATGTGGTTGCGGATCAGGTCGACGATGATCTTCTGCAGACCAGCGGAAATGAGCGATCCGGCAAGGCACAGAATGACGCCGCACTCGGTATCGCGCAGCATCATGTCGTAAATGGAAGCGGCACGCGCAAGGTCGCGGGAGGAGTAAGCCATGGAGGCCATGGCATCGACCAGCGGCACCACATTGTGCTGCGTGATGTCGATGTGCTGGATGGGGGTTTGAAGGAGTTCCTGTTTCGTTGCCATACCTTCTAAGTTTACCGTGTCAACGCGCACAGACATGGCATTTCTTTGAATGTTTGCAGCGCCGCGATGCCGAAGGCCGCGCCGCCTCTAGAGCCGCAAGAGAGCGCAGGGATACGCTGCGGGGCACGCGCCGGGCTGTCGAGCAGGTTACGAGATGGCGTTCTTCGCAATGACGTTCTTGTAAAAGCTGCTGCTCAGTTTGGGCGTGCGCTTCTGCGTTTTGAAGTCGACGTAGGTGATGCCGAAGCGCTTTTCGTAGCCATCAGCCCACTCAAAGTTGTCCAGGAGGCTCCAGCAGAAGTACCCCTTTACGGGTATGCCTTCGCGCGTGGCTCGCTGCAGTTGTGTCAGATAATTCTTCAGGTACATGACGCGGTCGGTGTCGTAGATGTGGCCGTCTGCCGCAGGCTTGTCGTCGGACGAGCACCCGTTTTCCGTGATGTAGATTTCGCCCGGCTTGTACAGCTCGTTGACGAAGCGAGGTGCCCAGTACAGGGCTTCGGGCCCGATGCTGAGCCACGGGCTAAACATGTGCGGGTAAGATGCGGGCGGCGGCACCATCTCATAGCCTGCTGCGTTGCTGGCCGCTCGCGCGTAGTTCACCAGGTAGATGTTGATTCCCTGGAAATCCTGCGCGCTGCCGATTGCTTTCATCTCGGCATCGGTAAACTTCGGCGCATCCGCCCCAAGCTTCTGCAGGTAGGCGTCTGTGTACCTGCCCGTGCGCATCACGTTCAGGTAGCCGGCGTTTTCTTCGGCAGTTGCTTTGCGCGCGGCTGCCACGTGCTCCGGCGCGTCGAACACGGGCGCAACGGCTGAGAGATTCTCGGCAGAGCCGACCTTTGTGCCTGCCTTTGTCTTTGCGCGAATCGCCTGCACAGCCAGGCCGTGGCCCAGCACGGCGTGATGGCGCACCTGCGCCAGCTTGCCGCGCGACAGCTGCAGGCCGGGCGCGTGGATGCCGTTGCCATAACCCAGGTCGACGAAGGTGCTGATCTCGTTCATGGTCATGAAGTGCGAGATCAGGTCATTCAGTTTGCCTGCCGTATACCCCGCGTAGTCGGCAAAGGCCTGCGCGGTGTCGCGATTCTGCCAGCCTCCCTTGTCTTCAAGTGTTTGCGGCAGGTCCCAGTGGTACAGCGTGCAATAGGGTTCAATGCCAGCAGTGCGCAGTGCTTCGGCAAACCTGCGGTAGTGGTCGATGCCGCGGCTGTTTGGCTGCCCTGTGCCGCTGGGAAATACACGCGGCCACGCTACTGAAAACCGGCAGGTCTTCAGGCCCAGGTCTTTCATCAGCGCGATGTCTTCGGTGTAGCGATGGTAGCTGTCCGTTGCAACGTCGCCGGTGTCGCCGTTGTGTGTCTTACCCGGCGTGTGTGAGAACGTGTCCCAAACGCTGGGGCCGCGGCCGTCCTCGTTTACGGCACCTTCCACCTGGTAGGAGGCTGTTGCAGAACCCCATAGAAACCCTGCTGGAAATCTGCCTTCGGACGTCTGCGGCCGCTGGGTAGGCTGTGCCGTCAACGATTCGAGCGGCAGTGTGGCCACCGCGGGCAGGGTTGCGGCTAGTTGTGCAAAGCGGCGTCGAGTCCATGTTTTCGTCATAAACATCTTTGGTCCTTGTGCCAGCTATCGTAGATCGACACACAAACTTACGCCAGGGCCGCCTCTGTCGAGCGGCGCGGCTTGGTAGGCTGCTGAGAGGATGATCATCAACTTCTCGGAACGTGCGCACAACCACAACTGGGACCTGGACCCGATTGTGCGCTCGCTGCTGGACACGGATTTTTACAAACTGCTGATGCTGCAGTTCATCTGGAAGCACTTCCGCCATACCCGCGTGACTTTTGGGCTGCGCAATCGCAACGTGAAGTTCCGGCTGGGCGAGATGGTGCCGCGTGAAGCAGTGGTGGCGCAGTTGGAGCACGTCAAGAAGCTGCGCTTTCGCCGGTCGGAAATGATCTGGCTTGCGGGCAATACGTTTTATGGCACTCGTGGCATCTTTGAGCCGGCGTTCCTTGACTGGCTGGAGCATGGCTTTTGCCTCTCCGAGTACCAGCTTTCAGAGCATGGCGGTCAGTTCGAGTTGACCTTTGCGGGCGACTGGGTCGACGTCACCATGTGGGAGATTTACGCGCTCTCCATCGTGAATGAGCTGAAAACCCGCGCCGCGCTGAAGGGCATGAGCGAGTTTGAACTGGACATTCTGTACGCGCGTGCCAAGTCGCGGCTGTGGGCAAAGATCGAAAGCCTGCGTGGTGTACCGGCGTTGTCTGTTGCGGATTTCGGCACGCGCCGCCGTCACTCGTTTTTGTGGCAGGAGTTCGTAGTCGAAGCCATGCACGCCGAGCTGGATGGCGCGTTTACCGGCACCAGCAATACCTACCTGGCGTACAAGCATGATCTGGAAGCGATTGGTACCAACGCGCATGAACTGCCCATGGCACTGGCAGCCACGGCGCGTGACGATGATGAGTTGAGGGCGGCCCAGTACCGAATCCTGGAGCTTTGGCAGCAGACCTACGGCGGTGCACTGCGGGTGATGCTGCCGGACACCTACGGCACCACGCAGTTCCTGCAGGGCGCGCCAGACTGGGCTGCAGACTGGACCGGCCAGCGCGTCGATTCCAAGGACCCGTTCCTTGCCGGTGATGAATACATTGCGTGGCTTGAGAGCCGCGGCCAGGATCCGCGCACCAAGCTCATCATCGCAAGCGATGGGCTGGACGCACAGGAGATCCTGAGCCTGCACGCGTACTTCTCCGGTGAACTGCAGCCGGGCATTAGCGCGCGGGATTTCCGCAGCGCGCAGGACTTTCACGATGCACGCAAGTGGCGCGGCGAGCGTCGCATCCGCTTTTCTTCCGGCTGGGGCACGCTGCTGACCAACGACTTTCGCGGCTGCCATCCGCGGGGTGAGGATACGCTGGCACCCATCTCGCTGGTGTGCAAGCTGACCTCTGCCGAAGGGCGGCCTGCCGTGAAGCTGTCAGACAACTACGAAAAGGCGAGCGGTCCGCCGGAACTGGTGGCGCACTACCGCAAGGTGTTCGGCCTGGCGGGCATGGCGAACCTGCCTGTCATCGTGTAATGCCGGTCTCCGGCATGCAGGATACGTCGCGCGGATCGTGCGGCTTAACAAGGGAAACGCGGCTTCAGCCGCTGGGATAGTGTCGGGTCGTACATAAG
>CAXTBQ010000067.1:0-18965 GCA_964242065.1 uncultured Terriglobus sp. | reverse complement strand
GGCATGAGCGACCAGATCGAGAACCGCATCATCGAGGCCAAGAGCCGCGGCATCTACGAGGCACCCGGACTGGCGCTGCTGTTTGCGGCCTATGAGCGGCTGCTCACCGGAATCCACAACGAAGACACGCTGGAGCAGTACCGCGAAAACGGCCGCAAGCTGGGCCGCCTGCTGTACCAGGGCCGCTGGTTCGACCCGCAGGCCATCATGCTTCGCGAGGCGGCACAGCGCTGGGTCGCCAAGCCCGTCACAGGTGAGGTCACACTGGAGCTTCGGCGCGGCAACGACTACAGCATCCTGAACACGGACAGCCCCAACCTGACCTTTGCGCCAGAGCGGCTGTCCATGGAAAAGACCGAGTCGAGCTTTTCGCCGCAGGACCGCATTGGTCAATTGACCATGCGCAATCTCGACATCACGGACACGCGAGCCAAGCTGCAAATCTACGCACAGAGCGGCCTCATTAACCTGAGTCGCGGCTCTGAGATGCCGCAACTCAGCAGCAGCAAAACACCGGAGTAGCACCGCATCAACGCCGAAGCTGGAAGTAGCACCGCATTAGTCCGAAGCTCGCAGTAGCACGAACAGCGCCAAAGGAGCGGCACATACCAGCCCAGGCCGAAGGCCTAGGTAGAACGCCCAACATGATTCCCGAGCGCCAAAGGCGCGGCACATACCAGCCTAGGCCGAAGGCCCAGGTAGACGTAAGTTCATCCCACGAGCGCTGAAGGCGCGACACATAGAACGAGAGAATGTCTAACAACTCCGAGCCCAACAAGATGTGGTCAGGCCGCTTTCGCGAGCCGCTGAACCGTGACTTCGAGCGCTGGCAGCGGTCGTTCCCGTTCGACTGGCGCTTGCTCCCGCACGAGGTGGCTGCCAGCAAGGCACATGCAAAGGCCATTGCCGCCGCGGGCGTGCTCTCAGAGGACGAGCTGCTCTCCATTACGAACGGACTTGACTCGCTCACCGCTGATTTTGCGGCAGACAAGCTTGACCTCGGCGGCGAATTGCCCGAGGACATTCACCACTTCGTCGAACTTGAGCTCAAAGAGCGCATCGGAACCACAGCGCTGAAGCTGCACACTGGCCGCAGCCGCAATGAGCAGATCGCGACGAACCTGCGGCTGTATGTGCGGGAGGCCGTCGACCGCACCATCGTTGATCTAACTGCGTGGTGCACTGCTCTGCTGAATCAGGCGAAGGTTGCAGGCGAACACGCGATGCCCAGCTACACGCACCTGCAGCGCGCTGAACCCGTGCTAATCGCGCACTGGCTATCGGCCTGGTTCGAGATGGCTATGCGTGACGTTAGCAGGCTGCGGGATACGCGCGCGCGTCTGAACCGGTGCCCGTTGGGTTCCGGGCCCATCGCCGGTGCCACGCTCAAGCTCGACCGCTGGATCGCCAGCAAGGAACTCGGCTTTGATGCTCCGACGGCCAACAGCATGGACGCGACCAGCGACCGCGACTTCGCGCTGGAGTTTGCGCAGACTGCCTCCACCATCGGCATCCACCTGTCGCGTTTTGCGGAAGAGATCACGCTCCACGCCACGGCCGAGTTCGGATTCGTCGATCTGCCAGAGGCTTTCTCTACAGGCTCTTCGGCCATGCCGCAGAAGAAGAACCCGGATCTGACAGAACTCGTCCGCGGCAAAAGCGGGCGTCTCCTGGGCGCTGCCACTACGCTTGCCACCATTCTCAAAGGCCTGCCGCTCGCTTACAACAAGGACATGCAGGAGACCCAGGAAGCGACGTTCGAGGTCGCTGAGACGCTCGGCGGCATGCTGCCGCTGCTTGCGCCGTTTACCTCTGCGCTGCGCTTCCGCTTCGATCGCATGGAGCAGGCTGCACAGTCTGGCTACCTGAACGCGATGGCAGCCGCGCAGTACCTCGTCTACAAGGGCGTGCCTTTTCGCACGGCGCACGAGAAGATCGGCAACGCCGTTCGTTACGCGCTGGAGAGCGGCCGCGAGTTGAACGCGCTCTCGCTGGAAGAACTCCGGCAGTTTGGCGAAGAGTTTGGGCCGGACTTCCACGAAAGCATCACCTTGCGCGCAACCATCGACTGCCATGCTGTGGTCGGCGGAACAGCGACGGAGCAGGTCATGCAGGCCTTGATTTCTGCGCAGGAGCGGTTGGACGCCCTGCCCGCGAGGCCGGCACAGTTAGAGGAGGCGGACCATGCCCTCTAATGTGCGCAAGGCGCGGCTGCAGGATGCGGCCAACATCTTCGAGTTGGTCAATTCGCTCTCCGGCGACGGCACGCTCCTACGCCGCCAATATGCGGAAATCTGCGAGAACATCCGGGATTTCCACATCGCGGAATCAGAGGGCGGCATCTTTCTTGGCTGTGGCGCACTGCACCTCTACGGCCCGCATTTAGCTGAGGTGCGCAGCATCGTGATGAAGCCGGAGGCCAAGGGCCAGGGCGCGGGCGGCGGACTGATGGCCGCGCTGCTGCACGAGGCAGAAGAGCACGGCATCCAGACGGTTTGCCTGTTCACGCGCATCCCGGACTTCTTTTTCCGCTACGGCTTCCGGACCACCATGGATCGCACCGCGCTGCCGGACAAAATCTACAAAGACTGCCAAAAGTGCCCGCGCCTGCACGCCTGTGATGAGGTGGCCATGATGCGCGGTCCGGTTCCGCGGGTGGCTGTGCTTGGACCGCAGAAGATCAAGCAGCCGGAGCTGGTGCCGCTACAGATTGCCTTCACAGGTGTTGACCATTAGGTGATTACCAGGCGTGCAGGAAGCCTTCCCGCTCCGCCAGATCCACCCGTGCACAGAACAGCTCTTGCAGGCGCTCCGGCGTCAGCATGGAGCCGCGCGGACCGTCACCAATGATCCGTCCTTCGCGCATGAAGATCACGCGGCCGATCTCCGGGACGATGTCCGCGATGTGGTGCGTCACCAGGATGATGCCGGTGCCCGCACGAGCCAGCTTGCGCAAGGTCTCGCGCAGTTCGGCCTGTGCCGCCAGGTCAAGCGCGTTGGACGGCTCATCCAGCAGCAGCACACGCCCTTCGGCGTCTCCGCTTGCCACCAGTGCCCGTGCAATCAACACGCGTTTCTGCTGCCCCGCGGACAGCGTGCCCAGTTCCCGCCCGGCAAACGCCCCAGCGCCTACTTGCTCGATCGCAATCTGCGCCGCCTCTCGCATGGCTGGCGTCACCTGCAGATTAGGCCATAGCGTGGTTGAAGAGAAGAAGCCCGTCAGCACGGCATCGAACGCTGTCGTGCCTTGAGCGCTCTTGCTGGGCGTTTCGGACGTAACCACGCCCAGTCTACGGCGGAGGTCCGTCACGTCCCACCGTTCACGGCCAAAGATCTCCACGCTCGTTCCGGGCAGTACGAGCGGGTACAGTTCCCGCGTCACTGTCTTGATGAGCGTGGACTTGCCGCAGCCGTTCGGCCCCAGGATGGCGATGCACTCCCCGCGCCCGACCTCCAGGTTGATGCCTTGCAGGACGGGTGTTTCGCCTCGAGCGACGGAGACGTTGCGTAGCTTCAGAAAGGGTTGCAGTCAGTCACTCCGGGTCGTGCGATAGGTTCAGTCTACAAAGCTGCCGCTCCTCCGCATCTCATGAGTTATGAAGAGGGCCGTCATCGTCGGTAGCGGCCCCAACGGCCTGAGCGCTGCCGTCGCGCTTGCGCGGGCCGGTGTCCACGTAACCGTACTGGAGGGCGCGGCAACGCTGGGCGGCAGCGCGAGAACCGAAGCGGTGACGCTGCCTGGCTTCCTGCACGACATGGGTTCTGCCGTCTTCCCTCTCGGCATTGCGTCGCCTTTCTTCCGGTCACTGCCGCTCCAGCAGCACGGCCTGCAGTGGATCGAGCCGGACGTGCCACTGGCGCACCCGCTGGACGGAGGCGACGCGGTAGGCCTGTTGCACGATCTGGACGCGACCGTGGAACTGCTTGGCAGCGACGGCCCCGCCTGGCGAAAGCTGGTGCAGGCGGTTGTACGCGCATGGCCGGCGTTTGTGGGCGATACGCTCTCGCCGCTACTGCACTGGCCGGCCAACCCGCTGCTGCTGGCGAACTTCGGCCTGCACGCACTGCTGCCTGCACAACGCCTGGCCCAAAAGGTCTTCCATACGGAGCGAACAAGGGCACTGTTCGCCGGACTGGCCGGTCACGCGAATGTGCCGCTCCACATGGCTGCGAGTTCAGCGCCAGGGCTGGTGCTGGGTGCCGCCGCGCACAGCACGGGATGGCCCATCGCCGGGGGCGGCGCGCAAGCTATTTCCAACGCTCTCGCATCGGTACTCCGTGAGCTTGGCGGCGAGATTTACACAGACCATCCGGTCACCTCGCTGCAAGAGTTGCCCAAGGCCGATGCCGTCCTTCTGGACGTGACGCCGCGCCAGTTCTTGCATCTTGCGGGAGACCAGATACCTCCTGCCAAACAGGAGCCATACCGCAAGTTCCAGACCAGCCCCGGCATCTGCAAGCTGGATTGGGCACTTTCCGCGCCCATTCCGTGGACGGCGGACCTATGCCGCCGCGCTGGGACCGTCCACCTGGGCTCTAGCTTGAGCGCAATCGTCGCTTCCGAGCAGGATGCGTGGGACGGTCGCGAAAGCAGCGAACCGTACGTCCTGCTGTCGCAGCCCAGCCTCTTCGATCCAAGCCGCGCGCCGCAGGGGCAGCATACGGCGTGGGCTTATTGCCACGTGCCGAACGACTCCTCCAGCGACTTCACCAGCCGCATCGAGGCACAGATTGAGCGGTATGCGCCCGGCTTCCAGCAAGCAATCCTTGCCCGCAGCACCCGTACAGCGCCGCAGATGGAGCACTGGAACCCGAACCTGCTGGGCGGGGATGTGTCAGGAGGCGCGATGACGTTATCGCAGATCGTCCGCCGGCCAACGCTGCCGCCCTACTTCACTGCCCTGCCCGGCATCTTCCTCTGCTCCAGCTCCACACCGCCGGGTGGAGGCGTCCACGGCATGTGCGGCTATCTGGCAGCGATCGCGGCGGCCAGCAAACTCCATGTCCGGGTGCCGCCACTCTGACCTGGCCAGCAGCGAACAGAACGGGAAAATTTTGCGCGGAGACGAACTGCACCGAAGATGGTGCAGACTATAGGCCCCTTGCCGCGTACCAAATGGGTTGGCTGCGACCGTTCTTTGCTACTACGACGATTCTAGTGCATTGCGGGCACTGAACCTGCCAACGATAACATCTATCAATAGAATGAGTTAGCTACTTTGGAGGCTTGACAAACGGCGGACCCAATCGCATTACAACAAGCCCGGTCTCATGAGCGAAGCTCCATAGAGATGAACGCTCCGCACGAATTCACCGCCAAAGAACAGGTGTTTTCCCTGCAGAAAAGCTGCTGTAGGCGTGCAGAAACCTGTATTTAGCGGACAGAAACTGGCAGATTTGCACAGGTTGAGGAAAAGACCCGGTCATTCAGAAGTCGAGTACCGGGTCTACTCCGCGCGACTACATGCTTGCCGCCGGAATCACCCCGCAGGCGATGCGCTTGCCGGAAGCACCGGCAGGGTCTGTCTTCTGGTCGTCTACCAGCTCGTGCACTACGACAGACTTGCCATAGATCGCCACCGGAGAAGCCGCGTCCAGCGAGAGGTCCGCGCTGCTGAGCTTGGCAGAGCCGGTACCGTCAGCCTTGACCTCAATGCTCTTCGAGAAGTCGCCAGCGTGGTGGCCTTCCGGATTGCTAAAGCCGTGGTGCTTGCTGTTCGGGTTTAGGTGGCCGCCTGCGCTGGTGAAGTCAGGCGGCGTGCAGGTGCCGTTCGCGTGCACGTGAATGGCGTGCTCACCCGTGGGCAGACCATTGAGCGCGGCACGCACTTCGACTGATTTGCCGTGCTGTGTGAAGCTTACCGAACCAACGCTCTTCCCCGTGGCATCGGCAAGCGGCACCGTGACCGGCTTTGCCTTTGCCGCGCCGGCAGCCATGCAGCCGCTGAGCAGCCCCGTTGCCACCATCAGAATCTTTTTCATTCGTCTCTCCAGTTTGAGCGTGCATGATCTTAGCCGTGTCAGATTGCGTCTCAATAGGTGAGAGGCGTTACTGCCCTGCCTGCGTTGCCAGCGAATCGATCCAGGCCGCTTCATCGTTCAGCGCCTGCACCAGCACGGTGAGCTGCTGCTTCGCTTCGTCGTAGCGGCCAGCCTCAACCGCTTCCCGTACGCCGGGCAGGGTGCTGGCGCCGTAACCGGTGAACGTGCCGGGAGCGTACAGCAGGTGCTTGGTCCAAGGACGGCCGGGCAGCCCCTCTGCACTGATCAGCTTGCGCTCTGCAACGGCAAGGCCGTCGTTCAGCTGTTTGCGCTTCGCTGCAGGTAGTGCGGGAGCATTTGTCGTCGCCTGCTGATAATGCGCTGCCGCGGCCTTCAGCTTGTCCAGCGCACCATCCAGCGTGGTGAAGTCCATGGCGGGCGGCATCGGCAAGGCCGCGGGCGGCTGCATCGGGTTCTTCGGGTCGTTTGCCAAGGCAAGCGCGCCGCTGCTCAATAGCTTGGTGCGCGCAGCCGAGTCTGCCTGCAGTTGCTTGACCTCAGACTTCAGGCTGCTGGCATAGCCCGCAACCGTAAGAGAAAGCTCGTTGAAGCTGAACGGCATCACCTCCGCGTCGGCCAGCCGCATGATGATGATGCCCGCAGTCTGCGCAAACAGCTTGCCGTAGACCTGCTCCTTGTCGGCGAACTGGTCCCAGTGCCACGGCGTGTCATAGGCCGAGTGGTAGGTGCCGCCGCGATCCTCGCCGCCAAAGCCGATGTTGATGGACGCCACACCCAGGTGGTCGACGAAGCCCGCGTAGTCGGAACCGCTTCCCGCCGGACCAAACTCAATGGTGGCGCGCTCCGGGCCGTTCGCGGGGCGAGCCGCGCCGCGTCCGCGGCCTGCCTGCTGCGCTGCCTTTTGCCGCGCCCACACCGTCTTGCCGGACTCAGGGTCCATCATCTCGCGGGTCACGTCGTTCACCAGCAACTCCGTGCTTTGCGATCCGTTGGCACCGAAGAAGCCGCGTCCGTTTTCGTCGGAGTTCACGTAGATCGCGCCGTGCTTGGTGAGCTGGTCGGCGTGCTGTTCCGCCCACTCGGTGGAACCCAGCAGGCCCGGCTCTTCGCCGTCCCATGCGGCGTAGACCAGCGTGCGCTTCGGGCTCCAGCCTTGCTTGTGCAGCTCACCCAGCGCACGCGCCTCTTCCAGCAATGCAGACTGGCCGCTGATGGGATCGTCCGCGCCGTTGACCCAGCCGTCGTAGTGGTTGCCGCGCACAATCCAGGTGTCCGGCTCTTCACTGCCCTTGAGCATGGCGATTACGTCGAGCACGGGCTTGGTGCCCCAGTCGGATTCCACCTTCAGGTGAACCTTCGCCGGACCAGGGCCGAAGCGGTAGGTCATGGGCAAGCCTCCGCGCCACGCCTGCGGCACGGTACGCCCGCCAAGCTGCTGCAGCAGCGGCTCCGCGTCTCCCCAACTGATGGGAATGGTGGGAATCTGCATGATGACCTTGCTGTCTTTGATCGCGAGGCGCTTTGTCCCGGGCACAGACGGTTCACCCGGCGTCAGCGGATCACCGGCGTAGAGCGTGGTGTCGGAAACGCTTCCACGCTGCACGCCCCACTTGGGCCGCATGGGGCCTTCCGGGATCGTCAGGCCTTGCGCATAACCATCGTCTGCCGGGTCGGAGTAGATGATGCAACCAATGGCGCCGTGCTCGTAGGCAAGCTTCGGCTTCAGGCCTCGCCAGCCACCGCCGTACCGCGCAATGACGATCGCGCCCTTGACGCTGACACCGTTGCGGGCCAGCTCGTCATAGTCGGTGATGTTGCCATAGTTCACGTAGACCAGTGGACCGGTCACGTCACCATCTAGCGCCTAGATGTTGTACGGCGGCATGGCCGGGCTTTTGTCCTGCGTGTAGGGGTCTTCCGGAACAGGCGGCTCTTCCAGCTTTGCCTTGTATGGCTTGTCGCCCAGCAGCTCCAGCACGCGCGTTTTGGGTGTGGGATACAGCACATCAAACTGCTCGATCTTTGCGTCCCAGCCCCAGGTCTTGTACTGCTGCACCAGCCACTCGGCGTTCTTGCGCTGTGCCTCAGAGCCCACGTTGTGCGGGTGCGCGGCGAGCAGGTGCATGTTATCGGAGATGCGCTTCGCGTCAGGCACCGCAAGGAACTTCGCTTCCCATGTGCGCTCCGTGGCCGCCGACTGCGCGGTGAATCCCAGCAGCGGCTTGGGCGAGTCCTGCGCAACGGCAAACGGCAGCAGGGTGGAAAACAGGCTTGCAGCCGCGGCGTAACGAACAAAGCGATGCATGGGAACTCCTGAAGGGTAAGCGGTGCAGCAACGCATGCCGTGCGGCATGGAACTGTTTCGCTGGTTGACTCTGTTGTTTGGAAGCGGCTTAAGTCTAGCAAAGACAAGGCGCTCCTGCGCAGTTGGTTGTACCGCGTTGTCATCCCGCAGCGACGCGGAGGGATCTGCATGTGAGCCGAACTTGAGGGTGCCCCACGTCTCGCTTCTGAGACGTGGGGTCCGCGGCTGCCCATGATCCGTAAATCCCATGTCTCTGCGAGACATGGGGCACCCTCTGTTCTGAGATTCAGGACTAGAACGGGTACGCGCCGGCTGCGTCCAGCCACTGGAAGCGCTGCTCCCCGCTGCCTGTCCTCCACAAAGTGGGCACGTTGGTTTCCATCCAATCCAACGGTTGGGTGGATGGCCTGGCGGCAACCACTTCGAACGCCTTCTTCACCGCCGCCTTCTGTTCCGCGCCAAACGCTTTCGGGTCGGGAGAGATGAGCAGTACCGAACCGCTCAGGGCAACAGCACGCAGCCATGCCTCAGTGTGTTGCCAGGAAACGTCCGGTGTGAAGGGTACGCAGTCGGCGTCGGTGGCGAAGAAGACACCGTTCTGCGGCAGCCGGAAAGCCAACGTGTTCACGCCCATGTGGCGGGTGCGCTCCCAGTCGCGTCCGCTCACATCGTCACCGGTGCGGCTAGCATCGAACAGGCCCACGGAAAGGTGGCCGATCGTATTGCACCCGAGAATGATGCGGTCAGACCCGGCGGCCGTTCGGATGTCTCCGTAGAGCGAGCGGATGATCTCGGCGTTGGTTCGCGACCGATCATGGAAGGACCAGCCGGGGCGTGTGGGCGAGGCACCCATCTGCGAGCCCCACTGGCCCAGCAGCTCATAGGTGGTGAAGTCATGCTTGATGAAGTCGTAGCCCCACGCACAGGCTTCCGTCACGGACTGCATCACCAGGGCATGGGCTTCCGGCACGGTAGGATCGTACGCCAGCTCCGTGCTGTTGCGGCCAGCCCAGTGTGCCTGCGGTAGCAGCAGATTTGCTGCATCAGACTTGCGGGCGCGGGTGGGCCGGATCCAGATGCCCGGAGCGACATCACGCGCGCGGATGTCTTCTGCCAGGCGCTGCATGCTGGGGAAGCGGGCAGGGTCCTGGTAACCGTCGTCGATGATGCAGAAGGGCTTGTACGGCGCGGCCGGCGCCAGCTCGCGGACGACGCTGGCATCGCGCAGAATGCCTTCCGGCGTGTTCTTGCCATAGGCGTAGTACCAGTCGTTGCTGCCGTAGATCGCGTCGAGTGAGTACGCGCCACGCTTGCGGACGACCTCGGTGCCGGCGGCCATTTGCCTGCAAAGTGCGATGGCTGTTTGCCACGCATCTTGATGCTGCAGTGAGCGCTGCTGAACGACCGTGGCCAGCAGCAGGGTGCGCTGACCCAGGACGACGCCGCTGCCGCCGTTTCGCACGTCGAGCCACAAGGACACGCCTTCCGCATCCACCTGCCAGAAGCACAGTGCGGCGGCACCGGTCTTCACGCCCGCACCCTGCACAGACCCCTTGTCGCTGCAGAGGAAATACCACGGCAGGATGCGCTCGGCGCGCAGCGGCAGCCAGGCCAGGTCGGCATAGCTGCGCTCCCATGCGTCGCCCACAACCAGCGTGGTTTGGGCGATGCTGGCTCGCCAGCGCAGGTGAACGCGCTGCACGGGAACCTCTGGCGCGGTCAGCGAGATCTCGAGCTCAGCACTGCGAGGCTGCACCTGCATTTCCGCGCCGGTCACCGACCACCTGCCGGAGCTGCGATCCATCGTGACTGGCAGCGGGCTGTTGCCGGTCTGTATCTGGAGGAGGTCTGGTGCGCGCAGCAGGTCGAAGCTCAGAGTCTGGGACGGGCGTTGCGCGGCAAGCATGGCGGGCGAGGATGCGGATGCAAGCAGCGCAAGAGAGCCGCCTACCAGCGACCGCCGCGTCACCTTGCCTGCCAGATTCGTGGTGGGTGTTATCTCCGTTTTCATCGAGAGCAGTGTCGCACGCGCGACTGCACGGTAGCTACAAGACGGAGGAGCGTATGACGCTGTCGCTGTAAGTGGGTGCCCCACGTCTCGCTTTTGAGACGTGGGTCTGTGTGGCACGGATGCTCACGAACCCATGTCTCTCCCGAGACCGTTCGTTAGCCTCAGGGCAAGCTATGGGCACCCGATGCTAGACCGCTGCTGCTTCCACCAGGTCCGGTGCAAGCGCGTGCGGCGTCGCTTCGTTGTACGCCGTGAGCGGCAGGCCGGCATCGCGCCAGCCCTCAAACCCGCCACGCAGCGGGCGCACACGGTGCACGCCCAGCTTTTGCAGGCGCTTCGCCAGAGTGGCGCTGGTCTCGTCGTTCGGGCAAGTGCAATAGAGGATCACGTCCATGTCGCGCGGCAGCAGGTCGCGATGCTTCTCTAGGTCTGTAGGGCTGATGCGCACGGCGTTGGGCAACACGCGCGGGTCGGGCAGGTAGTCCAACGGGTGCCGCAGGTCCACAATGAACGGCGGACGCGTACTGTTTGCGTCCGCACTATCGAGCATGGCCTGAAGTTCGGGACCGGTGATACCGGCATCCCGCAGATCTTTGAGGAAGGCACGCTGCAGCCAGATGCGGCGCGCGATGAACGCGAGCAGCGCCACTACAAAGAGCGCCAAACCGAAGCGCGCTAGGAAGTGGAAGAACGGCGCGGAACGCTTGGCAAGGTCGCCAAAGAAGCGCCCGCCGAACACGTAGGCTGACGACCAGATGAGCGATCCCAGCAAGTCATACGCCAGGAACTTCGGGTAGCTCATACCGGTTTGGCCAGCGATGGGCGGCGCCACCGCAGACAGCCCGGGCACAAACTTAGCGAACAGCAGCGTGACCGCGCCGTGCTTGCCGAAGTAGCCTTCGGTCTTGCGGACGCAGGCCGACGCCTCAAGCGACAGCCTGCAGACCAGCCGCACCACGCGTCCACCGTAGCGCACGCCCGCGTAGTACCAGAGGGAATCGGCTATCGCGCACGCCGCAAGAATCGACAGCATGGCAGGAACCGTATGCAGCCGGTGCGTTGCGGTAAGCGTGCCCGTGGCAATCAGCAGCGGCACCGAAGGCACGGGAATGCCCAGCTGCTCCACCAGCACCCAGAGGAACAGGATGCCGTATGCGTAATGCACGAAGAAGTCGAGAGCGATGGGCATGGGAGTAGCCTGCACCTGTGTAGATGACACCGTACCGCAATCCGCTGCGGATTTCTTCCGGCAAAACAGAAACGGCCCGCCTGAGGCGAGCCGTGCTGCTTTCTAAAGAGCGCGTTAGTGGATGTCCACGTCCGGCACCACGGAGTAACCGGGCCGCAGGAGGTGGTCGTCGTTCTCGCCTTTGTCGAGGTCGATGCGTACCGGGATGCGTTGCACGACTTTCACGTAGTTGCCGGTTGCGTTCTCCGGCGGGAAGAGCGAAAGCCGCGAACCGGTGGCACCACCCACCTGCTTGACGTGACCGTGGTATTTTCGGCCGCCCAGCGCGTCCACCTTGACGGTGACGGCCTGGCCCACCTTCATCTTTTGCAACTGCGTTTCCTTGAAGTTGGCGGTGATCCACAAATTGTCCAGCGGAATGATCGTCAGCATGTTCTGTCCGGTGGAGATGTTCTGGCCCACCGCAACATTTTTGCGGTTGATGATGCCAGAGGTGGGCGCGACGATGTGGCAGTAAGACAGGTTCAGCCGGGCCTGATCAACCTTGGCCTGGTTCTGCTCGATGTCCGCATTGGCGGCCTGGGCGCGAGCCTGCTGCACCGCAATCTGCTTGGGACCATTCTGCCGGGCCTGCTGCTCGTCGCTGCGGGCCGAGTTCAGACGCGATTGTGACTGCGCGACCGCCGCCTGCTGCGCGACTACATTCTGTTGCGCTTCCAGCAAAGCGCCGTTGTTCGCGGCGGCCTGTGCCACAGCCTGATCGAACTGCTGCTTGCTGATCACGTCCTTGGCCACCAGCGGCGTGTAGCGGTCCACGTCGAGCTGCGCTTTGAGCGCGTTGGCCTTTGCCTGGTCCACACGTGCCTGCGCTGCGGCTACCTGCTTCTGTGCCTGCGCCACGGCGGCCTGTGCGGTAGTGACGTCAGCGCCAGAGGTTGACACCTGGGTGCGGGTCTGCACGCTGGTGATGGGCACGTTTGCGTTGGCTTGCACAAACGCCGCTTTGCTGTTGGCAAGCTGCGCCTCTGCCTGCTCCAGCGCCACCTGGTAGTCACGGGGATCGATCTCCGCGATCACGTCACCCTGGTGCACCTCCTGGTTATCCGTGACGTTGACCTTGATCACCTGGCCCTGCACTCGCGCGGACACCTGGTAGAGATCGCCGTCTACCTGCGCATCGTCGGTATCCTCTGTCAGAGTGGAGCGATAGTAGAAGAACCCGGCAACCAGCAGGAGCAGGATCACGACGATTGCGATGATAAAGTTGCGGCGCGCCTTGGCTGCAGGCGGCTCCGCGGGCTTTGCCTTGGTATCGTCTTTGGGCGGCGTGGCCTGGTTATTGTCTTGCTGCTGATTCACTGTCTGCGGGGCATCGCCGCCCTGCGCCTGCGCAGTGTTTGCGTTCTGCTGATCGGAATCTGCCACGATCACTTTCCTCCAAGTTGAAGAGCCTGCTTGTAATTGGTGCCGGCGTATCCGGCGGCGCGCGCCAGTGAAAGCTTGGCCACGTTGTGTTGGTAGAGCGCGCTGATGTACTGGTCATTGGCCTGCTGGGTCTGCGCCTGCGCGTCCGAGACGGCGAGATTGTCGGCCACGCCGGAGCGGAACCGCTGCTGTGCTTCGCTGAGTGCCTCGTTTGCCAGGTCCACGTTGCTGCGTGTGGCTTCCACCAGCTTGGCCGCAGTTTCGATGTCGAGCAGAGCGCTGCGGACGTCTGCGTTTACCTGCTGCACCTGGTCGGAGTAGCGCGCCCGCTGCTGCTGCAGTGCCGCGTCCGCCACTTCCCTATCGCCCCGGGTTTTTGCAATCTGCAGAATGGGCGCGGAGACCTCGCCGGTGGCGGTATAGGTGCCGTGGTTCTTGTTCAGTCTTTGACCAAGCGTGCCGAAGTCACCAGTGAAGTCGATCTTCGGGTACTGCTCCGCAATCGCTGCCTTCTTCTGGGCTTCGGCGCCCTTTACGCGCTCCGCCAGGCCCGCAAGGTCTTTGCGGTTCTTCAGGGCGTCGCTGAACATCTGCTCGGGCGTGGTGGCGACTGCGGCGGAATACGGTGCTGCATCCGACACGCGGAACTTCTGTTCCAGAGGCAGGCCGATGGCACGCGCGAGTGCCAGCTTGTCCTTTTCCAGCGTGTTCTGTGCCTGAATCAGTTGCTGGTCCGCGTTCTGGTAGTCCACCTGCGCGCGCAGCACGTCAAGCCGGGGACTGGTGCCGGCGTCATGCGCCGCCGTCGCCTGGTCCAGCGAGACCTTCGCGTTTGCCTTCTCCGCCTCTTCCGCGGCGATGCGCGACGCATCGGCGATGCACAGCAGGTAGGCATTGCCCACGGTGAGCACCACCATGTTGCGGGCGTCCTCTGCTGTGAGCTGGGCCCCCTGAAAGTTGTGCTTTGCGGCCAGGTAGTTCTGGATGGACTGCACGTTCAAGAGCGAGAGACTCAGGTATCCGCGGAAGTCAAACACCTGGAAGGGTCCAACAATCGTCTTGATGCCGGGAAACGATAGTCCATAAGCGGCCAGGTTCACCTGCTGCACCGTGTATGTGGCGGAGCCTGTCGCGGTGGGCAGCAGGGCCTGGAGCTGTTGCAAACGCGTACCGGCGGCGTTTTGCACCTGGCTGCCCTGCAGGATAAGGCCGAGATTCGCACGAAACCCGCGCTGAATGGCGTCGTCCAACGAGAGGTCAAGAACTCCGGCAGTGGCCGTGCCCTGAATGAGCGATCCCTTGTAGTCGTTGGAACTGACACCGCCTGAGCCTGCGGCACCACCGGTCTGCCCGCTGCCGGAAATGGTCTGGAGCGTCTGCTGGGCTGCCTGCACGGTGGCTGGACCGCTTGCACTGCGTCCGCCAGCGGAGGAACCCTGGCCC
The DNA here is from genome assembly GCA_964242065.1 of uncultured Terriglobus sp. Classification (GTDB taxonomy): domain Bacteria; phylum Acidobacteriota; class Terriglobia; order Terriglobales; family Acidobacteriaceae; genus Terriglobus. The sequence continues at coordinate 4,589 of CAXTBQ010000067.1, read as the reverse complement.
GCGCCGTTGCTGCCCTGCGAAGCCATCTGCCCAACCGCCGCCACCGCGGGAAAGAGAAAGAGTGCCGCTGCCAGCCTGCCGACGCCTGTACGTCGTTGCGTTCCGGTACAGCCGGCAATGGATCGATCCTGTTGCGTCATACTCTCCAAGGCTCGCGCCTCACCTGCCGGCAGTCTCCCGTTGCAGGGCTGCGCATGTGTCGGCACCTGTTTGATCGCTTATGTGATGCGCGGCACCTGCGGCTTCGATGCAGAAAATTGACGCACCCAAGTCGCGCAGTACGCCATAAGAGTGCTACGGTTGCGGTCAGCGCATGCCGCACGGTCGCGATTCGCGTCCCGGTCAGACGCGTTTACTCTGTTGTTTCGGCTGCAAATCCACGCACCTGTGAGGAGAAGTCCATTGCGTCGCATTCGTACCGGAGTGGTTGGTTACGGCTTGGCGGGCCGTGTGTTCCATGCACCCTTTGTGAGCGCTGTCCCTGCGCTGGAACTTGCCGCGATTGTGCAGCGCACGGGTGACTCCGCAAAAGCCGCCTACCCGGAAGTACCACTACTACGCTCCTTTGACGAGCTGCTGGCGAGCGATGTGGAGCTGGTCGTGATTGGCACACCCAGCCCGACGCACTACGCGCTGACGAAACAGGCGCTGCTCGCGGGCAAGCACGTGGTCTGCGACAAACCCGTGACCACGACGCTGGCGCAGGCAGAAGATTTGGAAGCCACGGCAGAGGCGCAGGGCAAGCTGCTGTTTCCCTTCCAGAATCGCCGGTGGGATGGCGACTTTCTCACGCTGCGCAGCCTGATCGAGAGCGGCAAGCTGGGCCGCCCGGTCACGCTTGACTCGCGCTTTGACCGGTACCGCCCGCAGCCAAAGCCCGGCGCGTGGCGCGAAGAGGAAGAGGGTGGCGGCCTGCTCTATGACATTGGTCCGCACCTGATCGACCAGGCGCTAACACTGTTTGGCAGGCCCGACCGGCTTTACGCGAATCTTCGGTTTGACCGCGACGCCCGCAGCAAGGTGCCCGATGCCTTTGACCTGCACCTGTTCTTCACGCGCGAAGACGGCCGCGACCTGCTGGTGCGTCTGGGTACCACGGTGCTGGCGAGCGATCCCGGACCGCGCTATCGGCTGGAGTGCGTGGGCGGCAGCTTTGTGAAGTTCGGCCTGGATCCGCAGGAGCTCGCCGTGGTGGGTGGCGCCAAGGTGCCGTCGCTGGACAGCGCGGAGTCGTGGCTGCCTGAGAAGGAAGCGATGTACGGCAGGTTGACGATGTGCCCCGATCCGGCGCAACCGGCGAAGCTGGAACAGACCACGCTGCCCACCGAACGCGGCGACTATCGCAACTTCTATCTGAACGTGGCGGAGACGATCCTGGGTCAGGCGGAACAGGCGGTCACCGCGCGCGCCGCCGTAAACATTGCTCGCATCACAGAGCTTGCGCAGCAGAGCAGCCGCGACGGCAGGGTGCTTTCGATCGATCCCGCTGGCTGGTAGAGGACGTGCGGCATTCTATTTGCATGCTTACCCGTTCCTCCTCCCAGGCCGTTGTCATCCCGCAGCGCAGCGCAGGGATCTGCATGTGTGCCGGTCCGTCGTCATATGCATGCTGTGCGAGTGAACGGGTGCCGATTCGCGCTCTGCGCGAACACCTGAGGACGCCATGCCTCACCGCAAGAGCCCTGCGTATGCACGCTAAATTGCAGATCCCTGCGCTTCGCTACGGGATGACAGATCCGAAAACTATAGGCTTCTCGAAGGAACTGGCCGCCCGTCAACGGCACATGCAAAGGAACTCGATTGCCCTCCATCCGTAAAGAACTTCCCCGTGGCTTTCGCTGGGCTGCTGTCAAGGCCGGCATCAAGGCCAGCGGGCGCAGCGACCTGGCGGTTGCCGTCGCAGACCGGACGGCATCCGCCGCTGTCATGTTCACGCGGAACCAGGTAGTGGCAGCGCCCGTGACGGTCGGCCGTCGCAATATGGCCGCGAACGCGGGGCGCATCAAGGCGGTCGTGGTGAACGCGGGTAATGCGAACTGCGCCACCGGACCTATCGGTATTGCCGCTGCCGAACAGACATGCGCGGAAGCTGCGCGCATCTTCGGCTGCCAGCCCGACGAGGTCTTTCCTTCGTCCACGGGCATCATCGGCGTGCCCCTGCCGGTGGAGAAGGTGGTGAGTGCCCTGCCTACGGCGGCAGCGAGGCTGAACAGCAACAACGGCGCGGCGGAAGCGTTTGCCACTGCCATCATGACCACGGATACGCGCATGAAGATGGCACAGGGCAGCCTGGACGATGCGGAAAGCTCTGTGCGCATTTTCGGCTGCTGCAAGGGCGCGGGCATGATCGGGCCGCAACTTGGGCCGCCGCATGCCACCATGCTCGTCTACCTGTTCACAGACTTGCAAATTGATCCAGAGGACCTGCGCTCGCTGCTGGAGCCCGCGGTGGAAGGGAGCTTCAACAGTATCTCCGTGGACGGCGACACCAGCACCAACGACACCGTACTGCTGCTGGCCAGCGGTGCCAGCGGTGTGCGCTGGGATGCCGTGCCCCGCAGCTTTCAGGACAGCTTCTGTGCGGAACTGCAGCGCGTTTGCGATGAACTGGCACACAGCATCATCGACGACGGCGAAGGCGTGACGCACGTGGTCACGCTTGACATCATGGGCGCGCCGGACCATGCCGCGGCCAAGCGCGTGGCCAAGAGCATTGCCCACAGCCCGCTCTGCAAGACGGCCTGGTCCAGCGCCGATCCCAACTGGGGCCGCATCCTGGCGGCCGCCGGTTACGCGGGGGTGCCGTTCCAGGTGGAAGACGTCACCGTATCCATCGGAGGCGTGCTCGTCTTCGATCGCGGCACCCGTGCCTCCGGCTACGACGAAGCCGCGGTCCACGCCCGCATGCAGCAGCGTGAGTACACCATTGCCGTGAACCTGGGGCCCGGGACGGGACGGTGCCGCTTCCTGACCTGCGATCTGACCGTGGAGTACGTGCACATCAACGCGGATTACTCGACGTAGCAGACGCGTCAGTGCAAGCGGCGGACATGCGGCTGGCGAGCGAAGGCTTTGTCGAAGGTGAGTACCTCATATGCACCATGGGCCAGCGCAGTACTTGCTATGAGCAAGTCTGCGAATCCCGCACCACCCACACGTGCATCCCTGATTGCCTGCTCCGCGAGAGCTTTGGACTCCACCACGGCTCCGTCAGTCCTCAGAATGTGCTCTAGCGTGTCAAGCACGCGCTCTTTCTGCCATGTTCGCCTGAGTACCCAGAAGAGTTCCGCCAGGACCAAGATAGGGACAAAGAGACCCTCCGAGGCACACGCCTCATCGATTGTCACGCGGGCGAGAGGTGATTGCTGCGTGTCATCGTTAAGGTAGGCTCGCGCCCAGATGTTCGTATCAGCCGCCTGCATGCCTGCTTCTATCACCCTTGGCTTCATTCATTTCTTCGAAGCTCATGGTGCGAGTGGGTCTCGGTCCAGCGTCGGCCATTCGCCACAGATCTTGCGTGGTGTAGCGTGGGGGTTCTGCCTGGGCAGGCGCAGTCTCAGTAATGCTGAGGCAGACGCGACTGCCCTTCTTCAAGCCAAGACGCTTTCGTAGCTCGCTTGGCAGCGTCACTTGTCCCTTGGAAGTGACCGTGGCTTCCACGGTTGTTACGGGATTGGGTGCGACAGGCGGCATACTCACCTCTCCTTACATTCTAAGCAGATGCGCCCTTTGCAGCCCTGGAGACGGTGCAGGTGCCGCACATCTCGATGTTGAGATGGTGGATTCCGTGACGGTACGTAGCTGAGGAATCCCATGTCTCTGCGAGACATGGGGCACCCATTTTCCTAACGTCGGCACTTCAGTAGGAGGTCGGGCACGAGAACACGCTCCACAAGGAAGCAGACGGCGCATCCCACATATAATCGAGCCGGTGCGCCTCCAGGCCACCAGGGAGTAGGGCAGGATGGCGACACAGGTAACAGCACCCGTGAATGCGGATCTCCAGGGGGAGATTGCCGAGTGGATCGAAGCCTTTGACGAGATGATTGTGGCCGAAGGCCCGCAGCAAGGAGCGGACCTGATGACCGCGCTGCGCCAGCGCGCCCGCGAGGCCGGCGTCCAGGCGGAGAACGAGCTCGCCACGCCCTACCGCAACACTATCCCCAGGCACGACGAGGTGCCCTACCCCGGCGACCGCGAGATGGAGCGCCGCGTGGAGGCGCTCATCCGCTGGAACGCGATGGCCATGGTGCACGGCCAGAACAAGAAGGACGCAGGCATCGGCGGCCACATCTCGACGTATTCGTCACTGGCGACGCTGCTGGAAGTGGGCTTCAACCACTTCTTTACAGCAAGGTATGGTGACCAGCCGGGTGACTTCATTTACTTCCAGGGCCACGCCTCGCCCGGAGTGTATGCGCGCGCGTTTCTTGAAGGCCGCCTGGATGAGCAGAACCTGCTGAACTTTCGCCACGAACTGCGCGACCACCCGGGCCTGTCGAGCTATCCGCACCCGTGGCTGATGCAGGATTTTTGGCAGTTCCCGACGGTGTCGATGGGCATTGGCCCGCTGAATGCCATCTACCAGG
>CAXTBQ010000066.1:0-19173 GCA_964242065.1 uncultured Terriglobus sp. | reverse complement strand
TGTAAATGGACGACGCTCACGGTCACCGGACCGGCCACCGAAGCCACCTTCCCGAGGTTCGCCGAAGCCGCGACGCGGCGGCGCAAAGCCACCCTCACGCCTTGGCGGCCCACCCGGACCACGCCCTCCGCCGAAGCCGCCAGTGCGAGGACCGCGCGGACGCCCGCCACGCTCCCCTTCGGCGCGTGCACCCGCAGGCCTGCGAACCGGAAAGCTGTTGCTGCGCTCCGGGATGCCAGCCGCGGCGCGCGCTTCTGCGGCAGCGCGGCGATCATCGTCTTCGTATCGCGAACGAGCGGCAAATTGCGGAGCTGCGGACGCTTTCTCCTCAGCCGCAGGCAACTGGTCGAGTGCGCCCGGCATGTACAGCAGTGTCTTGCCTTCAAGCACTAACGATTCAAGCTGGCGCGAAGCGGACAACGCACCTACCACCTCGCGGACGCGCGAACGCGCCGCAAGCGGAGACAGGTAAATCTCCATTTCGTCACTGCTGGCCGCTACTGCTTGCGAAAGGTAAAGCGAAAGCAGCGCAGACAGCGCGGTGGGCTGACCGGCATTTGCACCTGCCTTCAGGTGACGTACGAAACGGCCGGTGAGCAGTTCCCACCTTGCCGGCTTGCCGTCCAGATCAGGCACTGGTATCACACGCTGGATAGCCCAAAGTTCCGTCAACGCGCGCAGCACGGCAGAATCAACGATGCCCTGGCCCAGTTCCGTGGTCAGTTCATGTGGCGCCATCGCGCCCTTCTCCTTGAGCAGAGCATGCACCTTGACCGCAAGCGGCGAGACCCGCATGGAGCCGGACTGCGACGGCTCCTGCTTCCAGCCCTTGTCGCCACGCAGCGTGTAGACAAAGGAGAACGCCTGCGCCGAGCAGATAAAGTCCGGCTCTCCGGTAGTGGAGCCAAGCAGATTGAGCGGAACCGCCGCGCCCTCGGCAACCAGGCGCGCGAGTGTGCGAGCGACGGTCTCTTTCTCGTCGGCAGAAAAGCCATTCACCGGTTCGGGAGCCTGTTCCTCGGCACCGTTGGTGGCGGTAGATCCTTCACGCAGATCGTTCGGCACCGGGTCGCCGCTCGCGTGAATACGATCGAGCTCGGCGATTTCGTCGCCCTCATCTTCCGCAAATTCGTCGTCGTTCGAGAGCATGACCTCATCATCCGAGGCTTCTGGCTCCGCAGGCTCCTCGTCGTTGGCCGCGCCGTCTTCTTCTTCGCCCGCGTCGTTCAGGTCTTCGTCTTCGCCGTCGCTGAAATCGTCTTCGTCTTCATCGAAGTCCTCATCGTCTGCGGCTTCGTCCTCTTCTGCATCGTCGTCATCAAAGCCTTGGTCGTTCTCGACGTCGCTGACAACGGACTTTGCTGCCTTGGATACCCAACCTGTCTCTGGACGGCCGAGTACTGCCTCGGCAAAGCTGGGCTGCGGCGCGGTCGCAAACTGCGCATGCGGGTAGTACGGAACAAGGCCGACGGCCTCAAGCCAGGCGCGGGCGTCATCCTGGGTGCGCAGAGCGTCGCCGGTCTGGTGCCACAGCGCGGCGCGGGCAAGTTTCAATTGCTTGGGTGTAAGGTTTTCGGCGGATGCCATGATGTATGCCCTCTTTCGGCGGAGAGTCGATCTCGGCCTGTATGCGCAAGGTGCCGCGCGGAGACGACCCGCACTGCCCGTGGCGCTGCTGTTTGTGATGTGTGCGGAGCAGCCATGGCTGTGTGCCGGGCCTGCTCGTGGCGAAACAATGCTCCTTGGCGGAGTTCGTCGTGTGCTTCGCGGTCTAGAGGAACCGCCCTGCGGTTCGTAGAAGAAGGCAGTTGGTATGCGTTGCGCGTGAGTACTAAATGCGCTGGAACGCCCGCTGAATCTCCTTATGAGAATACCGCAAAGCGATAGGGCGGCCATGCGGGCAGGCCATCGGGTTCTCCGTCTTACCCAGTTCATCCAGCAGCCACTGCATCTTGCTCGCTTCGAGCGGCATGTTGATCTTGACGGCGGCGTGGCACGCGATGCTAGCGGCAATGCGACGGCGGCGCACGTCCATGTTGTCTGCCTGGGCAGCGTCATCCTCTACCTGCAACAGTTCCGCCAAGGCCAACTCCAGCTCACGTCCCTCCAGGCCGACCGGTGCGGCCTTCACCGCCAGGGTGCGCGGACCGAAGGGTTCCGCCTCGAAACCGTTGCGCTCTAGTTCGTCCGCCATGTGCGCGAAGTTCGCCATCTGTGCAGGCAGCAGGTCGATGAGCAAAGGCATTAGCAACCGTTGGCGCTGCACGCGCTCCACCTGCCGTTCGCGCAAGACCTTCTCGAACAGAATGCGCTCATGCGCAACGTGCTGGTCAATAATCCAGAGGCCTTCCTCATTCACCGCAACAATGAACGAGTTCTGCACCTGGCCGAGCGGTCGTAAACCGCCCAATCCGCTGAGGTTGGCAGTGTCCTCGATGCGCTCGACAGCCGGAGTGGACGGCGCGGTGCCTCCTGGCAGATGGGTGGCAGCATGCGCGTCCGGGAGCGCCAGATCTTCACGATGTGCGCTGCGCATGAAAGGTGCGCTTGGGTCCGTGCGCAGGCTGTTGGTCAACGCGTCGGAGGCACCCTGAACGTCCGGCATGGACGTAATATCATCGCGCATCTGCGGGATCGCGTCGGAGAAGGCAAGCCGTCCTGGTACCGGAGGCAGGCTGCGCTCCGTCAGCGTAAAGGCGGCGGTATCGCCGTTGTCAACGGGTTCGCTGCCACGCTCCTGCTGCCTTCGCGCTGCCATTTCCTCGGCGGAGATGGCCTCGCGAACCTGGTGCTCACTCCAGGGCGCATCGCTCCCAGGACCGGGACCGCGCAGGACCGGGTCCAGGTCGAAGCCTTCCCCACCGTTGAGCAAGTTATCGCCTGCTTGTGGCGCGGGTACCGCTGAGATCGCCGAGAGAAAATTGGCGGCGGGCTTGGCCTTCATCACCGTATTGCGCACGGTGTCGCGCACAAAATCGTGCACAAAGCTCGACTGGCGAAACCGCACCTCGGTCTTCGCGGGATGCACGTTCACGTCAACTTCGGCCGCCGGCATCTCCAGAAAGAGCAGCACCACCGGGAACGATGTGGGCGGGATGACGTTGCGGTATGCCTCGGTCAGGGCGTGCAGGATGAGCCGGTCGCGCACCTGGCGTCCGTTCACAAACACGTAGATGGACCCGCGGTTGAGCTTCTGCAGTTCGGGCTTGGAGACGAATCCGCTCACCCGGAGAAAGCCCGGCTCCGGTGCTTCGTAATCTGCTTCACGACGCCACGGCGGCGGTTCGGGCAGGCCTGCGCGGGCAAAGTCCATCTCGGCCGCGCACGGCAGCATGTCGCGCGAAACGTCTGCGCCAAGCACCTGAAACAGCCGCTCACTGCTGTTGCGCACGGCAGGCGCTACCAGCAGCGCCTGGGTAGAACTGTGCAGTTCAAAATGCTTTTCCGGATGCGCCAGCGCATTGTGGGTGACAAGTGCCGCGATGTGCGACAGCTCGGTGGGCTCAGACTTCAGGAACTTACGCCGCGCCGGCACGTTGAAGAACAGGTCCCGGATGACGATGCTGGTGCCGATCGGCGTTCCCGTATCGTCGACCCGTGTCATCTTGCCGCCATGGATTTCGAGGTGTGTGCCCACCTCGTCGTCTTCCGCGCGGGTCAGCAGCTCGACGCGCGCGACGGACGCAATCGACGGGAGCGCCTCACCGCGAAACCCTAAGGTCGCAATGTGGAGGAGATCGTCGGCCGAGCGCAGCTTGCTGGTCGCATGCCGTTCAAAGGCGAGCATGGCGTCATCGCGAACCATGCCGTGCCCGTTATCCACGATGCGAATGAGCTTGCGTCCGCCGCCTTCGACCTCAATGCGGATGCGCGTCGCGCCCGCGTCCAAGGCGTTTTCCAGCAGCTCTTTGACGACGGATGCGGGCCGCTCGACGACCTCGCCCGCGGCAATCTGGTTCGCAACCTGGTCGGACAGAACACGGATGCGCCCCATGGCGCAATTTTACGAGAGTGCGCGTGGAAAAGACGGCACGAATCCAGGCATAGCCCTGATAATCAAGTTTGGAGTTTCCCCCAAATGGCTGATCCGCAGCTTTCCACCAGGCAGTGTAGCTCTGCCTCGCATCGCCTCATCATGCTGCTGCTGATTGGAGTGTTGATCGCATTCTTGGCGGTTTTTTGCTACCACGCCGTGCGCCAACCGCACACAACACCCGGCAACACGGAAGCACACCCAGGCGCACTGGTTCTCAATTTCTAGCCTGGGTTCACCCGGCAGGAGCAAGGAAATTGGGAGCGTGCCGAAGCTAGTGCTGTAGGCAGACGCTGCAACGATGGTGCCGGGAAAACGCAGGTTTTGTAGCCCTCGGGCTGCTGATTCTGCGTCTGGAGGGAGCCTGCACCCCAAAGCTTTTAGGTATCGTCAACTCCTCAGATAACCCGGCTCGCTTGAAGAACGTCCTCATCAATACGAGGACGATGCCGTGAATGCTTCCGATGTGCTTGTAGAGCGCCTGCTTGCCTGGGGCGTGGATACGATCTTTGGCCTGCCGGGCGACGGCATCAACGGCGTCATGGAATCGCTGCGTAAATCGCAGGACAAAATCCGGTTCATCCACGTCCGTCATGAAGAGTCCGCGGCGTTCATGGCCTGCGCCTATGCCAAGTTCACAGGCAAGCTGGGCGTTTGTATGGCGACCAGCGGACCGGGCGGCATCCACCTGCTCAACGGGCTATATGATGCGAAGCTGGACCAGGCTCCCGTGCTGGCCATTACGGGCATGCAATTCACCGACGTGACCGGCAGCTTCGGCCAGCAAGACGTGCAGCTCGACAAAGTGTTCGTCGATGTGGCCGTGTACAACGAGCGCATCATGAGCCCCACGCACATGGAACCGACGATCGATCTCGCGATCCGCACGGCATTGATGCGTCGCGGTGTCGCGCACATCACCATTCCGATCGACACGCAGATGCAGGAAGTCAAGGACAAGGAACGTTCCGATCGCAACATCGCGCACCACACCAGCAGCATTATGGCCATTGCCGGCAACCTGCCCGTGCTGGGTGATGTGGAGCTTGCGGTACAGATTCTGACCGCCGGCAAGAAGGTCGCTATCCTTGCCGGTGCGGGTGCGCTGCATGCAGGTGACGAGCTGGAGCAGCTTGCAGAGTTGCTGGGCGCACCCATCGTGAAGCCGCTGCTCGGCAAAGCCTGCGTGCCGGACGATTCGCCCTACACCACGGGCGGCATCGGACTGCTTGGCACCGCTCCCTCCCAGGACGTAATCGAGAGCTGCGACACGCTTCTGATGGTGGGTACCAGCTACCCGTACATGGAGTACCTGCCCAAGCCTGGCAGCGCGAAGTGCGTGCAAATCGACAGCAACGCACAGCGGATCGGCCTTCGCTATCCCGCGGAAGTCGGCCTGGTGGGAGACTCGCGCAAGTGCCTGCGCGAATTGATCTCGCGCCTGCAACGAAAGGAGGACCGCACCTTTCTGCAGAAGGCGCAGAAGGACATGGTGGCCTGGAACAAGATTGTGGAGGAGGAAGGCACGAGCGATGCCAAGCCCATGAAGCCGCAGGTCGTCGGTTGGGAACTGAGCAAGCGCACGCACGAGAATGCCATCATCGTTTCTGACAGCGGCACTAACACTACGGTGTGGGCGCGCTACATGAAGGCAAAAAAGGGCCAGATGCACTCCTGCAGCGGCAACCTGGCCACCATGGCAGGAGGCATGCCTTACGCCATCGCGGCGCAGGTCGCGTTTCCAGACCGGCAGGTCATCGCCGTGGTCGGTGATGGCGGCTTCACCATGCTGATGGGTGAGTTCATCACTGCGGTGGCGTACAAGCTGCCCATCAAGTTCGTCATCATCAAGAACAACTCACTGGGCCAGATCAAGTGGGAGCAGATGGTGTTCGAGGGCAATCCGGAGTACCAGTGCGACCTGTTCCCTGTCGACTTCGCCGCGTTTGCACGCGCGATGGGCGGCTCTGCCGTCGTGATTGACGACCAGAAAACCGCCGGCGCAAAGTTCGATGAGGCGCTCGCCATACCCGGCCCGGTCATCATCGAGTGCGTGGTCGATCCGCTGACAGCGATGCTACCGCCGAAGATTACGCCGAAGCAGGCGCTGCACTTTGCGGAGGCGCTGGCAAAAGGCGAGCCGGACCGGATCAAAATCGCGCTGACCGCCGCGCATGACACGGTTCGCCAGATCATCTGACCAGCAGTGGGATACGCGGCAAAGATCGAGTCCGTGCGGGTGGGCAGCTTTACCGTGCCCACCGACGCTCAGGAGGCCGACGGCACTTTTGCGTGGGACTCTACCACGTTGGTGGTGGTGGAGCTCTATGCGGGCACGCACCGCGGTCTGGGTTACACGTACAGCCACAAGCTTGCGGCTCCACTTGCTCGTGAGCTTGCTGAAAAGCACCTGATCGGTGCTGACCCGTTGCGCAACGCGGACCTGTTCCATGCAATGCGCGTGGCGCAACGCAACTACGGTCGCGAGGGTATTGCGGCAACTGCACTTTCGGCGACCGACGTGGCAGTATGGGACCTGAAGGCGAAGCTTGCCGGCCTGCCGCTGGTGTCGTTGCTGGGACAGGCGCACGACGCCGCACCCGTGTACGGTTCGGGCGGCTTTACAAGCTACAGCGACCAGCAACTTACTGCGCAGCTTACCGTTTGGGTGCAGCAGGGTATCCCTCGCGTCAAGATTAAGGTCGGCACACACCCGGAAGACGACCTGCGCCGCATAAGCGTGGCGCGTGCTGCCATCGGCGATGATGCCGAATTGTTTATTGACGCGAACGGTGCTTACTCTCGCAAGCAGGCCCTGGACTTTGCACATAAGGCTCGCGAACGGTACGGCGTCAGCTGGTTTGAAGAGCCGGTCAGCTCTGACGATTTCGAAGGCCTTCGCGTAGTCCGCAACGGCGCACCGGCGGGCCTGGAGATTGCTGCGGGCGAGTACGGCTTTACCGCCATGTACCTGCAACGCATGCTCGAAGCAAACGCGGTAGACGTGCTGCAGGCCGACGCCACGCGTTGCGGCGGCGTGACCGGCTTCCTGGCAGCGTCTGCACTGGCGGAGGCGCATCCGCTACCGCTTTCGGCGCATTGCGCGCCCAGCCTGCACCTGCACCTGGCCTGTGCCTCGCGGTCGTTGCGTCATGTGGAATACTTCCATGACCACGCTCGCATCGAACGGATGCTTTTCGACGGGTTCCGCGAACCCGTAAACGGCGCTATGCACCCCGATCTTTCGCGGCCCGGTATGGGGCTCGATTTCAAGTGGCAGGATGCCGAACCGTACCGCGACAACATCTGAGGGAGCACCGCGATGATCTACGACCTGAGCCAGCCTCACTTCAACGGCGCACCGCAGTTCCCTGGTCAGCCGCCGAACTCGACGGAGTACCAGCAGTTTGCCGCGGAGGGCGAAGCCACGGTCGAGCGATGCACGTTTATGACGCACAGCGGCACCCACGTGGATGCGCCCTTCCATTACCTGCCGGAACTGCCGACGATCAGCGAGCTGCCGCTCTCGCACTTCTACGGTCCGTGCGTTGCGATTGATCTACAGGGGTTGCGAGACGAGCACGGCATTAACGCAGACGATCTTCGCAAACATGAAGCAGTCATCACGCCCAACACGGTCGTGCTCATCAAGACTGGCTGGGGTGACCACCGCCGTAACACCAAACGCTTTCTCACCTGCTGGCCGTACATGAGCGGCGACGGCGCGCAGTACCTGCTGGACCGCGGCGTCAAGGGCATGGGGATCGACGGGCTATCGACTGGCGGGTATCCGGAAAAGCACGCCGAATCGGACGCGCACAAGCTGCTGCTGGGCGCGAAGAAACTGCTGCTGGAAGACATTCACATTCCCGATGCATTGCTGGACGGCAAGCGCCGCTTCCTGATGGCATTGCCCATTCTCATCGCCAACACCGGCGGATCCTGGGTGCGCGCGGTGGTGTGGGAGCAGGGCGACCTGGAGCAGGAGGAGCCGGTGCCGCAGGTGGGGCCGCTGATTCCGGATGCCGTCGCCGCGCAGATCGGTCTGATGCGGGAGAGCGAGTGACACTGCTATCGATGCCAGACACGTCGCCGAAGGCGCTGGTGAAGCTGCTGCCCGCGACGCTAGGTGAGCCTGCAGCCACGGTGCTGGACCACATCCAGCAGGGCCGCTTCCAGCGCTCGCTGTCGCTGATGGTTGCGGGCACCAGTGCGGTAAGCGCGCTGGAAGTGGGTTACGAACACTATCGCGGCAGCTACTCCAATCCTGTGATGTACACGCCGGTCGTCTTGTCCGGCGTGCTCACGCTGGCGGGCCTTACGGCCGTGTTCTCGCGTCGTGCGGCAGAGACGTGGATGCGCTATACGGCCTACCTTACGCTGCTGGACGGACTTGTAGGTTTTGGATTCCACATCCGCGGCATCGCGCGCAAGCCGGGCGGATGGCGCATGCCCGTGACCAATCTTGTGATGGGTCCGCCGCTGTTTGCACCGCTCTTGTTCGGCACCAGTGCCTACCTGGGCGTGCTGGCCAGCTACCTGCAGCGCGAGGAGGACAGCCCAGCAAAGTCGCTGGCTGCAGGAGGGTTGGCGATTGCACGTGAACTCAGCGGCTGGGATGACTGGCGTGCGGACATCCGCACGGGCCTCTTTCAGAAGCACTTCTGTGTGGTGGTGGCGATCTACACGGTGTGCGTGGGCGCGGAGAGTTGGTACTCGCACTACAAAAACAACTTCCGCTACAAGGTGCAGTGGTCGCCCATCCTGCTGACACCCGCGCTGAGCGGCGCTGCGCTGCTCTCGCTCAAGTCAGAGCAAGCCGCAAACACACTGCTGCCACTTGCTTCCGCGGCGGCCATGGCAGACGGCGTCATCGGCACCTATTTTCATGTGCGCGGAATCCTGAAGCGGCCCGGCGGCAGAAAGAAGCCGCTGTACAACACGCTGTATGGGCCGCCCATCTTTGCGCCCATGCTGTTTGCCGCGGCGGGCATGCTGGGCATGATGGCCTACCTGGTGCGAAGGGAGCGCCGCGCATGAGCGAGAGCAAGTACCCCCTGACCGACCCGGTCACCGGTGCGCCGTTGCCGCAGACGGCACAGCCCGGCTACTACCCCAAGTGGAACGTCTTGCGCGAATACCGCTACTGGGACGCGGCCACACGCGAGGTGGTGATGAAGCGCTTGGACACGCCCAAGCCGTTGCGCTTCTTCAGCCCGGCAGAGGCGACTACCCTCACCGCCGTGCTGGATCGCGTTCTGCCGCAGGATGATCGTGACCCCGCGCACCGCATCCCGCTGTTGCCGCTCCTGGACGAACGCCTGGCCAGCAACAAGATCGAGGGCTACCGCTACGAGGACATGCCTTCTGACCAGGAGGCCTACCACCTAGGCATCCGTGCGTTTGAAGCGATGGCGAAAGAAATCTACGGCGCATCGTTCGCAGAGTTGACGGTCACATCGCAGGAGCAACTGCTGCAAAGTGTCGCGGAGGGTAAACCGTCCGGAGCAAAAGAGCAGTGGTCGCAGATGAACATCAAGCGATTCTGGACGCTGCTGGTCAGCGATGCCTGCACGGCGTACTACGCGCATCCATGGTCGTGGAACGAAATCGGCTACGGCGGACCGGCGTACCCGCGTGGCTACATGCGGCTGGAAAATGGCATGACCGAGCCATGGGAGTTCGATGAGGAGCGTTATGAGTGGGCGGCTCCGCGGGATACGGTGAGCAGCCAGCCCATCAAGAAGAAGGATGACGAGTCGTACCACGGACAGGCAGGTACCCATTGAATTGGCCCCACTCCAAGTCGCCCGTTGGTGCCGCGTTTGAGGCTCCTGAAGACGACGGCTTGCGCCGGCTGGGGCCGATGCAAAAGATCATTATCCCGCGCCGCCGCTTCCGCGACGAGGATGTGCTCGACTACGTCATCGTCGGCGTGGGATCGGCGGGCGGTGTGCTGCTGCAGCGCCTGGCGCGCGCCGGGTTCAGCGTCGTCGGCTTTGAGGCCGGGCCCTTCTGGGATACGGAGCGCGACTGGGTCAGCGATGAATCCGGGTCGCACAACCTCTACTGGAACGACTTGCGTATTACCGGCGGCAAAGACCCGCTGGCGCTGGGCAACAACAACAGCGGCAAGGGCGTGGGCGGCGGCAGCGTGCACTGGGCTGCGTTCACACCGCGCTTCCACCCTTCAGACTTCGAGGTCTACACGCGCGACGGCGTGGGCGCGGACTGGCCCATCGACTACGAGGACATCGAGCCGTACTACCAGTTGCTGGAGCAGGAAATGCCGGTGGCCGGTCCTGCCTGGTACCCGTGGGGCAAGCCGCACGGCCACCCCTACGCGCCGCATCCGATGGGTGGCGTGGGCGACGTGCTCATCAAGGGCTGCACCAAGCTTGGTATTCCTGTCTCCGCGGGTGGTCCGGTGGCCATACTTTCCGCATCCCGCGGCGACCGCGCGCATTGCATCTACCGTGGCTTTTGCATCCAGGCCTGCAAGGTGGGCGCGAAAGCCAGCACCCTGATCACGCATGTGCCGGACGCGCTGAAAAATGGCGCAGAGATCCGCGACAACTCCATGGTCTCGCGCATCGAGGTCGGCAAGGACGGCCGTGCCAGTGGCGTGCACTACTTCGACAGCGAAGGCCGTGAGCACTTCCAGCGCGCGCGCTGCGTCATCGTCTCCGGCTACGCCATTGAGACGCCGCGCCTCTTGCTGAACTCTGCGTGCCCCGGCCATGAGAGTGGCTTGGCGAACAGCAGCGGCACACTCGGCAAGTACCTGATGGCGCAAGCGGGCAACGTCATCCTGGGCCGCTTTGATGACCTCATCCGCATGTACAAGGCTCCGCCCGCGCACGCGCTGACGGAGGAGTTTTACGAGACAGACCCGAAGCGCGACTTTGCGCGCGGCTTCGCCATCCAGACCGTCGGTCCGCTGCCCATTGCGTTTGCCAAGCAGATGATGGCCGCTAAGGGCCAGTGGGGATGGGGCCTGCGCCGCAGTATGATGGATTACAACCACTGGGCTGCGCTGGGCCTCCTGGGCGAAATCCTGCCGTGGGACGACAACCGCGTCGAACTGGCCACTGGACCGGACCAGAAGGACCGCTTCGGCCTGCCGGTAGCCAAGGTCACCTTCAACCTGCATGAGAACGACAAACGATTGATCGAGTTTGGCAAGAACAAGACCATGGAAGTGATGCGCGCGGCGGGTGCTACCGAGGTCGTGCAGGAGCAGCGCTATGCGCACCTCGTCGGAGGCGCACGCATGGGAGCCTCGCCGGTGACCTCCGTCTGCGACAAGTTTGGGCGCACCTGGGATGTCGACAACCTGTTCGTCATGGATGGCAGCGTGATGCCGACCCAGGGTTCGGCAAACCCGGGACTTACCATCCAGTCGCTGGCCGCGCGCACGGCGGACTACATCATCAGCAACCATGCGGGCATCGGCAGCGGGGAACGGCGAAGCCTGGAGAGGCCGCCTGTCCGCAAGGAATTTGCACCGCCGGGAACTTTCCGCAGCGGCATCCCGCATCTCTAGCCCACGTTCAGGCTTGTGGCACCGCTCAGCTTCGCTTGAACTTGTACACCAATTCCAGTGTAATTTTGTCTTCCACGCTCAGCAGCCGCGCCAGCGTGGGCTTGTTCAGGCCGAAGTCGCTGAATGTGATCGTGGTCAGCGCACGACCGGCCACCGTGGACGAGCGAGGATCGATCGTAGCGATGCCCTTGAAGGTAACTGGCTTCGTCACGCCGTGAATGGTCATGTTGCCCGTCAACTGCACGCCAAGCTGGCCTGTGGACGGCACCATCTTCGGCACACCCTTTAGCTCGGTGGGAACAAACACCGCCTCAGGAAACTTCTCGGTTTCGAGCGTGCGATTGCGCACATAGCCGTCGCGCATGCTTTGGTCGCTGGTCATGGTGCGCAGGTCAATCACCAGCTTCGCGCCGGGCGCGACAGTGCCATCGGGAAGAATCTGCATGGACCCGCTCACCTTGTCGGTGCTGCCCACGGCATCATTCGGAAAGTCAACGCCAGCGAGTTGTTCGGTCACGCGATAAGTCGCAGACGAGCCGGCAATGATCTCGAGTTTTGCACCGGCAGTGGGCGGTGGAGGCGGCGGAGGACCACCGCCAGGGCCACCTGGACCTCCGGGGCCCTGCCCTGACATTGTGGACACTGTGAACAGAAATGCAGCTGCTGACAGCAGGACGGCGCGCTGAACCATGGTACGAACTCCAGATTGGCAGGATGTGACGCTTCTCACAGTAGACGAAAGCACGTGCCTAGAGGAAGCAAAACACGACGGAACCCCTGCTCTGGCCGCCCTATCGCGCTACAGCGGCCTGCCAATCTCCCAGCGATGGCAAAACGGATCAATCAGGGAACCATCCCGCCAGCCATAGTCGCGGTCCTGCACGGGCGAACGCACCGTTGCGCCGGCAGCCACCGCACGGTCGAAGACGGCGTCCGGATCTTCGACGATGAGCATGAGCCGCACGGCCGTCACACCCGGCGTGTCGGGTGCGGGGTTGCCGATCGCATCGCCTGCCGGGTGCACCCAGAACTCCGCACCGTGCACGAGAAGCTGAGCCACCATGTCTTCAGCCGGAGGCATGCTCCAGCCTGTTGTGGCGTCGAACGCCTGCTGGTAGAAGGCGACGGCTTCGCGCACGTCACCTGGGATGTGCAGCATCGCAGAAAACCGGTAGCTCATAGTGCACAGCAGGCTACACCAAGTGCTCAGGCGTATGACTCATTTGGCCGAAGCCGTCGCATGCTGATAGAGAATGGTGGCAACAAGCAGGAGAGCTACTGTGAAAAAGATTGGACTTGAGACGGAAAGCCACACCCTGGCGGTTGACGCAACGGAGCCGAACACCGCGCTCACTCGGCGCGAAGTTCTGGGGCTGGCAGGTATGGCCGGGATTGCAGCGCTTACAGGCTCCGCCGGACGAGCCGTAGGCCAGACTGCTGTGCGACGCCCGCGGATTGCGTGCCTGGTGAGCTATTGGGGGTTGCCCATGTCGCACGCAGACTGGATCGTAAACAAGCTGCTGGATGGCTACTGGTGGAGGGGTGCGCATACGCCTTCACAGGTGGATGTCGTGGGGGTGTACGTTCACCAGTTCGACACCAGCCTGCTGGCGCAGAAAGTATGCAAGGCCAAAGGTATTCCGATCTTCAAGACCGCGGGCGAAGCTGTAACGCTGGGCGGCAACGAATTGGCCGTGGATGGTGTGGTGATTGTGTGCGAGCACGGCAACTATCCCACCGATCTGAAGGGACATTGGCTGCTGCCGCGCTGGTGGATTTATCAGCAGGTGGTGAAGGTTTTCGAAGACAGCAAACGCTCGGTGCCGGTGTTCAATGACAAGCACCTGTCCTATAGCTGGGACGACGCCAAGTGGATGTACGACAAGTCGCGTGAGTTGAAGTTCGCCTTGACCGGTGGGTCGTCGATTCCAACGTACTTTCGAAAGCCGGAGATCGAACTCGCGGAGAACACGCCGCTGCGTAGCGGCATCGTGGTAGCTGCGGCGGGCGATGAGGGCGGCATCTTTCACGCGATCGACGTCTTGCAGGCCTTCATGGACAGGCGGCGAGGCGGCGAAACGGGTGTGCGGTCTGTGCAGAGCATCCGCGGCCCGGAGGTGTGGCCGTGGGTCGCGCAGTTGCGTGGGCGGCAAATCTGCTCGAGTCCGTCCGCAAGCAGTTCGGCCTTACGGCAAGCCACTTTCAAAGTAATGAGCGGGCCTCCGTCTGCATCGTGGAATACAAAGACGGTACACATGCAGCGGTGATCTCCGGCGCGGGTGTGGGCTGGACGTTTGCGGGCGACGTTGAAGGTCAACAGAACCCCACGATCGTCTCCATGCTGGAGTGGCCGGGACCCATCTCGCAGTACCATGCGGCGAATGGCTTCATCCACTGGATTAGCGAGATGATGCTGACCGGCAAGGAACCTTTCCCGCCGAACGGCTGCTGCTCTCCACGGGCATCACCAACCAATACATGGAATCCAACTGGCAGAACGGCCAGTACGCCGCTTTGGGCCGGGTGATCGAAACTCCGTTCCTCAACGTGAGCTACCGGTCCACACACGGACCCATGTTCGAGACGGGACCGCGACCGCCAAACCGGCCGTATCTTCGCGGCTTTGCTTCGTAAGCGTTCGACTTCGCTAATTTCGATGCTTAGCGATTTTGATTTGTCATCCTGAGCGGAGCGCAGCGAAGTCGAAGGACCTGCTGTTCTCTCGGTCTGCGTTACTGCTCCGGGCAAACAGCAGGTCCCTCCACTTCGCTTCGCTCCGGTCGGGATGACAAATTCAGCTTAGGATGACCGGAGGGTTGGTGCTGCCCTGCAAATCTACTGGGGATCACGCCGTCGCCTGCGTGAAGGCGCGACGCAGGTTCTCCCCCAGGAACTTGCGGATGCGCGTCTCGCTGTAGCCGCGGCGAAGCATCGCATCGGTAATCATCGGCAGATCGCGCACGTCACGCATGCCGCGCGCCAGCGTGGGTCCGCCGTCAAAGTCGCTGCCCAACGCGACCGCATCCTCACCCACAAGCGCTATGGCTCGGTCCACCACCGCCACCCAGTCGTCGATGTGCATGGCAACGTCGTCCGGCACATCCGCACCCAGCATGGGGAACGTTGGTGCCATCAACTCATCAATCTCGACGATGGTCTTGCCACGCGTGCGCTCGGGGATGCTGGTGGTATCCCAGAAGGTCTTCTTACGATGCGCAGTAAGCCACGCGTACTCGCGCGGATAGGCAAACTCGCTGCCGATCTGGAAGCCGATGACGCCGCCACGGTCAATCAGCTTCTTCAGCAGGGCGTCGGGCATGTTGCGCGGGATGTCGTTGATCGCACGGAGGCCGTGGTGCGTAGCAATGACCGGGCGCTCGCTTGCGTCGATCACCTGCGCCATCGTGCTGTCTGCTGAGTGGGAGACATTGATGACCATGCCCAGACGATTCATCTCGCGCACCACGTCGCGTCCATGCGGCGTAAGCCCGTTCCACTGCGCGGTCGAGCAGCACGCATCGGCATAATGCTGGTTCCAGTTGTGTGCGGACACCTGCGCGGACCGCAGGCCCAGCCCGTGCAGCATGCGCAGCACACCTAGGTCGCCATCCAGGTCATAGCTGCCCTCAATATCGAGCACAGCGGCGACCTTGCCCTCGTGTTGCAGGCGTGCAAGATCACTGCCCTTCAGCACGAGGCCGAGTTGATTATTCGCCTTGTGCAACTGGTCCAGCGCATGGTCCATGCGACGAAGCGCCTGCTTGGTCTCGTAACGGCCGGGGTAGTACTCCTCCGGCACGTAAACCGAGAGAAAGAAGGCGTCCACGCCGCCTTCTTTTGCGCGCGGCAAATCCCACTGCCCCGTGGCGACGCGGTCGGTGATATTGCCCCCATGGTAGAACTCGCGGTCCAGCGCATGCACATGGCCGTCGAATACATAGGCGCTGCGATGCAACGCAGCCACCCGCGCGGTGGTCGCACCAGCGGCGTTGGCGGGCAGTGCAGCCGCGCTCAGTGCAAGGAAGGCACATTCTATAAACTCGCGGCGGTTCAGCGGATAGCAAGACATAGATCTGCCTGCCACGATACGCGCCCGTGCAGGCTTTGGTGTGTGTGCGGCAACGTTCCTTTTGCAAACTGCCCGCCATGCCATCTGCGTGCACATTGCTCTTCGCGAGGCCGTTGCAACGCATGTAGAGTACACGGTATGAGACCGCTCCTCCCTTGGGTTCTGCTGGCAACTCTCGCATCTCCCCTCGCCAACGCCGGGCAAGCTCCTGCCCTCTCCGCGCAGCAGAGCGCGGATTTTGCTGCAGCGCAGCGCACCTTTGCCGCCGGCGATTGGGCCAGTGCCTATGACAAGCTGCGCCCGCTGCATGAAGCCGAACCGAGTAACACGCTCCTGGCAAAGTACACGGCGGAATCGGCAATCAACACGGGGAACGCAGCCTACGCGCAGTCCATTCTGACGCCGGTCCTGGCTACCGCGCCCGACGACTGGCAGGCGCACACCTTGCAGGCACGCATCTTTGCGGAAGCTCGCAACGACGCCGCGCGAGACAGCGAGTTGAGGCAGTTAACGACACTGCACGGCAGCACGACCGACCCGAGATTCCGGCAGCAGACGCAGGTGCTTCTGGAGCGCGACCAACTCCAAGCCGGGCACGTTGATCTTTTCTACTCGCTGCAGCCGTGGAGCCGCTACAACATCTACCAGATGGCCCGTGTGTACAATTCGCAGGGCAAGCAGACGCTGCGCATCACATTGGAAAGCGGCGACTTCGACCAGCCCAATTGGGCAAAGCAGCATCCGGACCTGGCCGCAAAGGGTGAGCGCGCGTTCTCGATGGATGGCTACAGTGACCAGCCACCAGCACAGCCTGGCGGGCAGCCCACACAAACGCACATGACTTATGGCTTCTTCGATGGTCAGCCACAGTACAACACGGTGCGTGACCGGATGCTGGCGATCGCAGCGGGCAACGCAACAGCGCCCATATCGAGCACCAGTGGCATCGTACCGAAGCCCTGAGCTACTCTAGCGCGGTGCTCTGTGGCCGTGTTGCGCGGAATAGTTGCTGCGCATTACGGACCTGTTCCCACGTGTTGTAAGCCAATGCGTAGCGACTGTTCTTTCAGGAGGGTGAACTTCTGTGGGGTGTCGTAGCACTTGACTTAACCTGCCGACACTTATTGCAACGGGCAATGGCTGGTTTGCGACAATGAAGCCTGTATGTTCATTCCTTCCATTGACCTGATGGGCGGCAGGATCGTTCAGCTCCAGCAGGGCGAAACACTGAAGCTAGCCTTCGACGATTTCGATTACTGGATCGAGCGCTTTGCCAAGTATCCGCTGGTGCAGCTCATCGACCTGGATGCCGCCATGCGGCAGGGTAGCAACCGTTCGCTCATCCAGCAGTTCACGTCGCGGCTGACCTGCCAGGTAGGCGGCGGTCTGCGCACGGCGGGCGACGGCCAGGCCATGCTCGACCTTGGTGCCAGGCGCGTCATCTACGGCTCTACTCTTTTCGGCGGCACCAAAGAGGCCGACCGCAAGCGCCACCCTGTCATGAATCTCGCGTTTGCCGAGAGCCTGCGCAAGGCGCTGGGTGAAGAGCAGTTGGTGTTCTCCGTCGACACCAAGGGCGGCAAGGTGGCCGTGAAGGGCTGGCGAGAGCAGGTGGATCTCACCCCCGAGGAAGCGGTCACTTGGCTGGAAAATGACTGCGCCGCATTCCTCTACACGCACGTGGACACGGAAGGCACCATGACCGGCTTTCCCATGGAGGTCGCCGCTATCCTGCGCGCCTGCACGGCCAAGCAGCTAATCGTGGCGGGTGGCATCAAGCAGCAAAGCGAAGTGGACGAGCTGGACGCCATGGGCGTGGATGCCGTGGCGGGCATGGCCGTGTATTCGGGTGCGATGGGGGCCTGAATGCAGCCTTTGGTGATGAGGAAGCGTCTGCTCGCGCCCGTAATCGTCATATCATGCAGATAAGATCGAAGGCACACATGTCTATTACCAATGTTTCAGCACAAGGTTTGGCCACGATTTTGCGAAATTCAGCAATGCAACGTCGGAGAGCCCGGTGTTTATTACGCAACGTGGAGAACCCGCCTTCGCGCTGCTCAGAATGAGGAGTACTACAAGCTAGTACAGAACAAGCCGCAAACCCTGCTAGAGATTATGGATGCAATCCCAGGCGGAGACTTCGACTGGGAGCCTCCCAGAATGAGTGATGACATGGGTTTCAAACCTGCCGAGTTTGATTGATGTTCTTGCTCGACACGAACGTCGTCTCAGAATTACGCGCAAGGAAGACCGCCCAATCCAGTTCAGTCAGAACCTGGGCCAACAGCGTTTCCGCCGCCGACCTCTACATCTCTGCTACTACTGTGATGGAACTTGAGCTGGGAATCCTGGCCATCGCGCGCAGGGATTTGCAACAAGGAATGCTCCTTCGAAAGTGGCTGGGCGGGGTCTTAGCGGAGTTCTCGATGCGCATTCTGCCGTTTGGTGCACACACGGCTCTGATCTGCGCTCCACGTTCCGAATCGCCGTTCGGAGCGCGACGCCATGATTGCAGCTACCGCAAAGGAACACAGCTTTATACTGGTGACCCGCAACACCAGAGACTTTGCCGGATGTGGCATACAGTTACTGAATCCGTGGGACACGCCACAGGCGTAACTACTCTGTGTTTGAGTCTGCGACGGCAAAGTAGCCCTTGCGTGCCTGCACTTTTACGTCCTTGCCGCAGCTGATACTGATGTTGCGGAAGGTGCCATCCAGACTGGTGTTCTTGGGTGTGTAGCTGACCAGGTATTGCGTGCGCAGTTCGTCGCTGATCTGCGCAAACGCCTCATCCAGCTTCTTGGCGTTGTGGCCGATGTTGATCACACGCCCGCCGGTTTCGCGCGTGAGCCGGTCCATGTCATAGGACGGGTTGAAGCCGATGTACTGGCCGATGAAGCCTTGGTCGCTGATGAGGATCACGTAGATGATTGCGTTCGCCTTCTGCGCGGACTCGATGGCTTCCTTCAGCTTGGTGTTGCTGCCCTGGTCGCCACCGTCAGTCAGCAGCACCAGAACCTTGCGTCCGGCCTCGTCATGCAACTTGTCGTGCGTCGCCAGGTAGACGGCGTCGTACAGAAGCGTGCCTTTGGGCGTCATGTTGCCGGTTACGGAGCCCGTGCCCGCGCCGGTGTTGATCTGCGCCTTGTTGATGGCGCGGCGTAGTTCCTTGGCGCTGTTGGTGTAGTCGGCCAGGAGGTCTACGTTGATGTCGAACGAGATCAGGAACGCCTCGTCCTTGGGCGTGAGCATTTCCTTCAGGAACTGTGCGCCGCTTTCCTGCTCCAGCGGCAGCACCTGCTCCTGCGATCCGCTGGTGTCCAGCAGGATGCCGATGGTCAGCGGCAACTTTTTTTCCTGCGTGAAGTTCTTGACCGTCTGCTCTTCCTTGTTCTCGAAGATCTGGCAGTCTTCCTTGTGCAGGCCGGTCAGGAAGCCGCCTTTGTCGCGTGCGCTGAAGTAGGTGTTCACCAGGTTCACGCGGACCTTGAGCGTTTGGCCCTCGGCAATATCCTCCGG
>CAXTBQ010000065.1:11798-19508 GCA_964242065.1 uncultured Terriglobus sp. | reverse complement strand
GCAGGCGTGGCTACGGTCTCGGCCGCATGCTGCTCCGCCATGCCGCGACACAGCTTGCGGCCCGGGGCTTCCGCGCTCTGACGCTTACGGTAACGGAAGCAAACACGCCCGCGCTCAACCTGTATCGAAGTCTGGGATTTCGCGAGAGGCTCGCGTTTTGTGCCAACGTGTGGACGAAAAACAGCAGCTAGCGCGACAGGCTTAGTGCTTGATGGCCCACATGCCCCAGCTCACGACGATGGTCACGGCAACGAACAGGGCGAAGCAGTACGCGCCAAAGCGGATCATCATCTTTGGCTCGGCACGCTGCGTGATGCCGAAGACCACCGAAGCAAAGAGCGAGTACAGCAGCACGGCAGAAAAGTGCGACATGCTTACAGGCCCGCCTTTCGTCCGTTTGCCAGCGACTGCGCGTCTACCGCGGCCATCACATTCAGCAGGCCCGCCACCACGGCGAACTTGCTGCCATAGTCCGAAAGCGTATCGGTCAGAGCAGCAGCGCCTGCGCCTGTCGTGTGGGCGATCAGGTACAGCAGCGGAGCGCCCATCTGACCCACAAACCCGAGCAGGTCGAGCATATCGCCGTTCGTGGCCGAATACACCTTACCGTGCAGGCTCATGCCGATGACGAACATCGCCACCACGGAAACGAACAGCAGCACGGCGCGGATCGGCTTCTTGAGCAACAGATGCCCGAGCCCCGGCACGACCCATCCCGCGAGAAGCACGAGGACGGGTGAAAGAGTGCTGCGCCGTACGGGAACTACCGTTGTTTGTGTCGCTGCCATGCCTTTGTGGATGATAGCAGTTGACGCGGGGCGGGATGGGCGTATGCTGGTCTTGACTTCCAGTGGGCTTCACACCACCGGAAGCCTGTTATCTGCCTTACCGTAACAGGTAGAGCAGAGCAGCCATCCACCGCAAGGGCAGATGGACAGCAAGGCTGAAGCGCATGTTCACGCGAAACATAGCTTCGGTCCTCCTTTCAACGAGAATGACGGCCCTGTTAGCGCAGGGCCGTGTTGCGTTTGGCAACCTCGGTTTTGCCCTTGCCGAATCAAACGCGCATTGTGAAAGCCCCGTTAAAAGTACAAAGCCAGTCTACGTGTGCAGACTGGCTCACTGACTCGCTGCTGCAGGCGCTAAATGCGCACCAGCTCGCGCTGAATTCTTCCTGTAACAACGGCTGAGCCCGAATGCGTGATCATGTCGATCTCGCTGCGTACGCCGAAGCACTCCGGGCCGCCCCAGCCAGTCCCAGTCAGGTAGATACCCGGCTCCACCGAGAAGCAGGTCATAGGCAGGATGCGCCGCTCGTCGTGCGTTTCGAAGTTGTCCAGATGCGCGCCCGCGCCGTGCAGTTCCGTGCCGATGTTGTGGCCCGTGCGATGCGTGAACCACTCGCCAAAGCCGGCACGCACTATGACTTCGCGCGCGGCTGCGTCCGGCTCCCATCCGGCGATCGGCAGGTTGTCTGCGAAGCGACTCTGCACGAGGCGAATGGCTGCGTCCCGAGCGTCGGTGACGGTCTTGAAGACGCGGCCTTCCAACTCCGTCGGGTCGCGATCCACCACGCCCGTCCAGGTGATGTCGTACCAGACCGCGGCGGGATCGTCCTTGAGCTTGCCCCAGATGTCCACCAGGATAAAACTGCCCCGCTCGATCTTTGCGGAGCGCTCGGCCACCGGCTCGTAGTGTGAGTCCGCCGCGTTCGCGCCCACGCTGACGTTTGGGCCGTGCTCCCACACCAGGCCCTCTTTGCTCAATTCGTTCTGCAGCCACTGCACCATCGCGAACTCGTCTGTGCCGCGGTCGCCGCGCGCGAGAGAGCCCATCTCGCTCCATGCATCGTTCAGGATGCGATCAATCTTCTTCTGAGCGATGTAGTGCGACTCCACCTGCCGCTGTGTGAGCACTGCTTCAAACTCGCTAACCAGGTCAGCGGATGAAACGAGTTCCTTACCCATCTCGCGGAGTACCTCTGCCGTTCCGGCATCGATCATGGACACGTACATGACGGCGTTGCGTGGCGAGTACTGCATTGCCAGCCGCGTTGCACCCTGGAGCATGGTTTCGAGCGCCGCCTCCATCTCCTGCCACGTGCTGTACAGCGTGCGCTCGCCGGGCAAGGTGTCCAGCTTGCCAGCCTCGATGCGATGGTTCAGCTTGCGTGGCTCGCCCGTTGCAGGGATGAAGTAGAACCAGCGACGCGTGATGTGTGCGTGCGGATCAAGGCCCAGGATGCGGTAGGCCAACGAATCGCGCACATGGTGGTCATAGAACAGCCAGCCATCGAGCTTCGCGTTCCGAAGCGCCTCTTGCATCCGTTGCAGATCCATCGCGGTCCCTCGTTCAGTTCTACGAGAGTATCTCGCAACAAGGGAATCCCATGTCTCGCAGAGACATGGGATTCTCACTCTCGCGCCCAGAGGGAGTGGCAGTACGAAGACCCACGTCTCAGACGCGAGACATGGGCACCCACTTTCCGGCTACCGTGACGCGGTCAACGGCTGCATGTGTCCTTGACGGGGCGGGTTGGTGCGGAAGCTGGCGCTCACAGTCGTAGTAATGGGCACCCACACATCGGTGGTTTCCCACTTGATGTGCATCTGCGTGCTCTTGCCGGTGGTCTTCTCGAAATCAATCGACATGACTTCCTGCGGCGCGGTGAGCGCGGCTTTCATCATGGGCACCTTGCCCAGGTCGTCGGCCTCGAAGCGTTCCGTGCCCCACTGGCCGGTGTGCTTGCAGATGACGAGCTGCCATTGGCCTTCACCGGGCAGGGTGACCAGCGTGTACTTGCCGGCGGGAACGTGCAGGTTGCCCACGTTTACATCGCCCGTTGTCTCAAAGGCCGTAGCCTCGTTGGCGCCTGTGCGCCACCACGTGTTGTAGGGCATCAGTTCACCGTCCAGAGCCTTGCGGCCGCGTAGGCTGGGCGCGCCGTAATCCACACTGATCTGCGCTTTGCCCACAGTCACGTCTGCTTTGCGGCCCGGGCTGGGCAGGTCCGCGCCACGGCC
Organism: uncultured Terriglobus sp.; assembly: GCA_964242065.1. Lineage (GTDB taxonomy): Bacteria > Acidobacteriota > Terriglobia > Terriglobales > Acidobacteriaceae > Terriglobus. Next base: position 16,485 of record CAXTBQ010000065.1, on the reverse strand, counting down.
AGGCTGTGCGTGCATGGTGAGGGTCAAACTACATGGCAAAGACAGTGCTGCTGCTAAAACGAACCGCTTCATACGATCTCCTCTGTGCTTCCGGGTAACGCAACTATGACGCCACGTAGCGTCAGTCGGTAAGCGCATCCTTCTGAAATTTACGCAGGAGATCGACGACAATGGAGGGCCACGGACGGTCCGGCTGACCGTCCAGCGTCTCCACCCAGATGCGCGAACGCGGGCCGTCGCCCAGCGACGTGTCGTACACCGTGAGTGTTGCCAGAGCCACGTCTGCCGGGCTCAGCTCCACCCTGCCCGTGCGATCGACGGGCGCAAGATCAAATACCAGCCTTGGTCGCTGCTTCGCTGGTACAACTGTCTTGCCCAGCTTCTCCAGCATTTCCTGCGTACGGCGCGAGGCAAACAGGTCCAATCGATCCGTGTCCACGCGAACCGTGTGCGCGGCTGCCAGACGCTGTTGAAAAGCGGAACGGTTGCAGCGGTAGTGGTCCTGGAAGTCAAGCGTGCAGCCCGGACGCGCAGGCTGTTGGGCGGAACAAACGGCGCTTACGCCCTCGCATGGCGGAAGCACAATCATCAGCAGCAGCGGAAAAAGCGAACGCTTCATTGAGACCTCTACCGGGTTGGACGCAACCTCCGCATCGCCTGGCCGCCACAGTTCATCCTGGTCAAGTTCAGGCACGCCCTGAGTGCAAACCACGCCATCAACCCACCCTTGTCATCCCGACCGGAGCGAAGCGTAGTGGAGGGACCTGCTGTTTGGACGGGGCCGCACCAGAAATTGAAAGAAAGCAGGTCCCTCCACCACGCACTGCGTGCTCCGGTCGGGATGACAATCGTAAAGGGTGGCACGAGCTTAATTAGTGAACGGGAAAAGGGTCAAAGCGATGCATTGCTCTTCCTGCCTGGAGTCATGCGCGCATACAGCTCCTGCAGCACCTTTACACCGGCTTCGGCAGCGGCGCGGTCAGGCTGCTCATTCGTGTCGTTCCAGCCTTCTTCTTCGCCGCGGTCGCTAGCGGGTTGGATGACGATGCCGTCGCGCCGTGCCAGCACGTTCAGCCCGCGATAGTTGATGCCGTAGGTTGCGCCTTCCTGTGGGATGAGCCATGCAATCTGGCCGCGCACCGGCACAATGCTTTCGTCAGACCAGAGCGCGCGTGAGCCGTAGCCGGTGCAGCAAACGATAAGCCTTTGCGGCAGTGCGCCAAGGTCGGCGGGCGTGTTGAACTCGCGCGTTTCGATGCGCCCACCCGCGATTTGGAACTCCTGCAGCAACTGCTTGGAGTAGCCGGCGACGTTGAAGCTGAGCGACGTGGACCGCCGCACATACTTCGTCGGAAAAGGCGTCGATCCGGCGGGCATCATCTGCGGTCGCGGCGTCAGGTCTGCGATGCGGCTGTTCAGGTGGATGAAGTCGTGCCGCGTTTCCGTGTCTCCGGCTGCGTTCACGCGCGGGCTGTTGGCCGATGGCGGCGGATCGTCGGAGAGCGTGTAGCGATCCGTCCACTCGATGGGTGAGCCGGCGGTGCCCAGGTAGCTCTGGTACATGCCGAAGCTGGTGCGGGCCATCGCCTCCCAGGCAGCGCTGAAGTCGGATGTGACGGCGCTCTCCAGGGCAACGCGGGAGTCCGGCGTCCACGATCCGGTGGCGCGTGCGGAGCGCACATACGGTGGCCGCTCCTTGGCGTAGATGGTCACGTTGTAGCCCATGCGCTGCGCCGTGAGCGCGGCAGTAAGGCCGAGCGCACCCGCGCCGATGATGGCAATCTCACGCTCGCCGGGCAGCGCCTGCATGGCCTTGCGCACGGCGAAATCCGCCGATCCCCACGAGAGCGACCAGCCGCTGCCGCCGTGGCCATAGTTCATCACTACTGTTTTTGTGCCCACCTTCTCCACGTCGAAGCGTGGGCCTGTTGCGCGAAACGGACGCAGGCACACGGTAATGCGGAAGATGCGATCCAGGTCCGCACGAATCGGTACGATCGGACCGGGCATGTCATAGAACGGCAGCGTGGGCGCACCCGCGGCGGCGTTGACTGCAAGGGTCGCGTGCTTTGCGCAGCCGTTCAGCATGCCTAGACCGGCCAGCGCGCCGGTGCCTTGCAGGAAAGTTCGACGGTCCATCGCAACTCCTCTTTGGAACGCAGGGGACACCGAGGTACCACACAGAGGGTCGCGGAGACTCCGCGCCCTCTGCGCAAAGCTCTGCGCACTCTGCGTTCTGCCTTGTATGGGTTTACACGTCCGTTATACCCGCTACCCGGTGCTGCGACAATGGAAAGGTATGGCATTGAACGTCGGCATCGTAGGCCTGCCCAATGTGGGCAAGAGCACCATCTTCAGCGCACTGACCGCGGTCGAGGCAGTGGCTGCAAACTACCCCTTCTGCACCATCGACCCGAATGTCGGCATCGTGACCGTGCCGGACGAGCGGCTGGACAAGATCGTCACCATCGTCGAGCCGAAGAGCATCGTGCCCACGACCATTGAGTTTGTGGACATCGCTGGCCTGGTCGCGGGCGCCAGCAAGGGTGAAGGTCTTGGCAACCAGTTCCTGGCGAACATCCGCTCCACCGACGCCACGTTGCACATTGTGCGCTGCTTCGCTGACCCGGAGGTCATCCACGTCGCAGGCAAGGTCGATCCGCTTTCCGACATCGACGTGATCAACACCGAGTTGTTGCTGGCCGATCTGGACACCGTCGAGCGGCGTTACGAGAAGGCACAGAAGCTGGCGCGTACGTCGCAGGACAGCAAGATCAAGAACGAGTTCAGCGCGCTGGGCAAGCTGCGCGAAGGCATGAACGCGGGCAAACCCGCACGCGCCATCGAGTTGACCGACGAGGAGCGCCCGCTGACGCGCGACCTGTTCCTGATCACCATGAAGCCCACACTCTACGTCGCCAATGTGGACGAAGCCGCGCTGAAAGGCGGCAACGAGTACACCGCAGCGGTGGAAAAGCGGGCCGCCGAAGAAGGCAGCGAGATGGTCATAATCTGCGGCGCGCTGGAGGCTGAAATCTCGCAGCTGGAACCACAGGAACGCGACGAGTTTCTGAGCGACATGGGACTGAGCGAACCGGGACTGAACCGCCTGATCCACGCGGCCTACCGCCTGTTGGGACTCATCACATACTTCACCGCGGGCGTGCAGGAAGTGCGCGCGTGGACCATCCGCAAGGGCACCAAGGCACCGGGCGCGGCAGGCGTCATCCACTCCGATTTCGAACGCGGGTTTATCAAGGCCGACACCTATGCCTCTGCGGACCTTTTCGCGCTGGGCAGTGAGCAGGCGGTGAAAGAAAAGGGCCTGCTGCGCTCTGAAGGCAAGGAATACGTGGTCAAGGATGGCGACATCCTGTTCTTCAAGTTCAACGTCTGAGGAGTCCCATGAGCACACCCGCCTGGCAGGACGCGTCATGGTACGCGGCAGACTTGCCGCCAAATCTGCTGACGCCTGCGTTAGCTATCTATCCTGAGGCCATCCGCCAGAACGTGCGCGCCACGTTGAAGCTGGTCAGCGGCGATGCAAGCCGCTGGCGTCCGCACCTGAAAACGGTGAAGGCCGCGTTCGCTCTCCGCATCATGGTGGAAGAGGGCGTGACGCAGGCCAAGTGCGCCACGCCGCTGGAATTTGAGACGGCCTGCGCGTCCGGCCTACGGGATGTCGTGGTTTCCATGTCACTGGTCGGCCCGGCGGTGCAGCGAGTGATCGCGATTGCGGTAGCGAATCCTGCGGTAAAGGTGTCTGCGCTGGTTGAGTCGGCGGAGCACGTTGTGGGCTGGCAGGGTTCAGGCTTTCATCTGTTCATCGATGTGAACCCCGGCATGGACCGCACCGGCGTGGACCAGGACGATGCGGCAGGTGCTATCGCCCTGGCGAAAGCCATCGTGAATGCGGGCTGCACCTTTGCCGGTCTGCACTATTACGATGGCCACATCTCCGACGAGAACAGGGACGAACGCTGCGCCCGGGCGCATGCCGGTTACCGCCGCCTGCTTGCACTAGTAGAGGCACTGAATACGGCAGGTCTGCCGGTTGCCGAGGTCATCACCTCAGGCACGATGACCTTTCCTTGCGCACTGGCGTTTAAGCCGTTTCGCAACGCTTCTTTCCACCACAGCATTTCGCCCGGCACGGTGGTGTACAGCGACACAGCCAGCCTGTCGCGCCTGCCGCAAAGCTATGGCTACCGGCCTGCTGCAGTCGTGCTGAGCCGCGTGATGAGCCGCCCCAAGCCTGGCGTGGTCACGCTCGACGCCGGGCACAAGGCGCTCTCGGTGGACTCTGGTGTGCCCAGCGGGCTGCTGCTTGAAACGCCGGACGCCATCCCGCTCAAGCCGAGTGAGGAACACCTGCCGGTAGAGCTTAAGCAGTTCCTGCCACTCGGCACGCTGCTGCATCTTGTGCCGAAGCACGTCTGCACGACCGTGAACAATTTCACGCACTGCATCGTGGTGGAGGGTGGCAAGGTCACGGGCGTGGAGAGCGTTACCGCACGCGGGCGGCACGCGCCGCTGGAACTCGCTTCTGTGTAGCCCGTCATCCTGAGCGGAGCGAAGGATCCGGAGGCATTTGCGGGTAGCACAACTCCTTTGGGTTTCTGGCGAGAAAGCCTCAAGCACCTTTGCAGGTGCTGAGTGCGTCGGGATCCTTCGCTTCGCTCAGGAT
>CAXTBQ010000065.1:0-11788 GCA_964242065.1 uncultured Terriglobus sp. | reverse complement strand
ACGCGCCGCTGGAACTCGCTTCTGTGTAGCCCGTCATCCTTCGCTTCGCTCAGGATGACAACGGGATGTTTGTTGCACGAGGCTGAGCAGGGGGCTGACAAGGGTGCCCCACAGCCTGCCCTGAGTTCATCGAAGGGTCTCGCTTCTGAGACGAGGGAATTCGATCTCGCGGTTCGTACAATCCCATGTCTCTGCGAGACATGGGGCACCCACTGCTTACCAACCGCGTGCGAGTGAAGTACTCGTTCCCTACAGCAGTGCGAGCCCAAGGCAGAACAGCAGTCCGCACACCGAGATAATCGTTTCCGTGACCGACCAGCTCTTGAACGTCTCCGGTACGGACAGGTGAAAGTACTCCTTCACCAGCCAGAAGCCGCCGTCGTTTACGTGCGACCAGATGAGCGAACCCGCACCTGTGGCGATGGCCAGCAGCGCAGGATTGGTGTGCGGTGTGGCGAGTGCGATAGGCGCGGCGATTCCCGCCGCCGTGGTCATCGCCACGGTCGCCGAGCCGGTGGCAAGCCGCAGCAGCGCTGCCAGACCCCACGCGAACAGCAGCACATTCACGTGCATGCCCGTGGCCAGGTTGACCAGCACGCGCGCCACGCCGCCGTCGATCAGCACACGGCCAAAGCCGCCGCCCGCGCCCACCAGCAGGGTGATAGCGGCCGTGGGCGCCAGGCACTGTGTGCTCCACTGCGAGATGGTTTCGCGCGAAAAGCCGCGCTGCATACCGAGCGTCCAGAAGCTGACGAGGACGCCGACCAGCAGGGCCACATCATCGTTGCCGATTCCGACCATCACAGCACCCACGCTGCCCAGCGCGCCGCCACGGCCCAGCAGCGTAGTCTGTGCCAGGCTGCCCAGCATCATCAGGACGACCGGCAGCAGGATGGTGCCGATGGACACGGTGAACGACGGCGTCTTGCGGGTGGGATCGTGGTGGCTCAGTTCTGCCGCCAGCGGATTGCTGCCCGTGAGCCGCAGCCGCGGCATGAGCCATCGCGTGTACAGCGGACCGGCCAGCACCGCGCACGGGATGCCGATGAGTAGCGCGTACAGCAGCGTGCGGCCCACGTCGCCATGGTAGATGTTGATGGCCAGCATGGCCGCTGGATGCGGCGGCACCAGACCGTGATCGACCGAAAGCGCCGCCAGCATGGGCAGACCGACCTCAAGCGGATGCCGCTTGGTCTCACGCGCCGCGGTGTAGGCAATGGGCACCAGCAGCACAAAGCCCACTTCAAAGAACGCGGGCAGCCCGACCACCAGGCCGATCAGCATCATGGACCAATGAATATTTGCGGGGCCGAACCAGCGGATGACCGTGGTTGCGATCTGTTCCGCCGCGCCCGACTCCGCCATCATCTTGCCAAGCATGGTGCCCAGGCCGACGACAATGGCGATGTGGCCCAGCGTGTTCCCCGCGCCCGTCTCAAACGACTTGACCACTGCACCAGCAGGCATGCCGCTGCACAACCCAAGCGCCAGCGACACCAGCATGAGCGTGACGAATGGGTTCAGCCTGGCCGTGGTAATGAGCAAGATCAACGCAGCGACGGACCCAAGCGCCAGCAGTAGGAGGGTAAGACTATGAGGATCCAGAAAACCTCCGTCCGCGTGAGAGATACAGCATCCAGCATGAGGCATTGCCGGTGAAGCCGGAAAGCTCATTCTTTCAGGGAGGGCATGACTTCCACCGTCTAGGTTCCCTTACGAGAGCTGACCTCAGGAGCTAAAGCCCTCACCCGTTCAGATTTGTTAAGGATGGCTGGAGCCATGCCCTTCCGAAATTGTCACCACCCGCAAGCTTTTCCTCCCGCGCTTCACCGTTGCGAGGCTTCTTGTCTACACGCTTTACCGTTCGCGAAGCAGCCTTGCAAACGACGCGCGGCTGGCACTAGAACGGCGTCGTTCCAACGGTAAACGCGGACTGTTTGCCGCGCGGCAGGAATCGCCCCGCACGCTGCCCGGTTGCACCAGCAGCGGCATAGGACTGCACCCCGTTCAGCCAAACGCCACGGATACCAGTAGACGGCTGCGCGGAATCCGTAAAGGTCGCGCAGTCCTGAATGCTTGCGGCGTCGAACAGCACGAGGTCTGCCGCATACCCCTCTCGGATCAGTCCCCTGCCTTCCAACTGAAAGCGCCGTGCGGGCATGCCGGTCATCTTGTGCACGGCCTCTTGCAGCGGGAAGAGGCCTTCCTCGCGGCAGTAGCGGCCCAGCACGCGCGGAAACGTGCCCCATAGTCGAGGGTGCGGCATGGGGTCGCAGGGCAGCCCGTCTGAGCCGATCATGGTCGCTGGGTGCGCAAGGACACGGCGCATGTCTGTCTCGGAAATGCTGTGATAAATCGCGCCTGCAGGTTGCAGGCGACGGCCCGCCTCCAACTGGTCCACGGCCCACAGCTCCGCGATCTCTGCCACTGTTTTGCCGGCCATCTCAGGATGTGGTGTGCACCACGTGATCGTGACCTTCACGCGCGGGTCGATCTGCCGGAGGTCCAGCGTGCTTGAGCCCGCAGCATACGGGTAGCAGTCGAACCCGACCGGCTGCAGTTCTCGCGCCGCTTGCATGGCTGCAAGCACCTCTTCGCTGCGGCCCCAGTTGGCCACGCCCGCGCACTTCAGGTGCGAGACAATCACGGGCACGCTCCACACGCGGCCGATGCGGAATGCCTCATCCATGGCCTCGCGGATTGCCTCCGTTTCGCTGCGCATGTGCGTCGTGTAAATGCCACCCGCGCTGCGCAGCGGCTCCGCCAGTGCGATCACCTCATCTGTCGTTGCGGAGATGGCCGACAGGTACGCAAGTCCCGTGCTCAGGCCCAGTGCGCCACCTGCAAGCGCTGCTTCCAACTGCGCGCGCATGGATGCGACTTCAGCTTTGGTTGCAGCACGGTCAAGCTGGTCCATGTGGTTGCTGCGCAATGCCGTGTGGCCCACCAGCGCAGCAACATTCACGGCCGGCCGGACGTTGTTCACTGCTGCAACATAGTCGGAGAAGGTGTTGTAGCGGAAGTCTTCCGGATCGCCCAGAAGGTTCATCGGGTCCGGCAGCGGGTTGCCGGGTGCGACTGGCGCGGCGCTGATGCCGCAATTGCCGGTGACCACCGTTGTCACACCCTGCGACAGCTTGGGCAGCATGGCGGGCTGTTTCAACACAGCCAAATCGTCGTGCGTGTGCACGTCGATAAAACCGGGTGCCAGCACCAGATCGCGTCCGTCGATCTCGTGCTTTGCGGTAATGGCTTCGTTTCCAGCCACGGAAAGGATCAGGCCGTCGAGCACGGCAACATCCCCCGTGAATAATGGCCCACCGCTACCGTCCGCCACTGAGACACCGCGAATCAGGAGGTCTGCTCGAGCCATGAGGACTAACTCTGTGGTGCGCGGTACGCCACGCAGTCCACTTCCACCTTGCAATCAACCACCATGCGCGATTCCACGCAGGCGCGCGCCGGCGCATGCTCGCCGAAATATTGCCGAAAAACGCCATTGAATGCGGCAAAGTCGCGCGCATCATCCAGCCACACACCACAGCGCACCACATGCTCCACGCCGTACCCGGCTTCCGTCAGAATGGCGAGCACGTTCTTGATTGCCTGGTGTGACTGCGTGATCACGTTGCCTTCTATCACTTCGCCATTCACCATGGGCACCTGGCCGGACACGTACAGCCACCCGTTCGCCTCGACTGCGCGAGAGAACGGCATGTGCGACCCGCCCTGCCCTTTGCCACCTTCAAAACCGTACCGCTTGATGCCGTTTGCTTCCGTCGCCATGCCGTTGCTGCTCTCCTATGAGGTGCTCACCCGAGAGTACCCGATTGCCAGCTTCTTGAGCACTTAGGCAGATTGTCAGCCTGAGCGAAGCACGCAGTGCGTAGTCGAAGGACCTGTTTTCCTTTCGGACGGCATTGCTGCTCCGGGAAAACAGCGGGCCTTCGACTGCGCAGCGCTCCGCTCAGGATGACGACATGAATAAGTTGGAATGAAGAAGAAGTGGCAATACTTCGACGTGAAACCTTTTGGGGAGCATCTCATCCAACACCCATGAAAATCGGTATTGACAGTTTCGCCGCGCTGGTTCCGGATCCACAAACCGGCGCAACCATCCCCGCGGTGGAGCGCATGGCGCACCTGCTGGAGGAAATCGAGCTTGCAGATCAGGTGGGCCTGGATGTGTTCGGCCTTGGCGAGCACCACCGCGAAGAGTATCTTGATTCCGCACCGGCAGTGATCCTAGCGGCGGCAGCCGCACGCACAAAGAACATACGGCTCAGCAGCGCCGTCACCGTGCTGAGCGCAGCCGATCCCGTGCGCGTCTTTCAGGAGTTCAGCACCTTGGACCTCCTCAGCGGCGGCCGCGCGGAGATGATCGTGGGCCGCGGGTCGTTCATCGAGTCGTTCCCGCTCTTCGGCCTGAAGCTGGAAGACTATGACGACCTGTTTGCCGAGAAGCTCGACCTCTTGCTCAAGCTGCGGGAATCGAACCATGTCACCTGGAGCGGCAAACATCGCGCCGCGCTGAACGGCCAGGGTGTCTATCCGCGTCCCGTGCAGGCAGAGATGCCCATCTGGCTCGGCGTAGGCGGCACGCCCGCTTCTTTCGCACGCGCGGGCATGCTTGGCCTGCCGCTGATGGTTGCCATCATCGGCGGCGAACCGCATCGCTTTCGCCCGTTGATCGAGCTCTACCGCAAGGCAGGCGAACGTGCCGGGCACAAAGCAGAGGATTTGAAGGTGGGCATCCACGCGCTCGGCTACGCGGCAGACACGGACGAGCAGGCAGCGGACGACTTCTTCCCCGGCTACGCTGCCGCATTCACCAAGATCGGTAAGGAGCGCGGCTGGCCGCCGGTGACACGCAGGCAGTTCGACGCGCTGCTGGGGCCGACCGGTGCGCTGATGGTCGGCTCGCCGGAGACGGTCGCATCCAAGGTGAAGCGCATGAGCGACTCCCTGGGCGGCATCGACCAAGTGGGCTTTCAGATGTCGGTGGCGGCACTGCAGCATGACCGTTTGCTGCATTCGACGGAGTTGCTGGGAGCAAAGGTGGCACCGATGCTTCGCGCATAACAGCTAGGGTTCCCCATGTCTGGATTCTGAGACATGGGATTCCTAACTGCCTGCGATTTTTAGATCCCACGTCTTAAAATCGAGACGTGGGGCACCCGATTCCGTCGGAAGACAACCCACGTTAGCCTTTGACGCTCTGCACGATGCCCTTCGCCCGCAGCCCGGCTTCGATCTCGGCGAAATAGTCTTTCACCGGGCCCTGCGTGTTGATCCAATCGATGTAGCGGCCAATTCCTTCTTCGATGGACACTGAGGGCTTGTAGCCGATGCTCCGGATGCGCGATGTGTCCGATATGAGCGAACGGATCTCGCCTGGTCGGAACTCGCCGCGAGCCAGCGGCAGGATGTCTCTGCCGAGCTTGTCCGCGATGATTTTTGCCAGCCCGTTCACGCTGGTGGCCTGACCACTGCCCACGTTTACCGGCAGGCCGTCGAGCTTGTCCGTGGTGGCCACAAGCAGGTTGGCGCGCGCGATGTCTTCCACAAAGCACAGGTCACGCGTCTGCTCGCCGTCCTCGTAGACCACCGGCGGCTGATCGTTGAGCAGCCGTGTGCAGAAGATGGCGATGACGCCGGTGTACGGATTGAACAGCGACTGCCGTGGACCGTAGGTGCAGGAGTAACGCAGCGCAACCGTGGGCACGCCGGTTTGCTTGCCCCACAGCAGCACCAGCCGCTCCTGGTCCACCTTGGTGATCCCGTACACCGTTTCGCCACCGCCGGGCGTGCTTTCCGGTGTGGCGATGGAAGTGGTTACCTTACCGCAGATGGGGCAATGCACGGAGAAGTCACCTGCGCGAAGCTGCTCCACCGGCCGCAGCTTCGGCACCACGTTGCCATGCTCCGGGCAGCGCGCCGCGCCTTCACTGTAGGCCACCTGGGAACTGGCGACCACCACCTTCTTCACCGGCAGGTTCTCGTCGCGGATGATCTCCAGCATCTGTGCCGTGCCAAAGCTGTTGACCAGAACGTACTTTGCCATCTCCGGCATATAACCGCCGTAGGCGGCCTGGTGGAACACGACGTCAATGTCTTGCAGCGCCGCTCGCATCGTGTTGTAGTCCTGCACCTCTCCCTGGCAGAACTCGGCCTGCGGGTTGACCCATGCGGGCTTGCCCTGCTTGTGTGTGTTCGGCTCCAGGTTGTCAAGGATGCGGACGGTCCAGCCCTCGCGGATCAGCAAGTCCGTCAGATGGGATCCGATGAGGCCGGCACCGCCGGTGACAAGGGCGCGTTTTGCGTGGTCTGGCATACCCCTCTACTCTACCGAACGCGGCTGCGCGGCTCAGCCAAACAGCCGGCCCTGTGCTGCCGGCACAGCCGCCGACCCGGGTCCCTTCCTCTCGTCGCCGGCGTCGCGCGTCAGCAGGTTGTCCGTCAACCGCTCACACAGGCCGTGCCGGGCACAGCTTGCTCTCACCAGGGCCTCCAGCCGCAGACGGTAGGGCCGCGCTGCGAAATCCATATCGCGGAACTTCTCGGCGTAGAGCACCTGCAGGTGTGGGAAGTGCTCGCGCACGAAGTCGAAGTACGTCGGCCGCGAGCAAGGTTTCAGGAACAGCGGCATGGCTGCGAAGAAGCTTGCGTCTGCCTCCTTCGCGAGCGCGGCCATGCTGTCGATCGACTCCGCCGAATCCGTGATGCCGGGCAGCAGTGGCGAGTTGAGGATGCCGACGCGCAGCCCCGCCTCGCGCAGGCGGCGCACGGTGCGCAGTCGCAAGTCAGGACGCGGCGCGCGCGGTTCCAGCTTGCGGGCCAGGTCCGCGTCCGGCGTGGTGATTGTGATGTGGACCACCAGCGTGCCGCGCCGGTGGATTTCCTGGAGGAGGTCGATGTCGCGTTCGATCAGCGTGGACTTGGTGACCACGCCGAGGCGGATACCGTTATGTCGCACCATCACTTCCAGCAGGCTGCGGGTGGTGCGAGTGCGGCGCTCAATGGGCTGCCAGGGATCGGTTGCGGTACCCAGCGCGATTTCGTCTTCCGCTCGGCCCTGCCGGGAGAGACGGCGCAGATCCTGCTCCAGCAGCCATGCCGCATTTTCCTTCACGAAGATGCGCTTCTCAAACGCTTCCGGATCGCGCAGGCCGAGCGGAAAGCGGTCTTCCACGCGTTCGGCGTCGCCCAGCACGCCACGGGCCGGTTCCGGTTCGGCGGGTGCCAGGAATTCGTGAGTATAGCGGGCGTAGCAATAGCGGCAGGCAAACTCGCATCCCCGGTACGGATTGATGGACCACGCCATCCACTTCAGCCGCTTGGACACAGACCGGTTCAGGATCGACCGGACGGCGAGCGAGCGAAACTCCACATCGTGCCCTGCACCCACCTGCTCGCTCTCCTGCGCCATGCGGCCAAGCGCGGTGATTCGCTGCGTTTGCAGGATGGGAAAGAGCTCATCGCTTGATGCTTGTTTCGCCATTTCTTCGCCTACTGGAAGCTTAGCCTGGGGGATGGCACAAGTCAAAGGATTTCTCGGCGGTCCAGTGGAGGCGTTGACGTTGTGTCTACTGCACGGTGTCCGGGAGGTCACCGCTTTGCGGCCACGCCCGGTTCGGCTCCGGTCCCATGCGAAAGACGAGTTCGCCGCCGGCCAGGATCTCTGCATGCCGAATCCAAAAGCGCTGCAGTGGCTTGCCGTTCAGCGTGGCGGACTGGATGTAACGGTTTGCCGGGCTGACCCCCTGGGCGTGGATGCGGAACTGCCGGCCGCCCGATAGATGCAGCGTCGCGGAAGGCAGGAGTGGCGTGCCAATCTCATAGGCCGGCGTGCCGGGTGTCACCGGGTAGAAGCCGAGCGCGCTGAAAACGTACCACGCCGACATTTGCCCGGCATCATCATTGCCGGCGAGCCCATCCGGCTTGTCCAGGTACCATTTCGCGCGGATGTCTGCGACGTGTTGCTGCGTCTTCCAGGCCTCGCCCGCATAGTCGTACAGGTAGGTGATGGCATGGCTCGGCTCATTGCCGTGGTCGTAGTAACCCTTCGCAAACAGCTCGTCCAAACGCGACGTAAATGCCTGTCTGCCGCCTTCCATGGCGATCAGTCCGCGCAAGTCCTGCGGCACAAAAAACGTGTATTGGTATGGCAGCCCCTCCGTAATGTAGCTGGCCGGTTTGCCTGGATCGAACGGTATCACCCAGATGCCGTCGGCATGGCGTCCGCGCGCGAACTTCGTCTCCGGATCGATTACGTTGCAGTAGTTGCCCGCCCGCTTGGCAAGCGTCGCTGCGTCTTCTGCGTGTCCCAGCGACTGCGCCACGCGTGCCAGCACAAAGTCGTCGTAGGCGTACTCCAGCGTGCGAGACACCTGCTCCTTCTGGTGGAAGGCGTCAGGCACACCGTTTTCAAGCGGGATGTAGCCAAGCTTCAGGTAGTCGTTCAGAGCGCGGCGGCCCCGACCATCCTTGTACTCCTCCTGCGTAGCCGGCTGGTCAAAGGCGTTGCGCCGCATCAGCGTGTAGGCCCGCGCAATGTCAAAGCCCTGGATGCCCTTGAGATACGCGTCACCAATGATCGCTGTGGTGTGATCGCCGATCATCTCAGACGTGTAGCTGCTCCAGGCGGGAAAGATGGGCAGAAAGCCGCCTTCTTCGCCCTTCGTAATCAGGGAGCGGATCATCGCGGCGTCGCGCTCCGGGTCGAGGATGGTCAGAAGCGGGTGCAGCGCCCGGAACGTGTCCCAAGCGGAAAAGTCGTCGTAGTAGTCTCCAGCACCCTGCACCGGTGCGCCGCTGGCAAACTTCGGCCGCGTACCGCTTACGTCGCTGACCACCCGCGGCAATTGAAAGGCGTGGTACAGCGACGTGTAGAAGACGCGCTGGTCCGTCTCCGGGCCGTCCAGGGTGATGCGGCCGAGCTCGCGATCCCATGCAGCGTGCGATTGGCGCTCGACTGCGGCAGCATCCCAGCCCGGCATCTCTGCCGTCAGGTTGCGGCGAGCCTCGTCGATCGACACAAACGACGTACCGATGCGTGCATGAATCGTCTCGCCCTGTTTCACCGTAAAGGCGATCGCGACGCCGGACGGCTCGAACTCTACGGGTTTGCCGCTGCGATGGAGGGCCTCTTCCGCACCCATGGAAAGCGGCGCGCCTGCGCCTATGCCGTTGCTCTTCCACGCTTCGCCCGCTCTGAAGTCGTGGTCAAACTGCACCACCACGTAGCCGTTGAAGCCTGCGAGCTTGCCGTTGCCCAGGTAGATGCGACGAACGGGGTTTATGCCCGTAATCTCGCGGTGCGCGGCGTCCACGGACAGCGTACCGTCGCCGCCCCGCGCCAGGTTCTGCACCTGCGCCCAGCCTGGTCCTGCCTCTTGGAACGTGAAGCTCAGCATGCCGCAGCGGGCAGTCGCGGCCGCGCTGGCGCGCACCTTTGCGGCTTGCAGTACCACGTCATAGCGATAGGGATGGGATTGCTCCTCGGCATGCGAGAAGGCAAAGCCCTTGGCAGCTTCATCGTGCAGAAACGTGCCGCTGCCGGCTAGCACCTGAAAGCTGCCGTAGTCCTGCGTGGCGGAACCGGAAAGGAAGTGCGAGCCACGAAAGCCTACAATCCGGCCCGCCTTGTAAATGTAGGGGATCACGCCCTTCTTTTCGGTGGAGGCGGTGGCCGGGGTCCACGCCGTCATGCCGAATGGTACGCCAACCCCGGGAAACGTATTGCCCTCATTGGCTGTGCCCACCAGTGGATTGACACGCTCAGCCGGGGAACGACTCTGACCGTGGGCGACGGTGGTCAGCAGGCAGACAGCGAGAAAAGCGCGCAAAGGCAGGCAGGACATGCCAACACTGTATCGGAGCGTTCGTCAGGGGTGAGGCGGACCCTGCAATAGCGCGGGCGAAAGATTGCCCGTGACCACCACGGTGCTCTCACGTTGCTCCACCTCCATGGACTGCAGCGCCTGGTGCAGTGCCTGGTCCTGCGGTGTGCCGGTGCCCGGCATAAAGCCGCGTACCAGGTTGAGGATGGTGCGGAGATTGGTGGCGGTTTGCGCCGCATCCGCTTCGGTGGTCGCCAGTTCTTCCACACGCAGGTGCAGGCTGCCGCGGAAGCTGGCGGAGGCAATCAGGTCAGTATCCTCTGCCAGCGGCAGTGTTACGCCGAACACCTGAATGTTGCCACGGTCGCTGAACGGCAGGCCCACGTGCCCAATGCCCCACGCCAGCGCAAAATACGGCACCTGCCGGTAGCGCAACGACAGCAGCGACGAGCCGGAAAACGGCGACGCCCCAGCGGCGTAGCGGTCAATCACAGAGTGGATCTGCTCCGGCGCAGGCATGTTGCTGGCGGTGACCATGTCATAGCCAAGCGTGCTCACACGGATGACGCGGCCTTCGTTGCCGGGAATTGTGAAGATGTCGTGACCTGCGTAGCTCTCGTGCGCAGTACTGTTTCCGCGCAGATAATTGCTCAGCTTTTCGCCATCGAAGCGGCCTTCCAGCACGCCTGTGTACCCGGCCGGCCCATTCGGCCCATTGCGATCGGGCATGCGGTGCACGGACACGGCGACGCGATCCAGGTCGCGGTCCCAGCGAAAGCCGGTGGCGGCAATAAAGCTGGCGTACTCCGGTGAAAGCTGCGCGGGCTGCTGGTCAAAGTGGGTGGCCGCGCGCGCCGGCTTCAGGTTGAGGTACAGGATGGCGTCTGACTCCGGCAGCAGCCGCGCTACTTCCGGCGGCGCATGGAACCGCAGGAACAGCAGCACGCCTAGCGCCACCAGCAGAAGAGCCGCCGTGCCAAGCGAATACCACCTGCGCTTACGCTGAGGGTTCACTGAAGAAAAGCATAGCGGATTCCCAGCCGGAACAGCCGCCGAATGCCGCTACCCGTGTCGCACCTGCGCCCTGCCGCCGCATGCTTCCCGTAGCATAAGGGCGAGAGGTCTGAAGCGAGCCGTGCCGGCCTTTCACCGCGCTAAGAGACCTCCACCGGCAAAGCAAAAGAAAGAGTTCATGAGGCAAGTCATTCGATCGTTGCGGCTGCAGGACTACCCACTGGTCCGCCGCTTTGGCCCCAAGGTGCGGGAAGACATGGGTGCCACTTACACCCGAAATCTTCACAAATGGCTGATTATTGCCCCGCTCATCGGTCTGATTGCGGGCCTCGCGATCACCGCCGTGGCAGACGTGATCATGCGCAGGATGTGGCCGCGCGTGCTGGCGTTCTACCTTGCACACCACTGGGCCATGGTGCCGGGCATTGCGGCGGGGTGTGCGCTGGCCGGCGCGCTGATGCAGTACTTTACGCCCAACCCGAACCAGCACTCCACCGAAGAAGTGATCCAGTCGTACCACGAACGCGACGGTGCCATCGCCATGCGGCCGTTCCCGGCCAAGCTGCTGGCCGCGGTGGCCACCGTGGGCTTCGGTGGCAGTGCCGCGCTGGAGGGGCCCAGCATCTACGGCGGTGCCGCGCTGGGTTCGTGGCTGTGGACGCGCCTGCGACGCATCGGCCGCATGGCACTTACGGAGCGGGACCGACGCATTATGCTCATCTGCGGTGCCGCCGCGGGCATGTCTGCCGTGTTCCGGGCACCTCTCACCGGCGTGGTGTTCGCGCTGGAAATGCCCTACAAGGACGACCTGGCGCATGAAGCGCTGCTGCCTTCGTTGATTGCGTCCGTGGTCTCGTACTTCACGTTGGGCTCGATCCTTGGCAACGAAACCCTGTTCGACTTTTCCAGCGGCAGGATGTACAGCATGCATG
>CAXTBQ010000064.1:3505-19837 GCA_964242065.1 uncultured Terriglobus sp. | reverse complement strand
GACGCCATTGCACCGGTCAAGGCCGCTGCAGTCAAGAAGTAGTTCACCGTGCGAACGAAGCCGCGCCCACACGGGTGCGGCTTTGCTGTTTGCGGCACAGACTCCCGGCACGGCTGCACGGCGCAGCCCCGGTGTGCTAGCGTTCCAGCGATGAAACACCCTCTCTGCACAAGGTTCGCTGGCCGGCTGCTGGCCTCTATGCTGCTTGCAGGCACCCTGAACGGCGGCCATGCGCAGGCGGTGTCTGCTACGCCCGCAGCACCACAGGTGCCGGACTGGGCGCTGCCCGGTTCCGCTACACACAGGCAGGTACCGCCGCCGGTCAACTTTCACCGGCCCACGCGCACGGAGAGCACAGCCACTGGAATTTTCTCTGGCGTGTCAGAAATAGGTGGACCGCTCCTGCCTGGCTCGTCCAGCTTCGATCCGGCAGCGCAGCGATATACCATCCGCTCAGCCGGTTACAACATCTGGTACACGCGCGATGAGTTTCGCTACCTCTGGAAGCAGATGTCGGGCGATGTCTCGCTGGCCGCCGATGTTGCGTTTCCTGACGCGGCGCCGCCCAGCGATCGCAAAGTGGTGCTCGTGATTCGCCAAAGCCTTGAGGATGACGCTAAGGAAGCCGTCGTGGCAGAGCACGGCACCGGCATGCTGCACCTGGCGCAAAGGGCGGAGAAGAACACGGACATGACCGACATGACGTTTACCTTCGGCGGCAGCCTGCGCGGTGTGCTGGCGCGCCGTATCGGTATCGAGAAGCACGACGACAGCATCACCGTGTACGCCAGCCTGCAGGGCGAGCCCATGCACCCGCTTGGGCCACCCATCCATCTGCACTTTCACGGCCCGTTCTATGCCGGCATCGGCTTCTGCCCGCACCTCGCAGCCACGGTAGACACCGGCACCTTCACGAACGTAGTCCCGCAGAATGCCGCCGGTGGGGTGAGATAACGCGATCCGGGCGTCGTCTGCGCAGACAGTTTGATGTCACAGAATCACTGGCGGGCGGGCCAATGCCCTTCTTTCCGTGGGCGGCGCTATGCTGGTTGCAACCTTCCATGAGCTTTTCTGCGCATCGTCTCCGGCGCTGCTGTTCTGTGCTGCGCGCTGTCATCCTGTTGCATGCAATCGCGCTCCCTGCAGCCGCACAAACCTTTCGCAACCCGCTGCGCATTCCTACAGAAGCCGACCCCAGCAGCATCAACGTAGTCGACGTGAATGGCGACGGGCACCCGGACGTGCTGTACGGTATCGCCACAAACATCACCCAGCATTCCACCGGCGCCATTCACACGCTGCTGTGGCAGCCGGGAAACACCTTTACATCTGGCCCTACGCTCACGCTACCGTCGAACACCAACACACTCTGTCGAACGGGCGACCTTAATGGTGACGGCATCATCGACCTGCTCTGCCCATCGGTTTCCGTGGTCCCAGGGAACTACAGTACAACGCTGGTCTTCTTCCCGGGCAAGGGCGACGGCAGCTTTGGTGTGCCCACGTACTCGCCCGTCGTACAAAGCAACACGGGGTATTCGCTCATCTATCCGCTTGTCTCTACGTTTGCCGACACCAATCGCGATCGACACATGGACGTTCTGGTGACGGATGTGCAGGCGGGCGTGAACTACACCATGCTTGGGGACGGCTCCGGCAAGTTTACTTTCGGCGGCAGCGGTTCGGCCGGAAACGGTGTCGGCCAACTGCTGGACGTCAACAAAGACGGTGTGCCCGATCTGCTGCTGACCAACGGACCTACCGTCCAGCTGGGCAAAGGCGACGGCACCTTTGGCATGCCGATCAACGGGCCAGGATACTTCGGCTGTGCCTATGGCGACCTCGACGGCGACGGCACGGTCGACGCAGCCTGCTCCAACGGGCCGAAGGATATAGCCGGTCTCTACATCCTCCACGGCAACGGAGATGGTACGTTCCAGTCCAATCCTGTAGCGGCTACCACGTACGGCAGTGGAACAGCTGCGCTGGCTACCTTGTCCGGCGTGCTGGAGATCCGCGACCTGAATGCAGACGGCCGAGCGGATCTGTTCGGCACTGCGGGGGATGGCTGGACCACTCTTCTTTCGCAGGGCGGCCTGCGCTTTAGCGCACCGCGTCACCTTGCCGCGGGCTACGGGATCGGTGCCCTGATCTACTCGGAGCTCTATCCGCAATACGGCCTGGCGGACCTGGACGGCGACAACATACCGGACCTGGTGGCGGCCGGGGCAAACGGCGTCTACATCAGCCTGTCGCGTGCCCCACTGGCGCAAACCCCGCCCGAGCCCATCATGGTCGCGGAGGCTGGCTACCGTGTGGGGCACGCCGCCGTGGCAGATTTCACCGGCGACGGCATCCCGGATGTGGCCGCATCCGGCAGCAAAAATCTAACGCTCAGCATCGGGCGTGGTGACGGAACCTTCGCCGCACCGGTGGCACTTGCCAACGCGGGCATTGACTTCAGCACGCCGAACACGGCAACACAGGCATCTCTGCTCAGCGGCGACTTTGATGGCGACGGCAAACAGGATCTGCTCGCCGTTGGTTCCCCTTCCGTCTACTCCAATAACGTTTACCTTCTGCGTGGACATGGCGATGGAACATTCAGCGTGCCCATGCTGGTGCGGGCATTGGGACCGTTTTCTTCTTTACCGGACCGATCGGTCTTCGACATCAATCACGACGGCAAAGATGACCTGCTGGACATCAATAGCTCTTCCCTCAAAGGAGAGCCAGCTTACATCTCCTTCGCGCTCAATGCCGGCAACGGCACGTTTCAGACCGTCACGACACCCATCACAACAGAAAGCTCAGACAGCAACTATAACCGGGTTGCCAGCTTCCCAGCCCTGGCAGACTTCGATCAGGACGGCAAGGCTGACGTGGTGTACGCCTACATTGACAACGCCTATGTCATGCCGGGCAACGGGGATGGGACCTTTCGGGCCGCCAACACCTCAGCCTTTGCGATCCCCGCTCTGCCGGGCAAAACAACCGTCCAGGTGAACGGCATTGCGACGGGCGATTTCGACGGCGACGGTCATTACGACTTTGCTGTGCTGACCGGGCACGTGCCGCAGGGTGCCCTTGCGATTGCCAACAGCAGCGCAGTCACTGTGTTCTATGGCAATGGCGACGGAACGTTTGCCGCCCCTGTGCAGAAGGCCTTTACGCACACGTACACCGACGTATTGGGTGCGGACGTGGACAAGGACGGCCGGGCAGACCTGCTGCTGCACAACGGCGGATCTCTCTACGAGGCGAAAGGCGTAGCCCTGGTGCACGGCACCGGCAACCGCATCCTGGGTGCAGAAGAGGATTACTATGCCGGTGCCGGTCTCTCGAACATGATTGTGTCTGACCTAAACCGCGACGGCCTGCCTGACCTGTTGTTCGCCAACGGTGACCTGAACGTCGTTGCAGACACCGTAACCGTACTCATGAACATCGGTAAGTCAGTGGCAGGCGGTGGGATCCTAACTGCTACACCGGAGCCGTCCACCCCAGGGCAGAGCTTTGATGTCGTGGCAACACTGCAGCCGGTTCCTGCGACAGTACCCACAGGATCTGTCCACTTCCTGGTGGATGGGGCGGATGCGGGCACCGCCGCGCTCTCTGGTTACACCGCGCGTATCACCTACACGGGAACCCTTGCCGTGGGTACGCACACGCTCGCCGCAACGTGGCCGGGCGACACCCTTCATGGCGCAATCTCCCTCACTGGCAACCACACAGTCATCGCAGCAAACGTGCCACCGCCTCCGCCACCGGCTCCTGTGGCGACACTGAGCACGCTGACCGCTCAGCCCAACCCTGCTTACCAGGGGCAAACCGTCGTGTTGCGGGCCGTGATTTCTGCCGTAACGGCCAGCGTCTCCGCCATGCCAACCGGCACGGTGCAATTTCTCGATGGCAACACGGTTCTTGGACAGGCACCGTACGGCAACGGGTCCGCGACACTGTCCACGTCAAGCCTTGCGCTGGGCATGCACACGCTTACCGCTGTGTATTCAGGCGATAGCACCTACATCGGCTCCATCTCTGCCCCGCTGACGGAAACCATTTTGCCGTCCGGCCTGGTTCTCAGTTCGAACCCGGCAACCCTGTTGCTGGCTACTGGGCACCATCTGTCCTTTACACTCAAGGCCAGCAGCGTGGGCGCGTTTACAGACACGCTCCGTTTCACCGCGCATGACCTTCCCACGCACGCTACCCTGCAGTTCACGCCGGCAACGGCGGCCCTTTCCACCGGCAGCTCCGTAACGGCATCGGTGTACGTTGACACCAGCGACGTGATTGGCTACCTGTCAGAGGCCCGACAGGCAGAGGAGCAGCGTTCCCTGATAGCAGCCGCAGGGCTCCTGATGCTTCCACTTGGGCTGCTCCTGGGTTCGGGCAGGCGGCGCTCCGCAGGAACGCTGTTGCTGGTAGGGCTCACCCTGGCTTGCCTCGGGTCATCTGGCTGTTCCGGCAAATATCCAGCGTCCGTCGCTCCGGGGCAGTACACGCTGCAACTGGTAGCTACAGGGCAGAACACGGGCACAGTGCAAACGTTGGACGTTCCGCTGACCGTGACACCCTAACCGGGACCGTACGGGCTACACAATACAAAGCCCGGCGTGAGGCCGGGCTTTGCAAACGCGCGAAGCGCGTCGAGTACGGTGCGAAGCACCTCAGATGCGCATGGGCATCAGGATGTAGCGGTATTTCTGGTCTTCGTTGGCGTCCTCGGGGCGCATCTGTCCGGCGGATTGCGCGTCCTTGAACTCCAGCCGCACTTCGCCTGCCGTGCCGATCGCCTTCAGAAAGTCGATCAGGTACTGCGAGTTGAAGCCGACCACCAGCGGATCGTAGTTGTACGGCGTCTCGATGATGTCTTCCGACTCGCCGGACTCCGTGCTCTGCGACGACACGCGCAACTCGTTCTGCTCCAGCCGGATCTTGATGGCGCCGGAACGCTCGTCGGCGAACTGTGCCACGCGCTGCAGCGCGCCCATCAGGTCTTCACTGCGTACGATCACAAACTTGTTGTTATCGCGCGGCAACACGGCCTCGTAGTTGGGGAACTGGCCGGTCAGCTTCCTGCTGGTGAGCACGCGTCCGCCCATGCGGAAGAACAGCGTGGTCTCGTCGTCGGCAAACTCGACGAAGTCATCGTCCTCACCGCTGCCGGTTGCCAGCAGGCTCTGCAACTCGCCCAGCGCCTTGCGCGGAATGAGCGTTTTCTTCTCGCCGGACACGCCGTCCAGCGTTTCACCCAGGCGCTCCACGTGCGCCAGGCGATGGCCATCGGTGGCCACCATGGCCATGCTCTCGGCCTTGAGGACCAGCAGCGCGCCGTTCAGCGTGTAGCGCGACTCCTCGCTGCTGATAGCGAAAATCGTCTTGCTCACCATGCTGCGCAGCGCGGGCGCGGCGATCTTGACGGCAGAGGATGCGGGGAACTCCGGCACCTGCGGAAAGTTCGCGCGCGCCATGCCCACCATCTTGGTGTTGGAGCGGCCCGAGCGAATCTGCACCCAGTGGTTGTCCTGCAGCTTGATGCTAATCTCGCCTTCCGGCAACAGGCGGATGTAGTCGTACAGCTTGCGCGCGGGCACGGTGCAGGCACCGGACTTCTTCACCTTGGCCGGGCAGCTGGTGCGCAGGCTCTGGTCCAGGTCGGTGGCGGTGATGGTCAGCCGCTCGCCCTGCGCCTCAAACAGAAAGTTCGACAGGATGGGGATGGTCGTCTTGCGTTCCACCACGGACTGGGCCGCGGTCAACTCGCGCAGCAGTTCCGCGCGCGACACGGTGATCTCAAGGTTGCCGACAGGCGGCGCTCCATTGGTTTCAAGTGCAAGGGGCGAGGCAGTAGTGGACACGGCAAAACCTCCAGAACAGTAACGGCAAAACTCGCGTGCAAAGCAGCGTACTTACCACATGGGACGTTGGCCCAGCGTAACACCGCTCCGCAACGCTTGCCACGCAAACACGGCAACCGGACCGGTGAACCCGCCCGTCGCCACCAGACGATGGTAGCCCGCGCCGCCCGTGTGGAAGATGCGGCTGCTTTATCGGAAAACGCCGTAGGAAGTGTTTGCCGCTTGCGGACGTTGCTAGCTCTGCTTCTAAGAAGCGAAGCGAAGAGATCCTTATCCCGTAGAAGCCGTCGTTCGATTCGGAAATGTGGAACGTTTGCCTAACTTGCAGAAAGCGCGGGACTGAGCCTTGTGCCTCGATTTCCAAAAGCCGTCCGGACAAAGAGCAAGTTGAGGATGCTGCGTCACAACGTTTTGCGGAACGCCCCAGAATTCCGTCTCTTCCACAGCGATCCGCACGCGCCTGTGCAGCCGCGCCGCACCGGAGAAGTGGAAAGCGTGGAGGAATGTACAGATTCTCTGGTGGATCCGCAGCTCCCCGATGCACAGGCCGCCTTTTTTCCATGAGGAATACGCGGTATTTACACGCTTTCCACCGGCCCGGTACCCTGCTGTGCAGGACGCGTCTCTTGGACCGAAAGCGATCGTGTGAGGAGTGGCAGGTGGCATCAATTTCTGTGGTGTGGGTGTCACGCGTGTTGTCCGCGCTGGTCGTGCTGTTCCTGCTGGCCGACGCGATCATGAAGATTTTGCGGCTGGCACCGGTGCTGGCCAGCATGCAGCCGCTCGGCCTTGACCCGGCGCTGGCACTGCCGCTGGGTGTCCTGCTGCTGCTGTGCACGGTGCTGTACGCGATGCCGGCCACGGCTGCACTTGGAGCCGTCCTGCTCACCGGCTATCTTGGCGGCGCTGCGGCCATCCATGTGCGCGTGGGCAATCCGTTGTTTACGCACGCGCTGTTCTCGGTTTACCTGGGTGTAGCCTTGTGGCTAGCACTGTGGCTGCGCATGCCGGCGCTGCGGGCACTCTTGCCGCTCACCCGGCGTTGAGCCGCAGCCGCAACCCTCACACGGAGAGGTCCATGGTCCGCAACCTTCTTCCCATCGCCATGCTGGCCGCATTCGCGGCACCCGCGGCATCTGCGCAGGCTGCACCCGCCGCCACGCCACGGCCTGCACCCACGCCCGGTGCCATTGCGGCGCACCCGGACTGGCCCAAGGCCAACCCGGACGACGTGAAAAGCCCACAGGCCATCATCGCCGCGCTGAGTGACAGCATCTCCGGCGAGGCGGGCGCGGCGCGCCACTGGGACCGGTTCCGCTCGCTGTTTGTGCCGGGTGGCGGCCGGCGGGTGGTTACGCGCGTGCCCAAGTCCGGCCCGGCAGACGTGACGGTGCTGTCCATGGAGGACTACATCGCGCGTTCGGGCAGCAGCGCCACGCCGCAAGGCTTCTTTGAGATCCCCATCGCGTACGACGTGGAGAGCTTTGGCCGCATGACCCACGTGTACGAGTCGTACGGCCTGCATCACGCGCGCAACGACAAGCCTTACACGCGCGGCGTGAACAGCTTTGAACTACTCAGCGACGGGGCACGCTACTACGTTTTGCAGGTGTTCTGGGATACAGAGCGTCCGGACAATCCGCTGCCCGCGAAGCTGGACCCGCAGTAAGTATCCACTGCCCCCGCACGGTCGCAGCGCGTACACCGCAGGAGCGGAAGTGATGGTTCACGGCTCGCGCTTTCACTGCTAGCTTGGCAGCAAATCTCCATTCCCGCTCTGCCGGGCAAAATCCACGACTATGCCCGGCAGCGCCGCCGCTGGAAGTGCCTGCTGGTCTCGGCAGCATGGGCTACTGCGACCGGCCGGGCGGCAGGGCGGCACGGAAGGTTGAAGCAGGCATCCGCTCCGCAGCCCGGTTGACGCCGCGGGTCGCCTGCTAGCCTGCGCTCTCCGCGAGTACTTCTCCGTGAAAGCTGGCGGTGGGATGGAAGAATTCGCGGTGCAGCGCCCGCACGGTATCTGGTGCGGCTGCGTCCTCAACCATGAAGCTCAGGTTGATCCCGTTCGCGCCCTGGGAAATCATCTGCAAACCGCGGTCGCGCACCGTGGCAAAAACGCGTGCAGCGATGCCTTGGCGGCCGCGCAGGTCTTCACCCACCAGGCATACCAGGGCGCGCTGCCGCTCGACCGTGAGCTCTGCCACACCTTCCAGAGCGGAGCGCAGTCCCTCCACATCGGCGGCGGAGTCCACCGCGACCGACACGCTGGTTTCGCTGGTGGAGACCATGTCGATCGCGCACTGGAAGCGGTCGAACACCTCAAACACGGCGTGCAGGAATCCATGCGACAGCAGCCGGCGCGAGGATTGCAGGTGAACAATTGACAGCCCACGCTTGACGGAAATGCTGGTAAGCGGGCCCGGCGAGGGCGGTGCGACGGGCACAATTACCGTTCCCTCATTGCTGGGATCGTGCGAGTTCAGCACCCACACCGGAATGTCCTGCCGCATGGCCGGCAGAATGGTAGCGGGGTGCAGCACCTTTGCACCAAAGTAAGCCAGTTCTGACGCTTCTTCGAATGAGATCACGCGCACGCGCAGCGCGTCCGGGCACAGCCGAGGGTCCGTGGTCATAATGCCGTTCACGTCCGTCCAGATCTCAATGGCACCCACCTGCAGCGCGCCGCCCACCAGCGCAGCCGTGTAGTCACTGCCGCCGCGACCCAGCGTAGTGGGCGCGCCATGGCGTGACGTTCCAATGAACCCGCCCAGGATCGGGATGGCCCTTACCTCTGTCAGCGGCAGTACATGTTCCAGCAGGCGCACCTTGATCGCGTCCGGCAGGGGCGCGGCTTTGCCGTGGCGGTCGTCGGTGATGATGCAGGTGCGCGCGTCCACATGGGCGCTGCGCAAGCCACGGTGCTCGAAGGCATCGGCCACCAGCCGGCTTGAGAGCCGCTCGCCAAAGGCGGCCACCAGGTCGTTGGTGCGGTCCGTCAGCTCGCCCACGGCAGCCACGCCGCGCAGTATGTCGTTCAGCTTGTCAAAGGTGGTATGCAGGTGGCGTGAAACATCGCCGATTTTGCGGCCCACCAGTTCCGCGGCCGTTACCAGATGGCGGTCGCGCAAACCTTCTGCAATACGTATCGCTTCCTTTGCGTCGCCCTTTGCCGCGGTTGCCGCGGCCTCCAGCAAAGCGTCGGTCACCTTTGCCATGGCAGACACGACCACGATGGGGCGCAGCCCGCGGTCGTAACGTCCTTTCACGATCGCTGCTGTGCGTTGAATGGCGGTTGCGTCCTGCACAGAGGTGCCGCCGAACTTCATCACGACGAGCGATGGGCGTCGCGCCAGGTGTCCAGCCTCAGGGGATTCTGTGGGGGTCCGATGCAAGCGCGACGGGTGCAGTGGACCGGCGGGTTCGCTCATGTGTCCTCAGCCGATACAGGACTCGGCTGCTTCCATTAGAGCGCTGACCCTGTAAGAAAGGCGTAAAGAGCCACGGCGCATGCAGAGGGTGCACCCCACGCCTAACGCCGTTGTTGTGCCTTCTCTTTCGCTATCTCCGTGCGGAATGCTGCGGCCTTCTCCTCCAGCGCACGGTGGTAACCGGCCGGATCGATCCATGCCTCTACGCCTTCGGTCTGCGAGCGCTCCAGCTTGGCCAGCATGTCGAAATACACACCATGCGCGCCCAGAAAGATGTCGCACGGCAGCTTACCCATAGAGGTGAAGGTGTGCTGGAAGTCGGCGGCGATGCCGGGGTATGACTCCGGTTTGTCTGGCGTGGAAACCAGCCGCACCGCCGGATTCCATGACAGCCCGCCCACAATCACCACGTGCAGCGTGCGGCCGCCTTCCTGCTCATCGAAGGTCCATGTGGTGCAGCCCTGCGTGTGTCCTGCTGTTTTGTGCGCGACAATGGTGGTGCTGCCCAGCGACACCGAATCGCCATCATGCAGCACGCGGTCCACGTGCGCGGGTGGAAAGCGGTCCAGCGTCTTGTCGTAATCGGTCTTGCCGCCGCTCTCGATTACGCCTACATCGCCTTCCATCACCATGAGCTTTGCATGCGTCTCACGCATGACTTCCGCAGAGCCGGCAGCATGGTCGTAGTGCGCCTGGCTGCTCAGCAGGATCTTCGTGTCTGCCCACTTGAAGCCAAGCTGCTCCACACTCTTGCGGATCAGCGGTGGCGAGCTTTCGAGATTCGCATTGATCAGGATGTTGCCCTGCGGCGTGGTGACGAGGTACGCGGCCAGGTCGCGCGATCCCACGTAGTACAGGTTGCCGGTGATGTGAAACGGCGCGAGCGGGGTGGTCCAGTCCTTTGGAATGGCAGCGTGTCCAGCGAGCGCGACGGAAGCGAACAGCAGCGCAACGGCGGCGTGCATCAAGCGGCGAAAGGTCTTCACACCTGCAGTGTAGCCTCCTTCACCTTTGTCATTCCGACCGGAGCGAAGCGAAGTGGAGGGACCTGCTGTTTGCCCGAAGCAGCGACGCAACCTCGAAGGAAAGCAGGTCCTTCGACTCCACACTACGTGCTTCGCTCAGGATGACAACAGAAATGCCCGCCAACGCAAAGGGACGGCGACTCACCAGGCGACTACTGCTTGTAAAGGCGGGCTTCCCAAGGCTTCAGCTTGAGTTGCGATGAGCCTGGAGCATCACTCGTCTCCGCATAGTTGCCCTGCACCAATGCCCCGCTCGTCACGTCCGTCGGCAACGCGTACTGCACCGGTTGCCGAGAAACGTTCAACACCATCAGATACTTTGCAGAGTCGAGCGAGCGTGTATAGACATACACCTGCTCGTGCGCAGGATCAAGGTCGGTGTAATCGCCGTAGAGAAACGCGCGCTCGGCCGCCCGCAGGCGGATGAGCTTCTGGATATAGCGGTACACCGAGGCTGGGTCATTCCCCTGCGCTGCAGCGTTGATCTCCGTGTAGTTCGGGTTCACCGGCTGCCATGTGTGCGCGGCGGTGCTAAAGCCGGCGTTCTTTGAACTGTCCCACTGCATGGGCGTGCGGCTGTTGTCGCGGCCGTAGGCGGCGGCTCCTTCCATCAGGTGCTGCTCGCTGTACTTGCCTGTCAGCACATCGGCCTTGTAGCGGTTCTGCACCTCCAGATCGTTAAATTCGGAGATGCTGTTCCATGGATAGTTGGTCATGCCCAGCTCGTCGCCTTGGTAAAGGTAGGCGGTGCCGCGCAGCGTGAGCATCATGGTGTGCAGGCATTGCGCGCTCAGCGTGCGCATTTGTGGCGAGGACACGTCGCCCCAGCGCGAGACCACGCGCGACATATCGTGGTTGCCCAGGAACTGCGTGTCCCAGTCCTTTTTCGTCAGCACCCTCGCATGCGCGTCATAGATGGCCTTCAGGTCCGGCAGGTGCAGCGGCTTGTAGTCGTACATGCCCATGGCACCGATGCGGGTGGCGTCAAAGTTGAAGATCTCGCTCAGTTCGTGGCGGTCCTCCCCGACGACCAGGTGCGTATCCTCGAGCGAAATGCCGATAGCCTCGCCCACGCTCATGCAGTCGTATTTCGACAGCACCTCGCGGTTCATCTCCTGCAGAAACTCGTCGCGTCGCGGCCCGTTTGCGTAGACCGCGGTCGGGTTCCGCATCTGTCCGGGCAAGAGGTCGGGGAAGCCGGGCTGCTTGCTGATCAGCGGGATCACATCCATGCGAAAGCCGCTGACGCCCTTGTCGAGCCAGAAGCGCATCAGGCTGTAGACCTCATGCCGCACCTTTGGGTTCTCCCAGTTCAGGTCAGGCTGCTTGCTGGCGAACAGGTGCAGGTAGAACTGCTTCGTCGTGTCGTCCCACGTCCATGCTGGACCGCTAAAAAACGAAGGATAGTTGTTGGGCGGATCGAAGCCGTGCGGTGCGCTCGGGTTCGGTTTGCCATCGCGCCAAATGTAGAAGTCGCGGTACGGGTTGGTGCGCGATTTGCGCGACTCCTGAAACCAGTGGTGCTCGTCGCTGGTGTGGTTCACCACCAGGTCGATGATCAGCCGCATGTTGCGCCGCTTGATCTCGACAAGCATATGGTCGAAGTCGGCCATGGTGCCGAACTCCGTCATCACCTTGCGATAGTCGCGAATGTCGTAGCCGTTGTCGACGTTGGGCGAATCGAAATGCGGGCTCAGCCAGATGACATTGACGCCCAGCTGTTGCAGGTAGTCCAGCCGCCGCGTGATGCCCGGCAGGTCGCCAATGCCGTCGCCGTTGGTGTCCTGGAACGAGCGCGGATACACCTGGTAGACGACCGCCTCCTTCCACCAGCGCGCGGTGTGGCCGTTGATCACGGTAACGAACGAAGACGGCGTTTCAGAAGCAGACAGATTCATACCCGCATTAGACAGGGCAGAAGCGGCAAGCAGTTGGCAGAACGTCCGGCGCGTGGTCACGTTCCCGATGCTACGCCTTGCGAACACAACCAAGAGCGCATATGCAATCGTTGTCTGGCAGCAGCCGCAAGCCAAAGCGCCAAAGGCGCGGTCCATACCAGCCTAGGCCGAAGGCCTAGGTAAACGTGCAATCAGAAACCAAGAGGCCAACGGCCCGACCTATACGGATCAGGCTCAATCCCACAGGTGTGCTTCCTCCCGCGTGATGCCATACCGGTCCAGGATGGCGCGCAGTTCATCCTGAAAACTGATCTTCTCACGGTGCTCAGGTTGGCGCTGGATGTAACTGACTAACGCGTCCTGTTCCGACCTGCCCAGGGCGAACGGACCATACCCGCGTTGCCATGCAAACTGCGGCACACCCTGCGTCTTCATCCATTGCGACGAGGATGTTTTCAGTTTGAAGACGAGGTCCGCTACGGTGATCTGCCGAGAGAGGCCGACGGCCAAATGCACATGATCAGCCACACCGCCTGCGCGGTAACACTCGCACTGCAGGCCGCGCGCCACCGTCGCTAGGTAAGCGTGGAGTTGCGGCTGAAGATGGTCGTGGATCAACGGACGCCGGTCTTTGGTGCTGAAGACGACATGCACAAGCAGGAAGGTGAGCGATTGCGGCACGACGGCAGTATCGGCCGGGCCGTTGGCCCTCATCATCGTCACGCGTTCGGGTACCTAGGCTCGCGGCCTAGGCTGGTATGGTGCGCGCCGTTGGCGCTGATGTACTGGGTCGCTTAGCTCAGCGTTTCCATTAGCTTGTTGATGGTGCTGTTCAGCGCCTTGTCTTCGCGGCGTTGCTCGTCGATCTTGGCGATGCTGTGCATCACGGTGGTGTGGTGCTTGCCGCCGAACTGACGGCCGATCTCGGGCAGGCTTGCCTCGGTCAGCTGCTTGGCCAGGTACATGGCAATCTGGCGCGGCACCACGATCTGGCGCGAGTTGTTCTTCTGCTTGATCTCGCTGATCTTCATGCCGAACGATTCCGCTACGGCGCGCTGAATGGCCTCGATGGTCACCTTACGCACCTGCGTGTCAATGAACTGCTTCAGGCACTGCTGCGTGGTGGCGAGTGTGATCTCCACGTGGTGCATGCTGCACCAGGCCATCAGCCGGATTAGCGCACCCTCCAGCTCGCGCACGTTGGTGCGCACATTGCTTGCCACGAACAGCGCCACGTCCGTCGGCAAGGTGGTCTGCTCGCTTTCCGCCTTCTTCTGCAGGATGGCCACCTTGGTCTCGAGATCGGGCGGCTGAATGTCCGCAATCAACCCCCATTCGAAGCGCGAGCGTAGGCGGTCTTCAAAGTTCGCCAGCTCTTTGGGTGGCCGGTCGCTGGCGATGACGATCTGCTTCATGCTTTCGTGCAGCGCGTTGAAGGTGTGGAAGAACTCTTCCTGCGTGCGCTCCTTGCCGGCAAGGAATTGAATGTCGTCGATGAGCAGGACGTCCACGGTGCGAAAGCGATCGCGAAACGTGGTCATCTTGTCGTACCGCACGCTGTTGATCATCTCGTTGGTGAACTTTTCACCGGAGACGTACATGATGCTTGCGTGCGGATTGCGGCGCTTCACCTCGTGGCCAATGGCCTGCATCAGGTGTGTTTTGCCCATGCCCACGCCGCCGTACAGGAAGAGCGGGTTGTACGCGCGTGACGGGCGCTCTGCCACCGCCTGCGACGCCGCATGCGCAAACTGGTTGCCGCTGCCGATGACGAAATTCTCAAACAGGTAGCGTGAGTTCAACTGCGCGGCAGTATTCCAGTCAAAGCGCGCCTGCTCCGTGGTGGGTGCGGCCGGCGTCGCGGCGCGATGCTGCCCCAACTGCGTGTGCTGCGAAGCGTTGCCTTGCGGTGTGCTGCTTTGCAGGCCGTTCGGTGCGCTGTTTTGCGCGCCATTCTGGGGCGCATTGGGGGAGTGTGACGGCACGGGTGCAAAGCCGCCACCCTCGCGCGTCTTCGGCGCGGAAGGGTCATCCTCCACGGTCACAAACCGGACCTCGTCCACCTCAAGCTTGTGGTGATCGATCGCTTCCTGGATCAGGTCGGCGTAGCGATCGCCGATGTGCTGGAACTGTGCGGAGGGGATGCGGACAAAAAGCGTGCGGCCGGTCTGATGCGAAAAGCGCGTGGGCTTCAGCCACGTGTGGAACGACTGCCGGTTGATCTTCATTTCCAGCGCGCCCAGGATACGCGTCCAGGCGTTCTGTAGAGGCAATACCGTTGTGGCCGTCGGGGCAAAAGACATCAGCATGGTTCCCTTATGTCAACCGGTCTTGAACGCCGGTGAACGTCAACTGTGGCCTGCCTGATCGAAGCCGCAAGGCCGAGTAAATTTGTGACAAGGAGGCCCTGCCGGCGCGGAGAGAAGTCGCGGAGAGGGGGACTCTTCAGTATCTTTTGAAGACCGTCGATCGTGCCGTAGCAGGAGCGATCAGTGAGTGTTGCAATCTGCTGGAAACAGCGGCTCCCCAGCCATGGAGCGATGGAACGAACCTGATGGTAGCACGCAAAAGCCGTCGCTCTGAATTGCTCCAGCAGCATTTATTTCTACAAAAATTACTTGCACCAAAGCTGGTGAAAGCCGTTCCTCAATGCAACCCGCGGCAAACTTTTCGTACGGCCATCCCCTTGCTTGTTGCGGCTCTCTGATGTACTCAGGGCGGCAGTGATACGCGCTTGCTTGCGCCAGAACAGCAGGCAAGCGGCGACGCGTCAACATGCCGTTACCTCCGTCCCGGCACTTAGCTAAGTCTGGTACCCGGCTTATATTACTGCCGCGCTGCGAGTGTAATTACCTGCACGGAAAGCGGTGGAACCGTGTGCTGAAACGTGCTGCTCGCCTTGACACTACTTTTCACCGGCACAATGCGTTTGGGGTCGGTAATGCTGTTGGTTTCCGCGCGCGTCGCGCCGTGCAGCGTCCATACCGTTGCACCGCTGTTGATGCGGGCTCCATCGATGTGCACGCTTAGCGCCTGTGCGTCGTTCGATGCGTTGACCAGCTTGATGTAGATCAGGCCCTTTGCGGCATCGCGCGTCACGGAAGTGTAGAAGCGTGGATTGACGCCCGACAGATTTGACGTGGAGACCTCTGTTCCAAGGAACTCCGCAAACAGGGCCTGCGCATAGTAACTTGGCGAACCATAGCTGCCGGCGATGTTATAGCCGATCAAGTCGCTTTCCCACTGCATGCCGCCCGGGTTCACGTTGACCAGCAAGGGCGCGTACGAGGCCATTACGATCAGGTCGCTGTTGCGCTCCATGCTGGTCATAAACGCGGCATCGCCCAGCGCCGCGCCCATGTTCGTCGTGGGCGAACCTTCGCGCGTTGCCCACTCGCCCACAAAAATCTTGGGGCCGTTGCGCGGCATGTCGTCATATTTGTGCAGCATGTCAAAGAACTCTTCCGCGCGTCTGTAATAGTGGTCATCCACCACGTCCGGCACGGTGCGCTTCAGCGGTGTGGTGGCGATCACCTGCAGGCTTGGATACTTTGCCTTAATGGCTTTGTTGAACTGCGCAAAGCGGCCCTCATAGCTCAGCGATTTGTCGAACTCGTCTTCGTTGCCCACCTCCACGTAGTGCAGCGGAAACGGATTGGGGTGGCCCAGCTTTACGCGCACCGCTCCCCACTTGGTGTCGGGTCCGCCGGTGACGAACTCGATTTCGTCCAGCGCATCTTCGACATAAGGTGTCAACACCGGACCTGGATGGATGTAGTCCCCCTTCAGGCTGTAACCCGCGTAGACAGCAAGCACCGGCTCGATGTTCAGGTCCTCCGTCCACTCCAGAAACTCCAACAGACCGAGACCGTCCGTGGACTGATAGTTCCACGGGCTGCGGTGCGTGGGCCGGTCGCCCAGCGGGCCCAGCGTGTTCTTCCAATCAAAACGCTCGTCGATCTGATCGCCCTCAAGATAGTTGCCGCCCGGCAGCCGCAGAAATTTCGGATGCATGCCTGCCAGCAGCTGCATGATGTCTGCGCGATTGCCATTGACACGGTTCTTGTAGGTGGGCGGAAAGAGCGAGACCAACTGAACCCAAACCCTGCCGCTCTGC
>CAXTBQ010000064.1:0-3495 GCA_964242065.1 uncultured Terriglobus sp. | reverse complement strand
GGAAAGCTGAGCAGCAGGTGGTTGTCCGTGGACGCGGCAACGCTGCCGGTCCTCAGGGTGAAGGTGTACTGCTTCCAGTCGTTGGAAAGGCCGGTGACCGTAGTGCTCGCAGCCGTCTTGCCGCTTACGTCGTTCACCAGCGAAATAGTTGCCGTGCCGCCGTTTTCCGCGCGCGCGTACAGCGATCCGGTGTAGGTGGTGTTGGGCTGCACGTTCATACCCCACCAGCCGTCGTTGCGCACGCCCGCGGGATTCCTGGGGTCCGCTTCGGCAATATCGATGCGCATGCTGCCGGTCAGCGCTTCCGTGGGGCCGGTCTCCGGGTCGTACTTTGCCACTGCCTTTGCTGTGCCTGTAGGATCCAGGTTCCAGTGGCCGATGCCGGCCCATCCGCGGTCGGTGAAGCTGCGGTTCCGCACCATCTCCGCGTACAGCCCGCCGTCGTAGGAGTAGTTGATCTCCTCCGTCATCATGCCGTACAGGGTGGGACTGACGGCGTGCAGCGGCTTGTCCGCCTGCACCGTCAGAGTGGCAGCGGCGGGTGCCTGCGCGAACACAACCAAGCGGGCGCTCGATGAAAAGAGCGCAACAAGAACAGTGACAGCAAAGCGTGACGGCATGTGCATGGCAGCAAGTCTCCGGGCCAACATCGTACCGTGACGGTGAGAGCATTGGCGCGGCATCGCCCGTTCAGCTCCCTGCATTCGGCTTGCAGCCCGGTGCGTCACGCGATACTGTGTCCGTACAGGAGCCGCGCCCCGTGCCTCGTTCCCTCCGCTCTGTCACAATCGTCAGCCTTCTAACCGGCGTGGTCATGTTTGCCGTGGTCGCGAAAACAGCCGCGAAAACAGCCGCGCAAACAGCCGCGCCGCAGCAACCCGCACCCGCTCGTACCGCACCCGCCAACCCTGCCGACGAGGAGGTCACCGAGCAGGATGGAGCATGGGTCGAAGTCGCGCGCAAGGCGCTTGTGGACGAGCGGTTTGACGACCTGGAGCAGATGGCCGCACGCTTCCGCGGGGAGGAGACGCGCCTGCCCGGGGGCGACTGGGCTCTGCACGTGTTCTATGGTGCGCTGCACAGTCCGCGTGCCGGCGACACCAGCATGCCGGACCACCTTCTCCATCTGCAGCACTGGATCGCTGCCAAGCCGCAGTCGGTCACGGCAGCCGTGGCGTATGCGGGCAGCCTGCACCGTTGGGCGTGGCAGGCGCGCGGCAGCGGTCCGGCCGAGTCCGTCAGCTTGGACGGATGGATGAGGTTTGGCGAGCGCCTGGCCGACGCCCAAAAGGCCCTGGACGCCGTCCCCGGGGCAAAGACAGGCACCGTCGCCGATCCGCAGTGGTACAGCGAATATATGACGGTCGCGCTCGGGCTCGACTGGAAGAACGAACCGATGAAGGCATTGTTTGAAAAGGCGTCCGCGCACTATCCGGCCTACTTCTACTACTACCGGCAGTATGCGAACTACCTTCTGCCCAAGTGGGAAGGCAAGCCCGGCGACGCGGCCACGTTCGCCAGGCTGGCAGCGGACAACTTGCCCGGAGCGGATGGAGACGTTCTGTACTTCCGGATCGGCACCGTTCTGCTGAGCCGGAGCAACGGCAGCTTTCCTCATCGCTCGCTAGATTGGCAGCGGCTTCAGCGCGGCCACACGGCGCTGGTTTCAAAGTACGGCACCACCCGCCACATTGAAAACGAATTCGCGCTCATGGCTTTTCGCGAAAAGGACGCGGCGGTAGCGCAGTCGCAGTTCGTTGGCATCGGCGACAAGTGGGCCAAGTCCGTGTGGCGCGACCGCACCTACTTCGACCGGGCGAGGGACTGGGCCGCGTCCACCCAGGCCGGTGCGGCGCCGTCGGCCAGCGGTGGTTTGATTCCCATGGGACCGCAGTAGAGTCGCGGCTCCCGGCGTTGGGGATTTTGCGGTACCATTAGGTGTTGTCCGCCGGAGCGCCGCGAAGCCGTGGCCGCGCTGGGGCGTTTGGGCTGGAGAGTTTGCCGGCCGCCGCCTGGACCCCCGAAATTTTCATCTCAGTGTCCCTGGTACCTGAGAGCAGGAGAGCAGTTCCATGCCGAAGCGCACTTTTCAGCCCAACCGCCGCCGCCGCGCCAAGACCCACGGCTTTCTGACCCGTATGAAGACCAAGGCCGGTCAGAACGTGCTGAACCGCCGCCGCGCCAAGGGCCGCCACAAGATTGCTGTGTCCGCCGGCTTCCGCGACTAGGTTCTGCTGTCGCATGTCCTCTGAGTGGCGCGCCCAGTATGCAGGGCGCGTTTCTATTGGTGGCTAGCTGCCGTTTCCACCCTGCCGCTTGCCGCACCAGTTTGTCATCCCGACCGGAGCGCAGCGGAGTGGAGGGATCTGCTGTTTGCGTGCGCAAAGCGCTCGCATGAGCGCCGCTGGCGCCGGTAAAAGCAGGTCCTTCGACTCCGCACTACGTGCTTCGCTCAGGATGACAGCGTGAGAGGCGTCGCGTGAAGAAGATGGTTGGGGAGAGCACTCCGTCGGAGACATCCTTCGCAGACCTTCGCCTGCGAAAGCACGCCGACTACCAGCGCGCCTACAAGGCTGCAGCGCAAAAGCAGCACAGCCGCGAGATGAGCTTCTTTTTCGCCCGGCGCGACGCAATGCCTGTCCGTCGCCTCCACCCAGACGAAGCACCGCTGCAGGACGCTCCGCGCATCGGACTGACCGTGCCCAAGGCACTGGGCAAGGCGCATGACCGCAACCGCATCAAGCGGCGGATGCGCGCCGCGGTGGCGCTCCATGCGGGCGAACTCGCCGGGCTCCCGGTGGATGTGATCCTGCATCCGCGCCGCTCCGTGCTTACGCTGGAGTGGGCAAAGCTCGCGCGCGAAGTGCAGGGCGTGTTCCGCACTGTGCGCAAAGCGGCGAACCAGGCGGCGCGTCCAACACCGCAGCCATGAACGTGTTCACGCTGTATCGCCGTGTGCTGTCGCCTTTGCTGCACAGCACTGGGTTGAGCAGTTGCCGGTTTCAGCCCACCTGCTCGGAGTACGCGGAAGTGGCAGTGGCACGCTTCGGGCCGTGGCGTGGCGGCTGGCTGGCGCTGCGGCGCATCGCGCGCTGCCATCCCTTCAGTAAAGGCGGCCTGGACCAGGTACCGGAGCGGTAATCGAGAGGGTGCCCCATGTCTCAGAGAAACATGGGGTCGTGGCTCCTCAGACTAAGACCCACGTCTCAGAAGCAAGCTCCTCCGGCGAACTCAGGGCAGGCAGTGGGCACCAGTGACCATGACTACCCGCGCAAATGCGCTTTCGGAGGGGCAGGGCTTCAGCCCTGCCATTTCAGCTCACATTGAATGAGGCTTTAGCCTCTGAGGGAAGGGTTCGCAGTAACCGCCTCAGCGGCTAAAGCCGCGGTTTAGGCTCTCTCGGAGGAGCCGGGCGGGCGGCCTGCTGCTCCGCAAGCCCCCCCCAACCCCGGCCCGGGTACCGGAAGCACCGCCCGGCGGCCCGGAAGAGCGGGG
>CAXTBQ010000063.1:0-19898 GCA_964242065.1 uncultured Terriglobus sp. | reverse complement strand
CCGGCTAAACCCGCGCTCACCCCAGGACCACCGCTCCGCACCCTCATGGACTCCACCATCCTCCAGCCGGGTTCCGACAATCCCCTCAGCTGCTAAAACCGCTTTCGGCGAACTGGATGGTGGGGCTGAAGCCCCACCATCCGAAACATGCTGAAGCCCCACCATCCGAAACATTTGGATGAGCGGGCTTTCGGAGAGGCCGGGCATCAGCCCTGCCATTGTGGGCAGCCAAGAGGAGCAGCTTTAGCCGCTGAGGGAGTGCTCTCACGCAGCACGCGGCTGGCGGACGACCATGGGTAGTCCTCAGCCAGAGCACACAGCTCCCAGCCTTCACCGGGTTCTGCTCGAGGTAGCGTTTGTGCTGGAGCGAGTCGTCGCGGTCGCGCAGCGGTGGTCGGCATAGCCGGTCTGCCACACATCGTTCAGCCCGCCTGCCTGGTGGTAGCGATGCGAGAAGCCACCTTTGATCAACTGCATGCACCGCTCGAGAGTGATGTCTACGGGTGTCAGCAGCAGGTGAAGGTGGTCCGGCATCAGGACGAAGGCGTGTAGCTTGTAGTGCTCACGATAGTGCTGGATGGTCTCAAACAGCAGGGCTGCATTGCTATCCATTTGGAAGAGCGTGCGCTTACTGGCGCAGTTGGCCGTGAGGAAGTAGGTGCCGAAATTGTGGACCCGCTTGGTAGGACGCATCGCCTCAACGGCTAAAGCCGCTCCTCACACGCGAGTGTAATGGCAGGGCTAAAGCCCTGCCCTCCGGAAGCCACATGTCTCTTCGAGACATGGGGCACCCGCTGTGTGAGGCGATGTCCGCTGCTACCGCCGCAGGCGTCGGCGAACAGCTCCCGTGGCGCAGAGCAGGCCAGTGCCCAGCAGTGTGAGCGACGATGGCTCGGGTGTGGGCGAGACGGGCGTCGCGGTCAGGTGAAGAAACGTGGCCTGCAGGGCGAGGCTTGGGTCCTGGTAGGTGCTGTAAACGCCCGCCGCGCAGGCATTGTTATAGATCGCGCACAGGTTGCCGCCAGTGTAGGTGAGCAGGTTGGTCGTTGGGATGTAGAGCGACAGATCGAAGATCGGCGGCAGCACGGGGAAAACATCCACATGGAAGAACATGCCCTCGTTCAGGTCTTCACCCAGGTAGTTGGCGGGCAGGGTGAAGGAGTACGCGCCATTGGTGTAGGTGCCGGTCACGTGGGTAGGACCCTGGGTGCGGATGAGCAGCGTGCCGCTGAAGGTGCCTCCATTTGTCAGGTCGCCGGACAGGTTGAAGAGCGTGTCGGCAAGGCAGAACGATGGCAGCAGGAGCAGGGTAGCCAGCAGGAGCAGCGCGTTTCGCAGCAAGGTAAACCTCCGGGTGTAAGCCGCAGGCATGGTAGCCAACGCAACCGTGGCTTGGCTGCTGCTGTCGGCAAACACCGACAGGGCGGCTGGCCATGACGTACTCAAAGCAACGGGGTAGGAGGGCTCTTCTTAGCGATGGGGCGCGTCTGGGGTCGTGGCTTCTGCCGCTCCCCGACAAGCCTTGGACGTCCGCATCCTAGTTGGCTGGTTACTTTAGATGCCATCCACCTTGCCGATCCTGCCAACGAATCTAGGCGAGTGGGTTCAAGTGCGGCGCTCCGTGCGCGTTTTGTGTCGCCAAATGCATGCTTTTTGCACGCGAAATGACGGTCTTTCTGCACACCTTTTGAAGCACGAAGGTGCTGTTTCTGCATCTCTCCTGGTGCAGTCAGTCCACCGGTTCGGACTCGGCAAAGGTACGGTTGGCGGCGAGCAGCGACTCGGCATCCAGTGTGTCCACGTTGCGAAGCGTAGGGAAGAAGACGCTCCACAGGCCGGTGACCGCGAGCGAGCCGATGCCGCCCCACACCACGGCCCGCACCGCACCCAGCCATTGGGCGGTCAGGCCGCTCTCAAACTCGCCGAACTCGTTGGAGGCGCCCAGGAACAGCCAGTTGATGGCCGACACGCGGCCGCGCATCTCCGGCGGCGTGCCCAGCTGGAGGATGGTCTGCCGGATGATCACGGAGACATTGTCGCTCGCGCCGATGACCAGGAGAGCTAAAAGGCTGAGCGGCAATGACTTGGACAGGCCGAAGACCACAGTCGCAACGCTGAAAACACCCACGGAAATCAGCATAATTTTGCCCGCATGGTGGCGCAGCGGCTTGCGTGCCAGCAGCAGCGACATGCTCAACGCGCCCACAGCAGGGGCGGCGCGCAGGACGCCCAGGCCGCGCGGACCGGCAGAGAGGATGTCCTGCGCAAAGATCGGCATCAGCGACACGGCACCGCCAAGCAGCACGGCAAACATATCCAGTGAGATGGAGCCAAGCAGCAGCCGCGCCTGCCGCACGTAGCGGCCGCCGGCAAGCATGACGGCCAGGTCAAAGCCCTTGGCTTTTGCCGCTACCTCCTTGCGCGGGCGAAGCGTGCTGACCAGCACAACAAAGGTGAGCATGGTTGCCAGCGTAACCACATACACCAGGGGAGCGCCGCTCCAGCGTTGCAGCGTGTTGGAGAGCGGAGCACCGCTCCACCGCTGCAGCGCGGTGAAGAGCGGACAAAGCAGCGGGACATGGCTCAATCGCGCGGCTATCTTTGCGAGCGGGATGGCGAACAGTACGCCGCCCAGCGCCGGACCCATGATGTTGGCCGTCTGAAAAATGGCCGAACCCCACGTCATCGCGTTGACGAACGCGCCCTCCGGCACAAGTTGCGGCTGGATGGCAGAGCTGGCCGGGCCGGAAAACGCGCGTCCGCTGCCAATGGCAAACAGGATGGCGTAGACCCAGGCCACGTGGCGGGTGCCGTGAATGGAGAGGTACAGCAGCAGAGCCGTGCACACGGCTTGCACGATGTAGCAGCCAACAATGATGTTTTTGCGATCGTACCGGTCCGCGGCGTGGCCGGCGGGCAGGACAAAGAAAATGCCCGGCAGAAAGAGCGCAAGTCCCGTGTATCCAAGATATAGGGCGGAGTGGGTGATCTGGTAAATCTGCCACGCCACGGCCAGTGACTGCGCTTCCGCACCCAGGATGACGCAGAGCCGGGCCACCTGGTAACGACGAAAATTGCGTGAGGAAAAGGCTGCTCCTCGGGTGCCTTCTGAATCGATCGGACGTTTTCGCCCTGGTGTTTCGCTTGCCTGTGCGGGCTTCGCCATGGATGCTTCTATGGTGACATACACCTGCCGTGCAGCCTGGCCGGTCAATCGCCCAGGTACGTGTCGTACTGCGACTCAATCACGCCGGTATAGCGGGCCAGTTGCAGCTTGGCGGTATTGAACTGGTAGAGCGCGGACACAAGCTGCGCCTGTGCGTTGGCCAGCGTGGCTTGCGCGCGCACCACCGGCAGGTTGTCGTCAATGCCCGCCCGGAAGCGTTGCCCGGTTTCGTCCAGAGCTTCAGCGGCCAGGTCCACGTTGCTGGTGGCGTCGTGCACCAGGGTGTCCGCCGTGGCGATGTCCAGCATGGCCGAGCGTATCTGCTGCTCGATATCGCCGCGCAGGCTGTTCAGCTGCGAGCGCAGACCGCTGAGCTGCGCATCGGCCACTTCGCGGTCGCCGCGGATCTGCGCTTCCTGGAAAATGGGGAAGTCCAGGCCCCCCTGGGCCGTAAACACGCCGTGGTACAGCCCGCGCGTCTGGCCCAGCACGCCGTAGTAGCCGCCCAGCTTGATTACCGGCAGCCGCTCGTAGGCCACAGCACGGCGCTGCAGTTCGGCCGAATGCAACTGCGCCTGCAGCGAAAGCAAATCCTTGCGCCGCTTGTAGGCAACCTGCTTGGCGCTGTCGAGCGGCAGAGCTTCCAACTGGTGGTAGGGCACAGCATCTACAAGCTGCAGGGACTGATCGGCTGAGAGGCCCATCAGCCGGTTGAGTACGATCTTGTCCTTCTCATACTGCCCCGTGCTTGCAATCAGCTGCTGCTCGCGGTTCTGGCGCTCCACCTGGGCGCGGATCAGGTCGAGATTGGTGCCGGTGCCGGCATCCTTGCGGGCCTGTGACTGCCGCTCCAGTTCGCGATCGCTCCTCAGTTGCGACTCGGCATTCGCAATGGTAGCGGTATCTGCCAGCACGAGAAGGTACTGACCGGCAATGTTCAGCACAATCTGCCCACGATCGCCCAGCGTGTTGTACTTGGTGACCTCTGCCGTCACCTTGGAAGCCTTGTACACCTCGAACGCCGGCAGGTTGAACAACTGCTGATTCAGGCTCATGCGGGCGCTGGTCGTGTCCACCTTAACGATGGTGTTCAGCACAACGCCGGGCGGCAGCAGCGGTCCAATGGTGGCTGGGTTAAAACCCATTGCGGCCAGGTTGAACTCCTGGGTGCTGGTCTGGGCTGAGGCGGTCAGGGATGGAATCAGAGCGTTCAACGCGGTGAGCTGCAGGCCGCGCACCTGCCTTGCATTCTGCTCGTCCACGGCAACCGTCAAGCTGAACTGCAGGCCCAAGCGAACGGCGTCATCCAGCGTCAACTGGAGCGGCTGCCCGGTTGAAACGGGCGTGTGCACCCCGTGACCAAGGTCGAGCGGCTTCGCCGCTGCAAGCGCGGAGGTTACGGCAGATGAGGGATTCTGCGGAGCAGGCGATTCCGGCAGGTTCAGCGCGTCGTCCACCGGCGGTTGCGGGCTGCGCGCTGGAGCCGTGCTGATGGCGGGTACGGGCGGCTGCGCGGAAGGGCTCGTCGGCAGACTCTGCTGAGCCCCCAACAGGACTGGCGCGAGAACCAGGCCGTAGATTGCGGCGCTCATCTTCCAAGCTTGTCGTGATCGTCTCCGCAAGTCTGCTGTGTGCCCCAATCGTGTCGTTTGCCTGTATTCGATTCCTTCCGCGACGGCGCGGTTGCGAAACTTTCCTGCCAGGAGCGGCTAGCAACTACGTGCGGATGCGTGCAACTCACGAAAGCCGGCAGAGAGCCGTCATAGAATAAACAGAGGCGGCTTTGTCCCAGAGGCTCAGTCTGCCGGAGGATTTCATGCTGAAGCGCAGCACCCTTTTCGCGGCCGTCGCGGCGTTGGCGTTCGGATTGCCCGCGGCCCGGGCACAGTTTGCCGGCACACCCGACCCTTCCAGCTTTCGCGACACCTCCATGCTGAAGCCTCCGGCCGGCCAAAAGGTCGCCATTGTTGAGTTCTTCGACCTGGAGTGCCCGGCCTGCCGCAATGCCTATCCCATCGTCAACCAGGTTTCGGCGCAGGCGCACGTACCGGTGGTGCACTACGACTTTCCTCTGAACATGCACGTGTGGAGCAAGGACGCAGCCATCTTTGCCCGCTACCTGCAGGATAAGGTGAGCCCAAAGGTCGCGGACGACTACCGCGCTGACGTGTTCCGCCAGCAGCCCGCACTTGCCAGCAAAGATGACCTGCAGCAGTACACGCGCAAGTGGATGACCCAGCACGGCCAGCAGATGCCGTTTGTTGTGGATCCGGGCGGTAAGTTCGCGGCCGAAGTGCACGCGGACTATGCGCTGGGCGAACGGCTCAACGTGACCCGCACGCCGACCATCGTCGTGGTCACGGCAAACAAGTGGCAGATCGTTTCCGGCAGCGAGGGCAGCGGACCGGGCGTGAATGATGTGAACCGCATCTTCTCCATCGTCGCTGGCGCACAGAAGCAGGCCGGCGGGGCCACCACAGCATTGCTCTCACCCGCTTCCCGTTCCGCGGCACACAGGTAGAAGCAAGCAAGACAAAGGGCGCGGCAGCTTGCCGCGCCCTCCAAATGCTTCTCTGTAGGCTTCTAATGTGAGTTAGCCTTGTCCGCTGCCGCATCTGCCTTGTCCTGGGCGCGAGCGGCGTCCTTTACCTTGTCGCTCTTTAGAGCCTTGTTCGCCTTCTTGTCGGCCTTGGCCTGCTCCTTGGAAGCCTTCCGGTCGAGCTTGCTCTGCGTTTCCGCGTCCCTGCGCACCTGCTCGTTGCTCTGCGCAAAGGCCCGAATACCGGTGGATGCTGCCAGTGCGGTGGCAAGGGTCAGTGCTACGAGTGTCTTCTTCATGATGTGCTCCTGTTGCGTTACTGCGGGTCGGCCTTCTTGGCGGCTTTCGCAGCCTTGTCTTCCTGCTTCAACGCCTTGCGCTGTGCCTTGGCCGATTTCGCCTGTTCTTTATTGGCGTCTTCCTGCTTCTTGAGCTGCTTCTGCTGATCCTTGCTGGACTGCCCAGCAGGCGCGTCCGGTGTGGGTGTTGTCTGTGCTGTTTGCGCTGCCAGACCGCCGGTCAGCAGCAACGCAAGCACAGACGCGCTGAGTCGATTCGCTCGCATGCATCCTCCGCTGTTGCAGTTGGATGCAGAACGATGCACGAGCGGAACCCGGTAGCTGTTACATGCTTCCAGCTTCTTTTGTCATGCAGAGCGAAGCGCACTCTCCGCTTTCGTTCTGATCGGTTGAAGCCTATCCTTTGTCATTCCGACCGGAGCGAAGCCTACCCTTTGTCTCCCGACCGGAGCGAAGCGAGTGGAGGGACCTGCTTCTCTTCCGGAGCAGCAATGCAGCAGGAGAAAAGCAGGCCCTTCCAGTACGCTCAGAGCTCCGCACATTCTTGCTCCGCTCACGATGATGAAGGTGAGGGTGCTTGGCTCAGGATGACAGTTCCAGCAGGGCGCGCTTCGCTACTGGATCTGCACCAAGTCGCCGTGGCTCCGGGTGGCTTTCAGCCGCGGCGGATGCGGCACCTGCGGCGCGCGCCAGTGGTCGATGTAGCTTACCTGGTGCACACAGCTGATGGTGCAGTTGGGCGCGCAGCCCTTTTCCCAGTGAAATTCACGCTTGACGTCGGCGGTGGTGTACTCCGCCAGCGGCGTGCCGGGGTAGCCGCGCTGTTGCGAGCAGAGATGCACCAGCCCGTCCTCGCAGACGTACAGGTAGCGCCCACCCGCGCGGCAGCGCCACTCATTCGGCATGCCATTGGCAATGGCTTCCTGGAAGCCGTTGAAGCGCGAGTACGAGCGCCGGGTCAGCGCGCGAACGCGCTCCCAGACCGTGCGCTCCTCGCCACCCAGCGGCTTAAGCTGTCCGCTGCCGTCGTGAATGATGCCGATGGTGCTGGAAAAGCCCAGGCTCAGCGCGCGGGTGGAGACGGTGTACGCATCCTGCGGATTCTGGATGCCCCCGCCCACCACGGAGTTGATGTTCACGTGGAAGTCGGCAAACTCCGCCAGCCAAAGCAGGCGCTGATCCAGCACCTTCAGGCTCTTCTTCGACACGTCATCGGGCATGACGTTGTCGATGGAGATCTGCATATGGTCAAGGCCGGCGCGGTTCAGCCGCTCGATCCGTTCCTTGTTCAAGAGGTAGCCATTCGTGATCATGCCGGCCAGCGCGCCCGTCTTGCGGATGCGCGCAATGACCTGGTCCAACTCCGGGTGCAAGAGCGGTTCGCCGCCGGAGATCGTGATGACGGACGTGCCCAGGCGGCCCAGGTGGTCGATGCGGCGCAGCATCTCGGCAATAGGCGTGGGCGCGGAGTGGTCGTCGTACTCGTTGCAGTAGGTGCAGGCCAGGTTGCAGCGGCGCACCGGCACGATCTGCGCCATGTACGGGTGCCCGGTCGAAAGCAGGGCACCGCCAATGCCGCGCAACTCACGCAGGCGCCGTGTAGCGGCCTTCCAGCGGCGGCGCAACGGCATGGGCCGATGGCCGGGCTTGAATTCGAGCGCTGGAGGTGTAGCAACCGCGGTGGACATGCTGTGATTAGTCTACCGGACGCCAAGTCCACACATTGATTCTCTTGTGCGGAGCACGTTGTTCCCTCGTTCAGATGTGCGCACGTCTTTCAGATTCGTCATCCTGAGCGAAGCACGTAGTGCGGAGTCGAAGGACCTGCTTTTCTTCCGGGCGGCACTGCTGCTTCAGGCAAACAGCAGGCCCTTCGCTTCGCTCCGGTCGGGATGACAGAAGAGAAAAAGGCGCTCCGGACGAAATCATGAGACGAGAGCGTAATGTCGCCATGCGAGAGGGTAACCTACTGCAGCTCCCGCGCAGGCACCTTTAGCGCAAAGCACAGCAG
Source organism: uncultured Terriglobus sp. (assembly GCA_964242065.1). Taxonomy (GTDB): domain Bacteria; phylum Acidobacteriota; class Terriglobia; order Terriglobales; family Acidobacteriaceae; genus Terriglobus. The sequence goes on along the minus strand of CAXTBQ010000063.1, from coordinate 11,883 downwards.
CGCTGCCAGCACACACGCCCCGGCTATGGCATACAGTCCGCCGGCGAAGCCATGGGTCAGGTCGCGAAGCCGCCCGGTGAGATAGGGTCCGGTAAATCCGCCCACGCCGCCGACCATGGTGATGATGGCCACGCCACCCGCTGCCGCCTGGCCACCCAGCACGCGCGTGGGCAGCGCCCAGAAGGGCCCCATGATGCTCCACAGGCCCATGGCGGCCAGCGTAAACGCGCCCACACCAAAGGCGAAGCTGCCCGTGCCCGCAGCCAGCACGAACCCGATGGCGCTCAGGAGAAAGCAGCCCGCGATGTGCCAGCGGCGTTCGCCCGTCCTGTCGCTGGTGAAGCCGATGAATACACCGAAGAGAGCGGCGGCAAGGTACGGGATTGCGGCGTAGCGCGCCACCATGCTGGCGTCGCCCGTGTTGAGCGCGGCGGATGCACCGGCGGCAAGCCCGGCACCGTGCCGCAAGCTGTTCAGAATCAGCGGCATCCACAGGTTTACCGTGTAAATGCCGATCTGGTTGAGGAAGAAGATGCCTGCGAGTATCCATACTATGGGCAGCTTAAAGGCGTCTTTTAGGTTGTGGTGCTCTTGCGCGCCGCCCGCATTGCGATCACGCTCCAACTCCTCTTCCAGCCACTGCTTCTCGTCGTCGGAGAGCCACGGCGCTTCCTTAGGGTGGTCATGGAGGTAAGAGAGCACAGAAAAGCCCATCAGCAGCGTGGGGATGCCCTCGACCATAAAGAGCCATTGCCAGCCATGCAGGCCGAGGCGACCTTCCAGCTTGAGCAGCGCTGCTGAAAGTGGAGCGCCGATGACACCGGCGATGGAGGTGGCCGTCATAAACCGTGCCACGGCCGCTGCCCGCCTCCGCGTGGGATACCAGTACGTCAGGTACAGAATCATGCCGGGAAAGAAGCCGGCCTCGCTGACGCCCAAGAAAAATCGCATGAAGTAGAAGGAATGCGCGCCCTTCACAAACATCATCGCGGTGGCGATCAAGCCCCAGGAGATCATGATGCGCGCAATCCACTTGCGAGGCCCCACGCGGCCCAGCAAGAGGTTGCTGGGCAGGTCGAACATGGCCGAGCCAAGAAAGAAGATGCCTGCGCCCGTGCCGTACACCGTGTCCGTCAGGTGCAGGTCCCGCTTCATCTCGAGCGCCGCAAAGCCCACGTTCACGCGATCGAGGTACGCAAGGATGTAGAGGAGGAAGATATACGGTATCAGGCGAAGGCTGATCTTGCGATACACGCTCTCAGCATTAATCTCCGGTGCAGTCTGTGACGTCATTGCCGTTGAGGTCTCGTGGTCCACATGCATCACAACAGAAGATGGTGTCAGCGCGATGACGGACTCGCGCTTGTTGTTGTCAGCGGCATGACGACGGAAAGTGTTTGATGCGACGCATGTCGTCATAGCTCAGGTGTTTGAATGCAGAGCACGCCCGTGCAGCTTGGAACAGGAACGGACGATGAAGTCTCTGAGCGCGGACGGCCCTTTCCGCCGCTCACATACTAACGACGGCGCATTGGGGTCCGGCCACGCGGAACGGTTTTCGCGGGGAAAGACGGGTGCGTTGCCCTGGATATGTCATGCGTCTTTCCAACACCTTGCTGGCCGCGGCTCTCGGCCTGCTTGCTTCCATTGTTCTGCCTGTCAACAGCAACGCCGACACGATTACTGCAAGCTACCTGGCCGCGGGTGTGCAGACGCCCAACGGCATCTCCAACAACGTCAACACCTTTGAGCCCGGGGTGTTCAACTCCAATACCGGCACCACCACATTCAACGGCAGCGGTATCACGGGGACGTACTCTGGCAGCGGGTCTTTGCTCGCAGCCAATCTGTACGGCGGTGCGGGCGGTTCCGGCACCTTCGCCTCCACCACAGGCTCGTATACCTTGAGCCTGTCCTCGTCGGTGAACTACTTCGGCCTGTGGTTTTCTGCGCTCGACAGCGGCAACCAGCTTTCCTTCTACCGGGACAGCACGCTGCTGTACACCTTTACGCCAACCGCTTACCAGCAGCTGGTGGGAGCTTGCCCCAGCAGTAGCAACGGCTTTTGCGGCAACCCGACCCAGGCCTTCCAGGGCCAGGACAATGGGGAGCAGTTTGCCTTCTTGAACTTCTATGACAGCAATGGATTGTTCAACAAGGTGACCTTTACGCAAACGACGAGTGGCGGGGCATTCGAGTCAGACAACCACACCGTGGCGGTGCTCAACCAGGCGCCGCTAGGCACAAACATCGTGACGCCGGAACCCTCCTCCTGGATTCTGGCTCTCACCGGTGTCTGCTGCATTGCGAGTGTCCTAGTGTTTCGGCGTACGTCGGACGCGCTGCGCGCCTGAAACGTGATCAGTGCGGGGGCAGGGCGTGCATAAGTCTGGAAATGTACGCCCTGTCTCGTTACCACAAACGAGTCAGTACGCCCACGACTTCGTGTCCGCACCCGCAGGCGCTGTCTTCACCATGTGCTCCGTCATCAAGGGCAGCAGGCGCTGCGGCCAGTTGGCGCCATTCTGCTGCATGGTGTACTCCGCAGGACCGCCCACATAGCAGTGCGGCATGCCCGGGCCGTACTGGAAGGTCGCGTCCGAGTGCGGGTTACGCGTCAACTCCAGATCCTTCTGCAGCAGGTGCACGGCGTTATTCAGGAAGTAGGTGTCGCCGTCGCCCACCGCGATGTGCAGCTTGCCCTCCAGCTTCGGTCCAAGCGTCGGCCAGTCACGTTTCAGGATGGCGTTCAGGTCGTAGTGGTCATGCCAGTACTGCACCACCTGCTTGTCAATCGCACCGGTCAGCGGATCGATGACTGGCGCAGGGTAGCCGTCGGGACCCGCGGGCGAGAAGACTGCCTGCCAGATGTTCCACTGCTCGGTGGAGCGGCCGCGCGTGCCCAGCACGTACTCGAACGCGAACTCATCGCCGGTGGTGGCCAGAATGCTGCCGTCCGGCTCGCGGTCCGCGGCGATGGGCACCTGGCCGAAGTCGCCCCGGCGATAGAACGCGTTGGTGTCGTCGTACAGGTTGATGTTCTGGTAGGCGTGAAAGTCCACCGGGTCAGGGCAGGCGCCGTACGCGCCGTTGTAGCTGTCCGGGTAGAAGATCTGCGTGGCCAGTGCTTCCCAGCCGCCGGTGCTGCCGCCCGCCGTGGCGCGCGCCCAGCCCTGGCCGATGCCACGGTACTTCGCTTCGACCGCCGGGATGAGTTCGTCATTAATGGCCGAGCCATATGGCCCTACGTTTGCCGAGTCCACCACGTAACTGTCGTCGTAGTACGGGTTGGCGTTCTGCACAAAGAGCATGAGCACGCGCGGCAGGCGGCCTGTGGTCCAGTCCTGGAAGAAGCGGTAACCACTGGAGCCGCGCGGACTGCTGCCGGGCATCGGCGCAGTCGCGGTGAAGCTGGGCTTCATGCCGGCGGAGTGGTGGTCCTGCCACACAACCAGCGGATAGTGCGCATCCGGGTGCTCGTCAAAGCCGTCCGGCAACAGCAGCCACGCGCCAAGGTACGTGTCGCGGCCCCAGAACTTCGACAACTTCTCCGAGCGGAACCGCATGTACTTCAGCCACTTCGCCTCGGGCTGGTGCGCGGCGATGACCTCCGGGTCGGCGGGTGTGCCCTTGATCTCCGGCATGACCTGGTCGAGCGTGATCTTCAGCGGTGCGGTGGATTTCGGATCGAAGTGCACCCTGACCGGTGCGTTGTACAGGTTGCCGGGCTTACGATTCCACTTCTGGCCTTCGCCGCGGTCGGGCGGCAGCCAAACCGCCTTGCCGGTGGCCAGGTGGAACTCCTCGTAGACGTTGAAAACGCCCTGTACGAAATAGTCGCCCGCGTCGAGGTCGGCCAGTGAACGCCGGGGATAGCCAACCGTCTTTGCGTCCACAGTCAGTGTGGTATGCGACGGTGCGCCTTGAATGCCGGTATCCACCCCAAAGGCCTGCGCCGAGCGGTACTGCTCCTCCATCTGCATGCGCGGTTCGGTCTTCGCGTTCTTGCTGAAGATAAGGATCAGGTGACCGTGTACCGGATCTTTGGACGAGACAGAAACTTCCACCCGCTGAGCCAGGGCCGCAGCAGAGCAGAGTAGCAGAAAAGCGATCAAGCGTGTCAACATGGCTGTGTTTTCACCACTCTACGTGCCCGCTGTCGAGAGACCCCGCAGGAAGTCGCTTAATGAATGACGGGTTGGTATAGCGCAAATGTGAGCACACCGAGCGAGGCAAGAATGATCAGGCCTGCCTGCCAAATGCGTTCAAACATCCAGGGCTGGTATTCATGAGACATGGGATAGCTCCTTGCCTTCAGCATACCCTGTGCTCCCAAGAAAGCAGAGCGCGAAGTACACCAGGGCAACGCTAAGGTCGCAACGATCTGCTTCGCGCTCCCGCGCAACCTTCGCATCGTTGGTTTTCTGCTTTTCTGAATGCCATGCGCTACCCTGAAGCTCTACGGAGAGATCGTCACATGCATGCGAGCTACAACGGCATCAGCGTCCCGGTTGAGGGAAAAGCCATCGACTACATCGCCGGGACGTACCAAGTTCCGGACCGGCCGATCATCCCTTTCATTGAAGGCGACGGCGCGGGCCGTGACATCTGGAAGAACGCCCGCGCCGTGTTCGACGCAGCCGTAGAGAAGGCCTACGCGGGCAAGCGCCGCGTGCAGTGGTACGAGATTCTTGCGGGCGAAAAGGCGTATCGCCTGCATAACGACTGGCTGCCGCAGGACACGGTGCAGGCCTGCATCGACTTTCGCGTCAGCATCAAGGGACCGCTGACCACGCCCATCGGCGGCGGCATCCGCAGCCTGAACGTGACGTTGCGCCAGACCATGGACCTGTACCAGTGCGTGCGCCCCGTGAAGCACTACCCCGGCGTGCCCAGCCCCATGAAGAACGCCGACGACGTGGACGTGGTCATTTTCCCCGAAAACACCGAGGACATCTACGCGGGCATCGAGTTCAAGGAAGGCTCCGCGGATGTCGCAAAGCTGCGCGACTTCGTAAACAACGAACTGCTGGGCAACACCAAGAAGCGCCTGCGTGACGATGCCGGACTCGGCATCAAGCCCATCAGCGTCATGGGATCGAAACGCCTGGTGCGCGCGGCCATTCAGTACGCCATCGACAACGGCCGCAAGGTCGTCAGCATCGTGCACAAGGGCAACATCCAGAAGTTCACGGAGGGTGCCTTCCGCGAGTGGGGTTACGAGGTTGCCGTTTCTGAGTTTCGCGACAAGATCGTGACCGAGCGCGAAAGCTGGATCCTGGGTGCGCTGGACAAGGACGCTTCGCTGACGCCGGAGGCGCTGGCCAAGGTCGTCGAGCCCGGCATCGACTACGCCCCAAAGACCTTTGGCGACAAGGTTGTTGCCGAGGTGAAGGACGTCCTCGCCGCCATCGGCGAGACGCACGGCAATGGCAAGTGGAAGAGCCTGATCCTGGTCAACGACCGCATCTGCGACGCCATGTTCCAGGACCTCTTGCTGAAGCCGAAGGAGTACGACGTACTCGCCACCACGAACCTGAACGGCGACTACTTATCCGACGCCGCGGCCGCGCAGGTGGGCGGCCTGGGTATCGCGCCAGGGTCAAACATCGGCGATGGCTACGCCGTCTTCGAGGCTACCCACGGCACTGCTCCGCGACTGGCCGACCAGGACGTCGTGAACCCCGGCTCCGTCATCCTGTCCGGTGTCATGCTGCTGCAACTCATCGGCTGGACCGAGGCCGCAGACCTGATCGAACGGGCCATGACGAAGACCATTGAGCAGAAGGTCGTCACGGTGGACTTCGCCAAGGAGATGGAAGGCGCAATGCAGGTCGGCACCAGCGCATTTGCAGCCAGGATCGTCGAGAACATGTAATCGATGCAGGACTACAGCAGAGTGCTGTAGTTCTGTCCGCCGTGGAAGACGCCGACGATCTCCACTCGCTCGTTTCCTACGACGAAAGCGATCAGGGTGCGTCCTCGATAGTGGGTCATGCGGAGACCTGGGCGCAGATCGTCGTGTCGTGTGCCGCGGTTCGGAAACGTACTCAGCGAGTGGCAGTAGTCGGCAAGCTTGTCGGTATATCGCTGAGCGATCTCAGCGGAAGCGACGTCTGCGATGTAGTTGTAAAGGGCCGAAAGATGGTCTTCTGCTTCTTTACTGAAGACGACTGTCATAGGGTGCTGACACGTTTGGCATGTTCCGACGCCAGGCGTGCCTTTACCTGCTCCAGTGTGACCGCACTTTCGGGGTTGGCCTGAAGCGCGTCGTATGCGGCAACCACTTCCGTTCGCAGCCAGTGCTCCACAGCGTCGTCCTGCATGAGCAAACCCGCGAGACTGTCTTCAATCACGGCACTCTCGTTGTCATACTCACCGCACCGTACCTTTGCCCGGACCTTCTCGGCCAGTTCCTCAGGCAGCGTGATTTGCAGTGTCTGTGTTGCCATGGAATCAGTGTAGACCTGACGGCTTGGCTCGCAACCTGCGGCGGATCAGACGCTACCTTCCGGTGCGTTTCGTTTCCTACCTCATATTGTCTTCGAACCATGCGACAGTACGAGCCGTGCGGTCCTGAATGTGCTCCGGGTTGACGAAGCCGTGACCCTCATTGGGGTAGACCACAAGCTCTGTCTTTTTGCCCAGCGCGCGCAGGGCGTGCCACATCTCATAGCTTTGCGGGGCAGGGCATTCACCGTCGCGGTCGCCCACCAGGATCAGCTCCGGCGTGGTCACGTTGCTGATGAAGTTGATCGCCGAGCTCTTTGCGTAGACCGCCGGATTCTCGTACACGGTCGCGCCGAAAAAGGGCACCATCCACTGGTCAATGGAGTTTTCGCCGTAGTAGCTCTGCCAGTTGCTGATGCCCGCGCCCGCTACAGCCGCGCGGAAGCGGTGTGTCTGGGTGATGGCGAACATGCTCATGAAGCCGCCATAGCTCCAACCGGTTAGGCCGATGCGTTTGTCGTCGATGGAGTACTTCGCCTCCGCCGCGTCCACGCCCTTTAGAATGTCGCGCAGATCTCCGTAGCCGAAGTCCTTGCGGTTGGCCTGCACGAATGCCTCACCCTGGCCGAACGAACCCCGCGGGTTGGCAGCAAGGACGAAATAGCCAAGGTGCGCCCACAGCGCGTTGCCGCCGCCCGCCGCGCCGGGGCCAATCTCAGCCGAGGGGCCGCCGTGCACGCTGACGATTATGGGATACCGCTTGCTGCTGTCGTAGTTCTCCGGCAGCGTGAGCCAGCCCTGCACCTTGTAGCTGTCGCTGGTCCACTCCAGTGAGACCGTCTTCGACTTGGCCGCGGTGGCGTGCTCGTTCAGGTTGGTGACAGCGTGCACGCCGTGGATGTCGCCGACGTAGACCTCCGCTCCGTGGTCCGGCCCGGCGGAGTTGAAGGCGATCTTCTTCGCAGCGGGAGCGAAGGCGAACGACATGGACGCACGCCCGTTGCCGATGGACTGCGGCTCCGTCCAGGCGGAGATCAGTTCCTTGCCGTTGGTACCCAGCACACCAAGGTGCGACTTGCCGGGCTGGTCTTCACTGAAGACGATGTGGTCCGCGTCGGCCCAGGCCAGGTAGACCGGCGTGGACTTGCGGCCGGGTGTCAGGTTCTGCAGGCCGCTACCGTCCGCGCCCATCAGGTAGATGTCGCCGCCAGTCGAGCCTTGGTCGCTCATCAGGCCGCCGATGAAGGCGATGTTTTTGCCGTCGGTGGAGTAGCGTGGGACAGCGATCTGCAGGCCATGCAGGCTGCCGCCCGTGGTGACCGGGTTCAGGATGCTTTTCGCCGCGTCGGGCTGACCAGTGGGTACGGAATACATCTGCGCGATCCACCAGGTGTTTTCGCCGGGCGGGTTGGCGGCGATGAAGGCGAGGTGCTTCGAGTCAGGCGCCCAGTCGAACTCGTAGGCATGCATTGTCTTCGGCGTTAGCGCGGTGAGTTCACCGGTCTTCGCGTTGGCGGCGGCCACCCACTGGATTTCGACACCATCCTGCCCCACGACTCCGGCGGGTGGCTTCATAGCGGCCAGCGCACCGGCAGAGCGAGTTGCGTTCTCCACGTAGAGGAAGGCGATGCTGCTGCCGTCCGGCGCCCATTCGGGCGAGGTCATCGTGCCCTTGATGTGGGTCAGCTGCTTCACGGCACCACCCGCCTCGCGCAGGTAGAGCTGCGGCTGGTGGTCGGCGCAGGTGCCTACAAACGCCAGCGTCTTGCCGTCCGGCGACCAGCGTGGCGCGTTGCTGCTGCAGCCCTGGCCGGCGGTGATGGCGGGGCTCACCGTCTCAGGCGCGTTGGCCGGGCTGATGTGCAGATCCATGCCTCCGCCACGGCGTCCGCGGCCTTCGCCTGCGCCTGCCAAATTCGCTCCGGCTACCATCCAGGCAAGCTGCTTGCCGTCGGGCGATAGTTCCACCGCACCCAAGCCTCTCTGGGGTGTGCCGGCGCGTTCCTCCTTCTCAAACTCCGCAATGCGTGGATCGGGGTTGGCAAACATCTTCATCTCCGGCGTGAACACGTTGGTGCTCTCAGAGCCGGGGCGCTGTGCGCGAGAGGCGGACGGAAGAAGGCTTGCAGCGACTACAAGTGCGGTACATGAAGCGAAGGAACGCATGAAATCAGGCTAGCATTCTCCCGAGTTGCGCTCGGTTCCTGAGGCATACTGACCTAGCCACCTGCAGGACTGGCGGCGCTTACGGGCACTTACCGGCAGACGACATTCGCCCTAGAAGCGAATCGCCTTCGGGGGTGCATCCCCGAAGGCGCATTTCCTGTAGGAGGTGGAGTATGCCGAGAGAACCCGGGCTTCGCTTGTCCTTCTCAGTCTCGGAGAAAGTTCTCCTAGCACTGATTGGGCTTGCATTTGCTCATTCTTAAGCACTTCATGAAGGTGTAGAACCTTCACAACCCCGGGCGGTCGCCACCGTCCGGGACTAACCTCATTTCATGCCACTCTGTCTTGCCTGTCAATGGCAAAGTGACCAGATGCGTTGACGCCGGTTCCGCCGATTGCTACAGTAGAAGGGTTCCGAGGTTTCCTGCGGCGACACGTGTAGCCGCGTTCGCTCGGCAGGAGGGCACGCCGTCAGCGGTAACGCTGTAGCCTGTCGTCGCACACGACCTGCGGCCGCCAGCGAAGCATCAAGCGGGCCCAGGCAGACACCCAAAGTTCAAGATTACGACTGCAAAGCAGGGAGTTGCCGTGCCTACGTTTCATCAGCTTGTCAAACAGGGTCGCACCACGCCGAACTACAAGACGGCCAGCCCGGCCCTGCAGGGTTCGCCCCAGCGCCGCGGCGTTTGCACCCGTGTGTACACCCAGACCCCCAAGAAGCCGAACTCGGCTCTGCGCAAGGTTGCGCGCGTGCGCCTGACCAATGGCATCGAGGTCACCAGCTACATCCCGGGTGAAGGCCACAACCTGCAGGAGCACAGCATCGTGCTCATCCGCGGTGGCCGTGTGAAGGACTTGCCGGGCGTGCGTTACCACATCGTGCGCGGCACGCTGGATTCCGTAGGCGTGGCAAAGCGTAAGCAGAGCCGCTCGAAGTATGGTGCAAAGCGTCCCAAGGCTGCGAAGTAATCAGCGCCCGCGCTGATTACCCTGAGCGCAGCGAAGGGTCTGCCGCAAGTTTGTTGTTTCAACAATCAAGCCCAGCCGCTTGAGAGGTCCACGGCGCTGGGGGAAGAAGAGAAGAGAGAATGCCAAGAAAAGGTCACATCGCCAAGCGCGAGGTCGCTCCGGACCCGGTCTACGGTTCCGAGCTGGTCACAAAGTTCGTCAACAGCATGATGTGGGGCGGCAAGAAGTCCACCGCGCAAAAAATCTTCTATGAGAGCATGACCGGCCTGGAACAGAAGGGCGGCGACGAGGCTCTGAAGCTCTTCAAGAAGGCTGTTGAGAATGTCAAGCCTCTGCTGGAAGTGAAAAGCCGTCGCGTGGGCGGTGCGAACTACCAGGTGCCAATCGAGGTCAACCCGGAGCGACGCACCTCGCTGGCGATCCGCTGGCTGGTGAGCTACGGCCGTTCGCGCGGTGAAAAGGGCATGGTCGACAAGCTCACCGCCGAGCTGCTGGACGCGGCAAACGGCCGTGGAGCCGCGATGAAGAAGAAGGAAGACGTGCACCGCATGGCCGAGGCAAACAAGGCCTTCGCGCACTATCGCTGGTAAGCATCGGTCCCTGTCGTTGTTCGTTTCTCGTTGTTCGTGGCCGGCGGCTTCCATAGCGCCGGTTCACTTGTAGCAAGAGAAGCTTTGTAACGCGGCTTTCATACGCGGGCACAACGAGAACAACGAACAACCAACAACGACATCCACAGCGGACGTCAAATCCGCAGAAGAGACAAACACCGTGGCACGCACTATTTCGCTCAATAAATGCCGCAACATCGGCATCATGGCCCACATCGACGCCGGCAAAACCACCACCACAGAGCGCATCCTGTTCTACACCGGTGTCAACCACCGCATTGGTGAAGTGCATGAAGGCACCGCCACCATGGACTGGATGGAACAGGAGCAGGAGCGCGGCATCACCATCACGTCGGCCGCCACCACCTGCATGTGGAACAACTACCGCATCAACATCATCGATACGCCCGGCCACGTGGACTTTACCGCCGAGGTGGAGCGTTCGCTGCGTGTGCTCGACGGCGCGGTTGCGTGCTTCGATGCGGTTGCCGGTGTGCAGCCGCAGTCGGAAACGGTGTGGCGTCAAGCGACCAAGTACAAGGTGCCGCGCATTTGCTTCATCAACAAGATGGATAAGAACGGCGGCGACGCCGAGTACGCCACGGGCACCATCCGCGAGCGCCTGGGCGCAAACGCCGTCATGCTGCAGATTGCCATCGGTGCGGAAGCCAAGTTCGCCGGCGTGGTCGATCTGGTCGAGATGAAGGCCATCCTGTGGCACGACGAAACCATGGGCGCGGAGTACTCCGTCGAAGAAATTCCGTCCGACCTGAAGGACAAGGCGCAGGCCTTCCGCAACCAACTGATTGAGTCGGTCGCCGAGTCGGACGACGTGTTGCTCGAAAAGTTCCTCGAAGGCGAAGAGCCCACGGTAGACGAGCTGAAGGCGGCCATCCGCAAGGCCACCATCGGCATGAAGATCTTCCCGGTGCTGATGGGTTCGTCGTTCAAGAACAAGGGCGTGCAAACGCTGCTGGATGCGGTCGTCGCATACCTGCCCAGCCCTCTGGACATTCCGCCCATGATCGGCCACGACCCGGAAGACATGGAGAAGGAACTCATCCGCAAGCCGGACGACAGCGAGCCCTTTTCCGCGCTGGGCTTCAAGATCATGACCGACCCGTTCGTCGGGCAGTTGATCTTTATCCGCAACTACTCGGGCACGCTGAAAACCGGCGACTCTGTGCTGAACCCGCGTACGCGCAAGACGGAGCGCATTGGGCGTCTGCTGAAGATGCACGCCAACAAGCGCGAAGAGATTACGGAGATTCTGGCTGGTGACATCTGTGCCGCGGTCGGCCTGAAGAACCTGGTCACGGGCGACACCATCTGCTCCGACAAGGCTCCCGTGGTGCTCGAGTCCATCGACTTCCCGAATCCTGTGATCGAAGTTGCGGTGGAACCGAAGACCAAAGCCGACCAGGAAAAGATGGGTCTCGCGCTTGCCAAGCTGGCGCAGGAAGATCCAACGTTCCGCGTTCGCACCGACCAGACCAACGGCCAGACCATCATCTCTGGCATGGGTGAGCTGCACCTGGAAATCATCGTGGACCGCATGATGCGCGAGCACAAGGTGGAGGCCAACGTCGGCAAGCCGCAGGTGAACTACCGCGAGACCATCCGGAACAACTCCGAGGCGGAAGGCAAGTACATCCGTCAGTCGGGCGGTTCGGGTAACTACGGCGAC
>CAXTBQ010000062.1:0-20324 GCA_964242065.1 uncultured Terriglobus sp. | reverse complement strand
AGGCACCCGCCGGCACACCGCCACCGACCACGGCTGCTCCGCAGAGCGCACCAGCGGCAACCGGCGCGGCGCAAACATCTTCTGCACCCGGCCAGCCCACGCGGAACCCCGATGGCACGTACACCATTCGCCGCACGGCGCGGCTGGTGATTCTGGACGTGGTGGTCACGGACAAGAAGGGCAACGTGGTCACCGGTCTGACGCGCGACGACTTCCATGTGACCGAGCTGGACCAGCCGCAAACCATCCTCAACTTTGAGGAAGCGGGCGCACACGCGGTCAATGACGAGACGCCGCCGATCAACTCCACGGCAGACCTGGATCGCATTGCGCCGCGCGCGCCGGTGAATATCCTGCTGCTGGACGAGTTCAACACACGATTCGAGGACGAGGCGTTTGCCCGCTACAGCCTGAAGAAGATGCTGGAGCGGCAGCCGGAGCGGCTGTCCACGCCAACCATGCTGATCGCGGTGGACCTGCAGAAGTTCACCGTATTGCAGGACTACACCGAAAGCAAGACGGCGCTGCTCACCGCGCTGGACCACCATTTCGCCGCCTATCCCTGGCAGGTGCATAACGGCGGCTGGATTGCCGAGCGCTACGGGACCGCGTTCGGCACGCTGACCCGGGTGGCGGAAGCCGTCATCGGCCACCAGGGTCACAAAAACATGATCTGGATCGGCCGGGGATTTCCGCCCTATAACTTTGCCAACGCGCCGGTGGACGCCTCGACCCGGGTGGAAAGCTACGTGCAGCAATGCGTGAATGAACTGCGTGATGCACGTGTCACGCTGTACACGGTCGATCCGGCGGGCATCATCGCCAATCCTGCGGCATACGGCGCTGCGGCAGAATTCAACGATCCGTTCGGCGGCAACTACCAATTCAGCAAGCTGGCCCTGGCTACGGGCGGCAAGACGTTCTATGGCCGCAACGACGTGGACGCGGAGATTGCCACCGGGATCCGCGATGGTGCCAGCTTCTACTCGCTCAGCTACCGGCCTGACAGTGCCAACGTGGACCCCAAAAAGTTCCGCAAGATCAAGATCACACTCACTCGGCCCGACCTGACCGCGACCAGCCGCGAAGGCTACTATGTGCAGCGCGGCCCGGCCCAGGTGAATCCGCAAAACCCGTCGCGGCGGCTTGCCTTTGAGTTGATGGCAGCCAACAACAGCAACATGGCCTATGACGGCGTGCCGCTGACCATCACGCCCGACCCCACCAAGCCGGACAGCTTTACCATTCACGTGGACGGCCGCGGACTGGTATGGACGGCGGCAACGGATACCATGCCGCGGCACGCCGACGTGGTCGTGATCGCCTCCACGTTTGATAAGAAAAACAAGGAACTCAAGCAGATCTCCCGTCTCATCCGCGCACCCGCCAGCGGCGACAACGTACCACCCACCGGACCGCTGGTGCGGGCGCTGGACTTGCATTTTGTGCTGGATCACGACCCCAAAGCCGTACGCGCGCGCTTCGTTGTCCGCGTCAGCGCGACCGGACGCATCGGCACGGCAGACGCGCCGTTGAACCAACCGGTGGCCCCACAGGCGAATTGACAGCTACAAAGCGGTTGCCCCATGTCTCAACATTGGGCAACACCCCGGCTAGTTAGAGGATGTAGCGGCTCAGGTCCTGGTTCTTGACGATGCCCGCCACCTGCTGGCGCACGTACTCCGGGTCGATCACGACGACGCGTTCGATGGCTCCGCCCTCCACCTGCCGCTCCAGCACGGGTAGCGGATGCGCGGGCGTGTCGGCGGCAAGGGTTCCCTTCGGCGGCTCGACCGTGCTCGGTTCCACCTGCGCCACCACGCCGTTCTCCGCGGGCCTGGCGTTCTTGATCAGGTCCGGCGCCTGGAAGCTGATCTCGTCCAGCACGCGCTCCATGATGGTGTGCAGGCGGCGCGCGCCGATGTTCTCGGTTGTCTCGTTCACATTGAAGGCAAAGCTGGCCATCTCCTCCAGCGCCTCCGGCTGAAACTCCAGCTTGAGGCCCTCGGTTTCCAGCAGCGCGATGCTCTGCTTGACCAACGATGACTTCGGCTCTGTCAGGATGCGGATGAAATCCTCGACCGTTAACGACTTCAGCTCGACGCGGATGGGAAAGCGGCCCTGCAGCTCGGGGATCAGGTCGCTTGGCTTCGACACGTGGAACGCACCCGCCGCGATGAACAGGATGTGGTCGGTCGAGACAAATCCGTACTTCGTGTTCACCGTGGTGCCTTCCACGATGGGCAGGATGTCGCGCTGCACGCCTTCGCGGCTGATGTCGGGTCCGTGGCCGCCCTCGCGCCCGGCAATTTTATCGATCTCGTCGAGAAAGACGATGCCCGTGTCCTCCACGCGCTCGATGGCTGTGCGCTGCACCTGATCCATGTCGATCAGGCGGCCCTCTTCTTCGCTGCTCAGGTATTCAAAGGCCTCGGAGACCTTCATCTTCTTCTTGCGGGTGCGACTGCCGAACAGGCCGGGCAGCACGTCCTTCAAATTGATGTCGGTCTCTTCGCCGCCCTGAACGCCGACGATTTCGAACTGCGGTTGGTTGCGGTCGCGCGCGTCGACTTCGACGGTGCGGTCGTCCAGCTTGCCCTCGCGGAACTGCTGGCGCAGCTTCTCACGGGTGCTGTTCGTGGGCTGCGGCTCTTCGGACTTTGGCTCGGCTGCTGTCGCATCAAAGTCGATCACCACAGGCGGTTGACTTGAGTCTTGAGAAGGCGGGTGCCCCACATCTCGGAGAGATGTGGGATCTCGTTCCTCCTCGGTTTTTGTCTGCGCGGCCTTCATCGTGTCCAGCGTTGCGGGCGGCAGCAGCAGGTCCAGGATGCGCTCCTCGGCGTTGCGCTCGGCCTTGTCCTCCACCTCTTCCAGCTTCTCCTCGCGCACCATTTCAATGGCGGTTTCCACCAGGTCGCGCACGATGGATTCGACGTCGCGGCCCACGTAGCCGACCTCGGTGAACTTGCTCGCCTCCACCTTCAGGAAGGGCGAGTTGGTCAGCTTGGCCAGCCGCCGCGCGATCTCGGTTTTGCCCACGCCCGTGGCACCGATCATGATGATGTTCTTGGGCATGATCTCGTCGGCCAGTTCGGGCGGCAGCTTCTGGCGGCGCTGGCGATTGCGCAGCGCAATGGCCACGGCGCGCTTGGCCGCCTGCTGGCCGATGACGTACTTGTCCAGTTCCGCGACGATCTCGCGCGGTGTCATCTCTTCCAGGCCCACGGCCTGGTCTTCCGCTACTCCGGGTAGGTAAATCGCCATCGCTTCACTCCCTCTTCACTTGTCATCCCGCAGCGTAGCGGAGGGATCTGCTTTTCTGCCCTCCGCCAGCACGGTTGCCAATACGAGCACACATGCAGATCCCTCCGCTACGCTACGGGATGACAACAGAAGGGTTACGAGGCGACAAACAGTAGGTTACAGTTCTTCCACCACAAAATTGGCGTTGGTATAAATACAAATCTCCGCCGCGATCTTCATGCTTTTTTCGACGATGCCACGGGCGGAAAGGTCCGTGTTCTCCAGCAGGGCCTGCGCGGCACTTTGCGCAAAACTGCCGCCGCTGCCGATGGTCATAATGGCGCCGCCGTCAATCATGTCCGGCTCGATCACGTCACCATTGCCGCCGAGGAGGTACATGTGCTCCTTGTCGGCGACCAGCAACAGGGCTTCCAACTGGCGAAGGAGCTTGTCGGTGCGCCAATCTTTGGCGAGTTCGACGGCCGCGCGCGGCAGGTTGCCGGCGTACTGTTCCAGCTTGCCTTCAAAGCGGGCAAACAGCGAGAAAGCATCGGCAGTAGACCCGGCAAATCCGGCCAGCACCTTGTCGCTGTACAGGCGGCGCAGCTTCCTGGCACCGCTCTTCATCACGGCAGAGCCAAGCGTCACCTGGCCATCCGCCGCCATAACAACCGCGCCGTTGCGCCGCACGCAAAGCACTGTCGTGGAGCGGATGCGACGGCCATCGGCTGTGTCGTAGGGGTGGTGGGAGAAGCTCTGGCGGTTTGCCTGCATCCAAGTAGAAGAGCTGCCAACTGCAGGTTGAGCGTGATGGCTGCGGTTACAATCTTGCATTATCTTTGAGTATAGCGGTGTACTGTCGCAGGTCAGAAGACCGCTAACGCAGCGCGGAGACACAATGGCCGATACGAAATCCCTGAATGTGACCATGTCGCAGGAAGAGTATGCAGAGCTTCAGCGGCTTGCACAGAAGCAAGGCATGACCATCGGGGCTTACCTAAGGCAAGCCTTGGATCTGACCCGTCTGGTGGTCAACGCGAACGCCAAAGGGCAGGAGATCCTGTTCAAGGACGGCAATTCTTACCAGAAGCTGCGGCTCGCAAGCTAAATGCCAGACGCCGGCGATGCTACAGACCCGGGCAGCATAGAAGTTAGCAGTGTTTTGCCGCCAAGTGGACGCACACCGGAGTTGGAGCCTTACCGGCCAGAGCGGCAGCGCGACTGGGTTCGTACGATTGTTACCGTTGGCCTGCTGGGTGCGCTTGGCGGAGTCATCTTCTGGGCCTGCCGTGAGAGTGTATCTTCTTCAGCGCAGTGGGGTCAGACAAAAGAGATGCTTCAGATCATCCTGCCTGCCGTTACCGGTTTGCTTGGCTCGGTAATCGGTTTCTACTTCGGTGCAGGATCGTCCCTGAACAACAGCAAGCGAGATTAAAGATCGCTACGGTACTGGATTCTCACTGCGAGCCGTAACCGCGCGAGCGGTCCGCATGAGTACTCCGACCAAAAGCAGCGCTCCCAGGTACATGTAGCTCTGCAGTACGTTCCATCCGTGGCACGGGGCCAGCCGGTTGAAGCCGAGCAACGCACTCATCATCAGGAACGCAGCCAGCCCCAGCAGCCACGGCCGCTTCCGCTGCCAGCAGCCATAGGCGAACCACACCCACGCCAACACACCACACACAATGCCGTAGTGGTGCTCCCATGCCATGGGCGAAGCCGCTACGGAGATCACGCCCATCGCCGCCAGATCGCCCGTGGATCCGCGCAGCTTGCCCCACGGGAACAGCAGTACGGCGCCCACCAGCACCAGCGCCGTGGACACCGTCGCCAGGTACACCCAGCGGATGTACGGCGTGTACACAAGCGGTGTGTAGCCCAGGTTTTCGCCGTTGCCGATCGTCCGATTAAGCGTGCCGAACATGCTCTGGTTGGCGAAGTGAGACTGCGCTTTGCGGCTGAGCCCGGCAAGTACATGCAGGTAGTCCAGGTTGTTGCGCCAACCAAACACCAGCACCGCCAGCGCCACCAGCAGGATGCCCGTAGCCAGAAAGGCCGCGGCCGCGTTCCACTTGCGCCGCACCGTCATCCAGACCAGCAGCAGGACGTACTGCGGTTTGACCAGCGCCAGCACCGCTCCCACAAGGCCGGCGGCGCGTTCCTTTCCACTGCTCCACAGGAGCAGCAACAGCGCGAAACCAAAGGAAAGAAACGTCTGCGCATTACCCAGCGAATAACCCTTGAGCAGCGGGTAGCAGAACAGCACCAGCAGGCACACGGCAGCCGCAGTTCTCCAGTCCAGACGCACGCCGCGATTGGCCAGCAGCTTACGGCCCAATAGTAGACACACCGCCGCAACGCCAACCACTGCAAGCCATGAGGTAACCGCGAGCAGCCGCAGCATGGTGCCGTCACCCATGCCCAACGACTTCAGCAGCCACAGCGGCAAAATGCTGCTCAGCGAATAGATCAGCGTGTCGTACAGCGGAGCAGAGTAGATGGGCAGGTCAGGATGCGCCCGGAAGTAATCCACCGATTGCATCATGGGCAGCCAGGAATCCGTCCAGGTTCGCACGTGGTAAAAGGCGGAGAGTTCGTCTTTGAGGGTGCCGGGATTGCCCCAGTGCAGCATCCGGAATAGCAGCCACTGCACGACGTTTGCCAGGAGCAAACTGCCGACGGTAAACAGCAGCAGGCGTTTCCCATGAGCCGGGTCTGCACCTTGCGCAAGCCGCGATGTTGTTTCCAAGCTGTTACTCTTCCAGTTCCGCATCCAGGTCCTGCTCGACCTTCGGCTTTGGCAGGCGTACAAAGCCCGCACCGCGGTCGCTGATGCGCAGCCTTCGCCGGCACCGCCCACAACGCCAGGGGTACACACCAAAGAGCGAAAGCACGTACTTCTCCCACAAACCTTTGCGGCCGCAGCGGTTCAACTGCCCTCGCCCGCAACTTGGGCACATGTGTACGGAACTGGAGACCTGTTCAGCCAACGTGTCTCCAGTCTAAGCGCAGCCGCGCTCGAATCATCGATAACTGGGTGGAGGTGGATTCCGCGAAAATTGCCGCTGATGCCAGTACGGGTAAGCAATCGGCTGCTCGCTCGCCCTGTCCAGCTTGGCAACCTGCTCCGGCGTCAGCACAAAGCTGGCCGCTTCCAGGTTGCCCATGAGTTGCTCGGCACTGCGCGCGCCAATCACCAGGCTCGCCACCGTGGGCTTCCGCAAGAGCCAGTTCAGCGCCACCTGCGGGACAGACTTGCCAGTTTCAGCGGCCACCGCGTCCAGCGCATCCACCACGGTGAAGAGGTACTCCTCGTCCACCACCGGACCGCCGGCCTGGCCTTCGGTATAGCGGGAATTCGCAGGCGCCGGGTGACCGCGGCGCACCTTGCCGGTCAGACGTCCCCAGCCTAGCGGGCTCCACACCAGCGCGCCCACGCTTTCTGCCATGCCCAACGGCATCAGCTCCCATTCGTAGTCGCGGCCGACCAGCGAGTAATACACCTGGTGTGCCACGTACCGCGACCAGCCGTACTTCTCGCTCAGGTCGAGCGAGCGCTGCAGGTGCCAGCCGCTGAAGTTGGAGCAGGCGATGTAACGGACCTTGCCCGCGCGCACAAAGTCGTCCAATGTGCTCAGCGTCTCCTCCATAGGAGTCTCCGCGTCAAAGCCGTGCATGTGGTACACGTCGATGTAATCGGTGCGCAGCCGCTTCAGGCTGCCGTGCAATTGATTGGTCAGGTGGTAACGCGATGACCCCGCTTGATTGGGTCCCTTGCCAAAGCCAAAGGTGGCCTTCGTGGAAAGCAGCAAGGACTCGCGCGGCAGGTGCATGATGGCCTCGCCCAGCACCTCTTCCGAGTGGCCCTCGGAGTAGACATCCGCCGTATCGAAGAAGTTGACGCCTGCCCCCATGCACATGTCGATCAAGCCGCGTGCTTCGTCCGCCTCAGTGGATCCCCATGCCTTGAAGAACTCTTTGTCTGCGCCGCCAAAGGTACCGGTGCCATAGCAAAGCACCGGGACCTTAAGACCACTCTTGCCAAGCTGCCGGAATTCCATGGCTGTTAGGATGCAGCCATACCGCCCAACGACCTGGCCTGGTCGCCTGCCGGCGGCGATTGCCGAGGAACCTGTGAACAGATCTGCTCTGAAGAGCTTGCCCGTGTGGCGCACGCTCGCTTGTAGTCCCCGTGCGAGGCGAAGCGTCTCAACCAGCGAGATGGTATCCAGCCCGGCCCGGCCAACACTGTTTTCCGCAGCCGCACTCTGCATGCTTGTGCTCACGGCTTTGCCGCACCGGTCCGCAGCGCAGGCCACGGTACCCACAGCATCGCGCGCGGCAGACCTGCAGGTTGGCGGCGGGTTGACCTACGCCAAGCACGACTATGAATACACGCCGCTGAGCGATGGCGCGCGGATCAAGGGCTTCTCGCTTTACGGCACACTGGACTTGAAGCCGCACTACGGCATCGAGGTGGCCTTTCACCAGCTCAGCACCCACGCAAGCGATCACGAGTATGAGCGCTCGTACGAGATCGGTCCGCGCTACGTGCTGCACTTCGGTCGCGTCAACCCGTTTGCGCGGGTGATGTATGGCCGCGGTGTATTCAATTTTCCGCAGGACATCGCCAACCTGGCGTACAACATGGGCGTGATTGCCGGCGGTGCCGATTTCAACGTGCAGCGCCACATCAACGTGCGCGCGGAATACGAATACCAGCGCTGGTTCGGCTTTCCGAACCACGACCTGCAACCGCAGATGATCACGGTCGGAGCCGCGTACCACTTCTAGGCTGTGGCGTGCCCGGGCTGCAGAATGTCCGGCCGTTCGTCTACGCCGACGTGCGGCGTTGCAGGCCGGTCAGAAAAATGGCCCACCAGTTCGGATCAGCGTTGATACCTACCGCGCTGCAACGCTCTCCGCCGGTTTGTCCGGCTGCGACTGGTAGATCTCCTCTACACGCGCGACTGTGTCGATCTCAGCAAGCGGCTTGTCGCGGCGTATCTGCAGGATGCGTGGGAACCGCAGGGCGAAGCCGCTGCCGTGGCGGTCACTGCGCATGATGTTGTTGAACGCGACTTCCAGGATGACGAGCGGCTCCACTGTGCGGTAATGGCCAAAGTCTTCGAGCGTATGCGCCTTGCACCACTCGGTGAGTTCGACGATCTCAGCGTCCGTCACGCCGCTGTATGCCTTGCCTACGTTCTGCAACTCACCCACAGGCCCGCGCACCGCAAAGGTATAGTCCGAGAGGAACTGCGACTTCCGCCCCTGACCGTATTCCGCGCCCGTGATGACGACGTCCAGCGTGTCCAGGTGACGCTTCAGCTTCATCCAGCTCAGGCCACGGCGGCCCGGCTGGTAGAGCGATTCGGACGCCTTGATCATCACGCCCTCGTTGCCACGGTCGCGCGCGGCAACGTAAGCGCGGTCAAGCTCCCCGGCAGAGTGCGCCTCCACCACGGGCGACAAACGCAGGCGCTGTTCACCGTGCGTCTTGCCTTGCGACTCGTCTACGAACAGCCCGCCTTTCGGTAGAGGCGGCGGCAGTTCGAGCGGGGAGCAGGTAACGCGTTGCAGCCGCTGTACCAGCGACTCCAGCCGGGCGCGGCGTTCGCGTAATGGCAGATCAAGCAGGAGCGCTCCATCTGCAAACAGCAGATCGAAGCACATGAAGATCACCGGGGTGCCGGTGCGCACGTCGTTGGTCACGCGCTTGCGGCCCAGTCGGGGCGACAGCACCGCAAAAGCCATGGCACGATCGGCGCGCACATCCCATGCCAGCACCTCACCATCAAGGATGATGCCGCTGCCCGCATCGGTTACGCGCCCGAAGGCCTCCACCAGTTCCGGATAACTGACGGTCACATCTTCCCGGTTGCGGGAGTACAGCGCCACGCGCCCGGGCTGCGCGGTGTCTCCGCAGTGCAGTTGGATGCGCATGCCGTCGTATTTATCTTCCACCTGCGCGTTCATCCGCACTGCTTCTAAGGCCGTTTCTTGCGGCACGGCTGCCTGTGTGGTGCCGCCAACGTCTGCAATCGTCTCAGCGCCTGATTCGATGCTGCTGTCTCCGGCGACGGAGACACCGGCCGCTTGCGCGATCTCAGGCTTCGACGCAAAGCGTGCCACTGCTTCCTCCGTTGTCTCTACCGGCGAAGCCAGCATGAAACCCAGCGGGTGGAACAGCCGCATGCGCGCGGTCTCCAGCGCGGCGGCAAACGCCATCTCTGTCGCTTCGGACAGGTCGGCCTGCAGCATTACAGCGTTGCGCAATGCGGGCAAAGGCTGTTCGCTGGCCACGGCAATCGCCTCTTCCACAAGCGCCTGCTTCACGCCGATACGCATGTCGCCGTTGATCAGCTTAATCAGGTACTTGGCTTCAACTGGGGAGCAGCGCCGCAACATCGCCGTGAGCAGCGCCTGCCGCGCGGCTGTCGTCTTCGCGACCGGGATCTGCGCAAAGGTATCCTCGACTTCCGTCAGCGCCAGCGATGGTTCGGGCGTGTAGCCCTGCTCGGCGAACAGGTCGCCCGCTGCCGCGCCCAGGTCGCCGTGCCTGCGCCACGCGGCCTGAAACTGCTCCTCAGTGGGCGAAACAATCTCGCGCACGGTCTTCGTCAGCATGGCACCGCCGACGTTCAGTTTGCGCGTGTCTGCCTCGCTGAACGCCTCACCGGAAAGGTAGATGGCAAACAGCCCAGCCTGGTGAGCATCGCCCGTATCCCGCGCGGCAAGGATGCCTGCTGCTATGGCGGCGCGCTTCTTGAGGCGGCTGGAGGTCGCGGCCAGTTCATCGGCAAGTGCTGCGAGTTGAAAGAAGAGAGCCATAGCCCTCAGGTCAGATGCAGAGGTCTGGGCGAATGTTACGCACGGGCAACAGAGCCCGTTATACAGTGGACGGCATGTTCCGGACCCTGCCTCCTCTCGTCTTGGCCTTACTTTGCTTGCCAGTGGCGCATGCCACTGGGTGCGCTTCGCTCAAATCGCTGCAACTGCCGGATGCAACCATCACCACGGCAGAGGTGACGGGGCCGGGCGTGGTGCCGGGAGCGCCTCAGGTGGGCAGCGTATCGCCGCGTGAGATGCCGGCCTTCTGCCGGGTAGCAGGCGTGCTTCACCCCACGGCGGATTCCGTCATCCACTTTGAGGTCTGGTTGCCGCAGCAGGAGGCGTGGAACGGGCGCGTGGTGAACAGCGGCAATGGCGGCTTTGCAGGCAGCTTGGATTACCGGCAGATGGGCAACAACGTCCTGCACGGCTATGCTACTGCTGGGTCTGACGCCGGACACCAGGCCGAGGCGGAGGACGCCAGTTGGGCTTACCATCATCCGGAGAAGATCGCCGACTTCGGCTGGCGCGCCGTGCACCTGACGGCCTTGCGGTCAAAAGACGTAGTAAAGGCCTTCTACGGCAAGCCGCAGATAGCGGCGTACTTCGACGCCTGCAGCGATGGCGGCCGCGAGGCGCTGATGGAAGCGCAGCGCTTTCCTGAAGACTATGACGGCATTCTGGCCGGTGCGCCCGCCAACAACTGGGCGCACATGGTTGCGGGCGGCCTGCCGCTGCAGCAGCAGCTTGCGCGCGACCCTTCGGCTTACATTTCGAGCAAGAAGCTGCCCGCCATTACCGCCGCCGCGCTTCTTGCGTGTGACGCTCAGGACGGGCTGAAGGACGGCATCATCAGCGATCCCGGTCACTGCCGGTTTGACCCGGTCGTGCTGCAATGCAAAGGCGCGGACGACCTCACATGTCTCACCGCGCCGCAGGTGGCGTCACTGCGCGCGTTGTACACCGGGGGCAAAGATGCGAAGGGTCAATCGATCTTTCCGGGCCTGCTGCCGGGCGATGAGAACCCCACCTGGCACGACTGGGTGCTGGGCAACGCGCCCGGCGGTGCCAGCGGTGCTAATTACCTGACCGGCTATTTCCGCTACATGGTGTACAGCGATCCGCTGTGGCAGCCACTGACCGCGGACGTGGATGCCGCGCTGGCAAAAGCCATGCAAACCGCCGCAAAGGACGTGGACGCCACGGACCCAGACCTGCGCCCGTTTGCGAAGCACGGCGGCAAGCTCATCATCTATCACGGCTGGAACGACCCGGCCATTTCACCCTGGAACAGCATCAACTACTATCGCTCGGTCGAAAAGGCGATGGGCTCAGACGCCGCGCACGCAGCTGTGCGGCTGTACATGGTGCCCGGCATGGAGCACTGCATCAACGGCCCCGGCCCGAACATGCTGGGACAACTAAGCGCCCCAGCGGCGGGCGGGCCCGGCACCGGCGCGCTGGATCTTTTGCGGCAATGGGTGGAAAAGGGCGAAGCACCGGGATCCATCCTGGCAGTCAAACAGGCCGGAACGCGGGAAAAGCCGGACCTCACCGTCCGCCCGGTCTGCGCCTTTCCGCAGGAGACGAAGTACGACGGCAAGGGCGACCCCAAGGTGCCGGGCAGCTTTAGCTGCGTCGCTCCGTACTAAGTGACAACCGAGTTGTCGTGAGCAGAGCAAGGCGGCATGGCAGGTTTTGTACGATGATGAACACAAGTGCCTTGATCGCCCTGCTTCACTTGTCCTCACCACAGGGTGTAAGGGGCAGATGGCTGGTTCTGGGCTAGCCACGTCACACATTGATGCCGATGTGCCGGAAAGTCAAGATTTCGATGCTTACATGAAGCGTGATCTTGCTTCGTTTCTTTGCAAGGGAGCACGTGACTACCGCGTCGAATACCAGTTGCTTCGCGAAGGCCCTACCAGACCGGCATCTCGTATCCCAAGTTCTATGTCTGGGCTACTTGTTTTCAAAAGGACCATATTCTTACACAGGGTGCCGCGCGGGTAGCAGCGGTCGAAAGACAAGGATTCAGCGTCACAAACTTTCTATCGGTTAAAGAGATCAACGACTCGCCAGAGCAAGTCGCGGGCATCTTTCCTGCCCCGCTGGTCTCAATAATTCTTCAGCGCGCACACTAACCGACACTCTGTCACAACGTTATTCACAGAACGTGCAGTTCACGCAGTCTGATTGAGTCTCCTTGCCATCAACCTGCACCACGTGCCTGCTGTGCAAGATAGCGCCGGTCAAGAGCTTCACGGAGCATGGTCTTAATAACTGCCTCCCGGCTGATGTTGAGCGCTTCGGCCTCGTGATTGGGGTCCTTCAGCATGGGCGCGGTGAGTCCACGTTGCCCCGCTGGGTGTGCTCCCCGGCGAAGGCCAGCTACTCCCTAAGCAGCTCCACGTGGCTTCCATGTTCTGTTCCCGCAAGGTGAAGAATGGCTCTGTCCATGGTGGCCAGCACCAAACCTTCCCTGACAGCCAAGCCCAGCAGGTAGGCATCGGTGACTTGTTTGGTCCCGTATAGCCTGGAAAAGAACGGCGCGCATAAGGTCTGCCAGTCAGCGGCAATCGGTACGTAGAGATATCCCGGTTGCTGAACAAGCCGAGCAAGAACGGCGCTCGCCTCGCCCATGCTGACCTGCCCGGGACGCCGGGCGGTTGCGTTCCGCAAGAATCCTGCCTCAGTAAAAGCGCAGAGAGCCCACTGTAGACCAGGGCTGTTGAACCAGGTCGTGACCACGGAATGGTGGGCGTGATCCTTCGAGAGCAGGGCGAACAGCACATTCACGTCTAGCAGGTAACGAGGTGCTTCAGATAAGCTCATCCTCTGAAGCCTCCTTGACCATCTCCGAGGTCACAGTACTGCCTGTACCCGCGATGATGAGATACCCATGCGGGCTCGTCTTGAGCCCTGGCGTATCGCCTTCCGGTGCTGTTGCCTTTTCCGCGCGGCGCACCAGTTCGCTGATGGCGGCAGAGAGGGATATGCCCCTGCCACCGGCATACGCCTGGGCAAAGGTGTACACGTCCGGGTCGAGGTTCACAGTCATGCGCATACATTCCATTCTGCACCACGTTGAAGTTATGGTGCAAAACAAACTTCTGGTGCAGAGCCCAAGCTGACAACTCCGCCTGTGCCTGCTGGCATGGGCAGGGAGCCCATCTGCGTGGAACCTGTAGCGGTTGAGCGACGTACCACAGACAGCTGGCTGGAAGGCCTGTGAGGTGACTGTGCTGAAGCTGCTGTTGTGGTGCCTGTTGTTTGTGCTGTGCTGGCCGCTGGCGCTGGTTGCGCTGCTGCTGTACCCGGTGGTCTGGCTGCTGCTGTTGCCGTTCCGCATTGTTGGCCTGGCGGTGGAAGGCGTGCTGGAAATTGTGTGGGCGGTGGTCACGTTGCCGGTGCGCTTGCTGGGCGGCAGTCCACGACCTCGGCAGGCCGACTGGCGATAGCTCCCAAATACAGGTGGCGAGAACGCTGCTCAGCGCGCTTCGATGCATCGCCTGGTCCGCGCTATCATCAAATCAGCGCCATGCGTTGCCCTGCGTACAGACCGGTGAGTTCTTCCCGCGCTGCGGCGGCACGCCTTGGCTTTGCCTAGCTGCGCCCTGCGCACGGCAGCCAGTCCCGTTCCCAAAGATTGATGATTCGCACGCTGCGCACCCGCAGAGGAGCCCGCCATGTTTGACCGACTGGAACAATTGGAAGACCGCTACAAGGAACTTGAGAAAGACCTTTCCGACCCGTCGCTGGTCGGCGATCAGCAGCGCTTTCAGAAAACTGCCAAGCAGCACCGCGATATGGAGCCTGTGATCGAGCGTTTTCGCGAGTACAAGCGTGTGCGCGACGGCATCGCAGAAGCAAAAGCCATGCTGGCCGAGGACGATGAAGAGATGCGCAGCATGGCGCAGGAAGAACTCGCCGGGCTGGAACCGCGCTTGCTCGAAGTTGAGGAGCAGCTCAAGATCATGCTGCTGCCCAAGGACCCGAACGACGACAAGAACGTGGTGCTCGAAATCCGCGCAGCCACCGGCGGCGATGAGGCTTCGTTGTTTGCGGCAGAGGTCTTCCGCATGTACCTGCGCTACGCGGAACAGCACCGCTGGAAGGTGGAAGTGCTGTCGGAGACCGAGTCAAGCGTGGGCGGCATGAAGGACGTGACCGCTCTGATTGAGGGTGACCGCGTCTTCTCGCTGCTGAAGTATGAGAGCGGCGTGCACCGCGTGCAGCGCGTGCCCGCGACAGAAACACAGGGCCGCGTTCACACCAGCGCCATCACCGTCGCCGTGCTGCCGGAAGCAGAAGAGGTAGACGTAAAGGGCGAGCAGAAAGACCTGCGCATCGATACCTTCTGCTCCTCGGGACCGGGTGGGCAGTCGGTCAATACGACCTACTCCGCGATCCGCATCACGCACCTTCCCACCAACACTGTGGTCAGTTGCCAGGACGAGAAGTCGCAGATTAAGAACCGCGAAAAAGCGATGCGCGTGCTGCGTTCGCGCCTGTACGAAGTGGAAATGGAGAAGCAGCACCAGGCGCAAGCCAGCCAGCGGAAATCGCAGGTGGGCACGGGTGATCGCAGCGAGAAGATCCGCACGTACAACTTCCCGCAGAACCGCCTGACCGACCACCGCATTGGCCTCACGCTGCACCAACTGGAGTACGTCATGGAGGGCAAGCTGCAGCCCATTGTCGACGCGCTCATCGCGCACGACACCAGCGAACGGCTTAAGGCCGAGGCCGTTGCCGCCTGATGTCTGCGATATTGGATCCGCACGAGCCGCTGAAGATCGCAGGGTGCACCGTTGCCGATGCCCTGCGGTTCGGCACGGCTCGGCTGCAGATGCGCGACGACCTGCGGGAACACGCCGCGCGCGACGCGCAGCAGATCCTTGAGATCGCCACCCGCCTCTCCCGCGTGCAGATGCTTGCGCAGCCGGAGCGCCCGTTGCGCGAGGAAGAAGCTGGCAGCTTTCGCGGCATGATCGCGCAGCGGCGTGGCGGCGTGCCCGTGCAGCACCTGCGCGGCTCGCAGGAATTCTTCGGTCGGGATTTCAAGGTCACGCCCGATGTGCTCATTCCCCGGCCCGAAACCGAGCACATTGTTGAAGAAGCTCTGCGGCTGTTTCCGGAGCGCTCCGCGCCACTGCGCATTGCGGATGTGGGCACGGGCAGCGGCATCTTGGCCGTGACGCTTGCGCTGGAATACCCGGCAAGTAATGTGCTGGCGTTGGACATCTCACCGGCGGCGCTCGGCGTGGCGCGTGAAAATGCCGCCGCCCTCGATGTGCGTAACGTGCGCTTCGCGGAGAGCGATCTGCTGGCTGCCGCAGGCGAGGAATCCTTCGACCTGATCGTCTCCAACCCGCCGTACATCCCGCTGAAGGAAGCCGCTGAGCTGCACCGGCAGGTGGGTGAACACGAGCCGCACCTGGCGTTGTTTGGCGGAGACGACGGCTTAGACCTGGTGCGGCGGCTGTTACCGCAGGCGTCGCGTCTGCTCCAGCCGGGCGGGTGGTTCCTGATGGAAACGGCAGGACGCTCCCCTGCACTGGATGTGCTCTTACAGGGCTGGCGTGGCTCGCGCTACGTGCCGGATTTGCAAGGCATCGAACGCATTGCCGTGTTGCAGGGAGGGTAAAATGGCAGCAACGCGCCTGAGGTGAAGTCTTTGTTAGTGCGGCCCTGTTTGCTTGTGGTGGATCGTGAATTTGCGGGCAGTATCTCCAGCCGCAAGCTGGTGCTTGAAACAGCAAAGTTCAACGTGATTACCGCTTATTCGTACGAAGAAGGTCTTGCAACGCTGGAGCTTTTCCCGCACCTGCACGGCGTAGTAGTCACTGCCGACCGCAGTCATGAAGCAGAAGGGTTCCTGCATGTGGTGCGCGGCCGCTACCCCGAGATCAAGCGGATTTTGACCGGTGAGTTGCCGGACGGCACCGTGTCCGATGTACACGTCGAGAGCTTTGCGCCGGAGAAACTGCTGGCGGCCATCCGCGGCCTTTTCCCTGCTCCTTCTGCTGAGTTGCAAACGCGAGAGATAGACCTCGCGAAGCAGATCGACCAGCTCTGAGCTGCCGTCCTCATTTCTTCTTCTCGTGGTAGTCCTGCTCGGTGTTAATGGACCACAGTGCCTGCTTGTCCACGCTGCCGGCCAAAATACCATCGACCGCAGTCATGGCGGTGAGCATGCTGTGGTCCTGGTTGTTGTACTTGTGCATGCCATTGCGGCCCACCAGAAACAGGTTCTCGAATTTGTCCGTGAAGGCCCGCAGCTCGTCGAAGCGGTCGTAGGTGCCAAAGTACGCGGGATAGGTCTTAGGCACACGCTCGACGTGTGCGTCCAACACCGCACCGGCTTTCAGGATGCCGATTTTCTCCACTTCAGCAATCGCAAAGCGCTTCAGTTCCTCGTCTGGCATAGACCACAGCGGGTCGGTGTCGTAGCAGAAGTACTCCAGGCCGATCCACACCTTTGAGGGATCCGCGAGCAGGTGCGGGCTCCAGTTGTTGAAGATCTGCAAGCGGCCCAGCAGCACGTCCGGCTCCTGGATGTAGACCCATGTATCTTTCAGCAGCGAGCCGTTGGCTTCGTTGACCAGCAGCCGGTCGGCAAGCAGACCCACGGTGATAAAGTCTCGGTACTGCAGGCCTGCGGCCACCTCGCGCACAGCCTCGGGTACAGGTGCGTCCATGCACTCAACGAGCTCGCGCATGGGCATGGTGGAGAAGAAATAGTCGCCTGTGTGGCGAGCGCGTTCTCCGGCCCGGTTCGCGCTTTCAACCCAGAGAATACGCTTGCCTTCGCAGTGCACGCGATCCACTTTGCGCTCCATGTGGATCTCGCCGCCCTTCTGCCGGATGAGCGAAGCGGCGTGCTCCCACAGTTGTCCCGGCCCGAACTTGGGATAGAGAAACCGTTCGATCAGAGACGTATCGGTGCCCTTCTGCGCAACGTCCGCGGGGCCGCCGCCGCGCCGAAATCTTCTGCGCACGAAGTGCTTTACCGCCGTGGTGAGCGACAGGCCTTTGATACGCTGCGCGCCCCACTCCGCGCTGATGGTTTCGCACGGCGTACCCCAAACCTTTTCGGTATAGCTCTTGAAGAAGGTGAGGTATAGCTGCCGTCCGAAGCGATTGATCAGGAAGTCCTGCAGACTACGCTCGGGCCGTATCTGCCGCACGCGCGATGCAACGTAGCTCGCGCCGATCTTCAGGATACGTAGCGGTCCCAGGTTGGCAACGGTGGTGCCGTTCAGCGCGATCGGATAGTCGAAGAACCGCCGCAGGAAGTAGATGCGGCTTTTACGAGGGCGGATCAGCATGACCAGGTCCGGATTGTCGGGCGCGTGCGTGACCACGGTGGCGGTGTGGCCGTGCTCCGCCGCGTTTGGTTCGTCTGCAGGACCGGTCTCGTCCGTGTCCGTCTCGAGCACGGCGTGCAGCGGCCCCATGCCGCGCAGTGGCGGCTCCTGTGCTGTGTCCACCTGCACGGCAATGCTCCGGGTCTGCCCGTGGTAGCTGATGGCTGCGTCCACGCCGTCATCCGCAGGCGGCATCAGGTCAAGCCACCATTGCATGACGCGGTCGCTCTTGGAAAAGAAGCGATGGCCGCCGATGTCCATGCGGTAGCCCTTGTACTTCACCGTGCGCGAGATGCCGCCGATGTCAGCACTGGCTTCCAGCAGCACCGGCTGAATGGCGGACCGCCGCACGAGCTCCAACCCCGCGGTAAGTCCGGCAGGGCCGGCTCCGATGATGATGGCGCGTTTGGGTTGGCTGGGATCAGGCATCGTAACGACCGGCCCGGACAGAGTGCGTGAGCCAACCTGCCCAGTGTAACTTGGTGGCCGCTGCGAACAGCAGAACGCAGAGGGCACAGAGGACGTGCACGCAGACGATGCAGAGATACGAACGCAGAGCACGGAACATGGCTCGCTTGTTGCAGCATTATGCCTTGGCCTTCCGCACACGCTGCGACCTCTGCACTGACCTCTGTGCCCTCTGCGTTCTGTCCTTTCACCTGCCACGGCATACCATGGAGGCATGGCCACTTACCTCGTCACCGGCGCTTCCGGCTTCTTTGGAGGCATCCTCAAGCGGCGGCTGCTGCGCGAAGGCCATGCCGTGGTGAACATCGACCTCCAGCGCGATGAAGACGCAGGCCTGCCGCAGTTAACCAGCATCCAGGGCGATCTGCGCGACAGTGCGCTGGTGGAGAAGGCATTTTCTGAACACCAGTTCGACGCGGTCTTCCACTGCGCGGCGCAACTTGCGCATGGCAGCCGGCTTGACGAACACCTGCTGTGGACCAGCAATGTGGACGCGACCGTGTTGTTGGCGGAAACAGCGCGCGCGCACGGGGTCAAGCCGTTCGTTTTCGTCTCCACGAACTGCCTGTGGGCTTCAAACCTCGGCCATCCGGTGCAGGAGGACGTAGACATTCCCGCGCCCATCGAGATCTACGGCAGGAGCAAGTTGGAAGCGGAGCAGCGCCTGCAGGCGTTCGCGAATGACCTAAACGTCGTCACACTACGCGTACCCACCATCATGGACGAAGGACGTCTCGGCCTGCTCACCATTCTGTACGAGTTCATCGACGACGATAAGACCGTATGGGTGGTGGGCGACGGCGGTAATCAGTACCAGTTCATCTATGCGGACGACCTCGCAACAGCCTGCATCCAGGCAGCGGCACATGGCCGAAGCAGCTTGTTCCACCTGGGATCCGACCACGTGAAGAGCATGCGCGCGGTGTACGAAAGCGTCATCCGCGAAGGAGGCAGTCGCAGCCGCGTACGGTCGCTGCCAAAGGCGCCCACCATTGCCGCCATGATGGCTGCGCACAAGCTGCGCATCTCTCCATTGGGCCCGTACCACTACAAAATGATCGCGGAGAGCTTCGTCTTTGACACAGCACGCGCGAAGCGGGAACTCGGCTGGCAACCCACGCTGACGAATGAGCAGATGCTGCTGCGCGCCTACGGCCACTACCGTGATCACCGCGCCGAGATCCATGGCCGCACGGAAGCATCGGCGCACCGCAAGCCCGCCGGCATGGGAGTTATTCGGTTGCTGAAGTGGCTTTCTTAGAGCGTTTGCTGCTGCTCTCAAGTTCGTCATCCTGAGCGCAGTCGAAGGACCTGCTTTTGCCCGCAGCGGCCAAGACGCTTGCGCGCAGATTACACTCCCCGCATGCTCCGCAGCAGCACTGGTGAAAACGTGGCAAGCGCGGCGACCACCAGCATGGCCATCAACGTGGTCACGCGATAGCGCACAGCAAACACCGCCCATGACACAAGCACCCAGAACGCCATGTTGGCAGAAGCGGCTACGTACACCCAGTCAGAGAACTTGTGCTGATCGTGCACGAAGTTCATGGTGCGCAGCGTTGGATAGGGCGTGTCTGCGCGCAGGGTGAGTCGCAGCAGCAGCACCGGCAGCAGGTTTAGCGCGAGCACCAGCGCAATCCACACCACAGGCGCAGACACCTGCGGAAAGCGCGGCACCAGCAACCATGTAACGCAAATGGTGAACAGGATGTTGATCGTCGCACCGGCGTTGACCACGGCAGGAAAGTGGCCCATGTCGGCGAGCCTGTTCATCTGATCCAGCCGCTTGTCTGCTGCGTTCACCATGCTCTTTCCTTACGAGCAGTGTACGTCCGGTTGCCGCATCGAACAGGCAGAGAAACAGCATGAGCGAAACAGCACTTGAATCCGTGTGGGATTACCCTCGTCCACCGCGGCTGGAGCGAAGCACGCGGCACCTGCGCATCGTGCATGGCGGCCAGCAAATCGCGGACACCACGAACGCCTGGCGCATCCTTGAGACCAGCCATCCTCCCGTCTACTACATCCCGCAGGCGGACGTGGCCATGCAGTTCCTCACGCGGTCCGCGCGGCGCAGCAGCTTCTGCGAGTGGAAAGGATCGGCTCTCTACTGGAACATCGATCGGCGCGGCATACTGCCCGGCAGTTCCGTCATCATGGACGCCGCATGGAGTTACCCCGATCCAACCCCGTCCTATGCCGGACTGAAAGATCACTTAGCCTTTTACGCCAGCCGCGTCGATGAGTGCACGGTTGACGGGGAACATGTGCAGGCCCAATCCGGCGACTTCTACGGCGGATGGATCACGTCGCATGTCCGTGGGCCGTTCAAAGGCCTGCCCGGGACCTTGGGCTGGTAGATATTGTTAGCTGCGACGAAGAAGACTGGCGACCGAAACATCT
>CAXTBQ010000061.1:0-20848 GCA_964242065.1 uncultured Terriglobus sp. | reverse complement strand
CTTGCTGGAGGAGATTGCGGCCGTGGACAGCCGCGTGCTGGTGATCAAGCTGCGACGCAACTTCGGCCAGACCAGCGCGCTCGCTGCCGGGTTTGACCATGCGCAGGGCGACTATGTGCTCGCCATGGACGGCGATCTGCAGCACGATCCCAAAGAGATTCCAGCGTTCCTGGAGAAGCTGGCCGAAGGTTACGACGTGGTCAGCGGCTGGCGCGCTCAGCGTGGCGACAACTTCGTGATGCGCCGCATCCCGTCGCGCGCGGCGAACTGGCTGATGGCCAAGTTCAGCGGCGTGGACATCCATGACTTTGGCACCACGTTCAAGGCGTATCGCCGTGAAGTGATCCAAAACATTCCGCTGTACGGCCAGATGCATCGGTTCATTCCGGCGCTGGCATCGTGGTACGGCGCGAGCATCTGTGAGATCCCCATCTCAAACCCGGCGCGGCTTTACGGCAAAAGCCACTACGGCATTTCGCGGACATTTCGTGTCTTCTTCGACCTCCTGACCATCCGGTTCCTGCTCAAGTACATGATGCGGCCGCTGCACTTTTTCGGCAGCTTTGGCGCGATCAGTGCGCTGCTCGGCCTGGGTATGTCGTTCGGCCTGCTGGTGCTTAAGCTGGTCACACACGGGCATGTTCTGCGGCAGCACGGACCATGGTTCATCATGGCCAGTGTGCTTATCCTCGCGGGCGTGCAATTAATCGGCATCGGCCTATTGGGCGAACTGCAGGTGCGGCATTACCACTCGCCGCAGCATCGCGCACCCTACGCGGTGGAGCGCATGGTGCGCATGAGGTCGTCGGAAGAAACCGTCTCCTAAAGCTCTAACTTACGTGGACGACCGGCCGGTCTTGCTGCTTTGGAATCGCTTTGCGCAGGACCTCATGCGTGAGCGGCGCGGTGTCGCCCTCGCCCAGGAACAGGAACCGCATGATGTTGAGGGCCGGGCTTACCTGCGTCCACTTGAAGTACACGTGCGGTACCTGCCCGGTGCGCTTGGCCAGATAGACGAGCATGCCGGCGATGGAGTTCGCGACCACGGGGCTCTTTGCGGAGAGGATGCGGTGCCGGCCCACCCTGTGACCAGTTACGCACAATGTCTCGGAGAAATCAGACGCATCTCCCCGCAGAACCTCGAAGAAGAAGAGGCACTCATCTTCTGAAAGGTTGTGAAAGTAGCGCACCTTTTTATCGGAAAGCTCGAGCGCTTCCACGCTGTCACCCACCTCAGGACCGCGCGCCACCAGGCGGATGAGCTGGTCCTCATCTTCGGCAAGGATTGACTCGGCCACGGCATCCAACTGCACGTCCGTAATGCGCAGTTCGGTTGAGCGCATCACCCGCGAGACGAAGGAAGTGAGCAGAATACAGGCTATGAAAATTGCCGAGATCTTCAGACCTTCCGGACGCTCCACGATGTTTGCCAGCGTGGTGTAGGCAAAGATTGCCGTGGTGGCAACAAACACCCAGCGCCACCGCGTGTTCCATACGTTGAGCATGACCGCAGTAGAGGCGGACGTAATCAGCACCAATACGCCGGTCGCGTAGGCACCGCCCTGCTTGTCTACATCCGCTTGGAATAGCAGGGTCACAGCTGTTGCGATGCCCATGAAAACCAAAACCAGCGGCCGCGAGGCGCGCGCCCATTCCGGCGCCATGCCGAACTTTGGCAGGTAGCGGGGAATCAGGTTCAGCAGACCGGCCATGGCCGAGGCGCCCGCAAACCCCAGGATGAGGATGGTGCTGATGTCGTAAGCCGTGCCCAGCACGTTGCCCGCGTAGTGGTGGGCCAGCCATGCCATGGCGCGGCCGTTCGCGTCGCCGCCTTCCTGGAAGGCTGCTGCCGGAATGAGCACGGTGGTGATCACGCTGGTGGCAATCAGGAAGAAGCTCATGATGACCGCCGCAGTCACCAGCAGGTGCCGGGCGTTGATGATCCGTTCCTCGTCATTGCGCGCTTTGATGAGCGGCATCACGGCCACGCCTGTTTCAAAGCCTGAAAGTCCTAACGCTAGCTTGGGGAACAGCAGCAGCGACAAGCCCAGCATCTTCAGCGTGCTTTGGTGGCGGCTCTCAATTGCCAGCTGCCAGTTGTGCATCACCTCCGGGTGATGCATGATCTGCAGGATACCCGCGCCTACCACTACAGCGTTCAGCAGGAGATAGCTGCCCACCAGAAGCACGGCAATGCTCACGGCTTCCTTGAAGCCTTTCAGGAAAACGCCGCTGAGCACCGCCAGGATCAACAGCGTGACGACCATCTGGTGGTCAATCCAGTGGGGCATCAGCGGATTGTGGATGAGGTGGGCGGCACCGTCCGCGGCCGACAGCGTCATGGTGATGATGAAATCCGTGGTGGCAAAGCCGAGCAGCACCAGCACGAAAAGCTTGCCGCCCCACGCGGGGAACAGCCGTTGCAGCATGGCCACAGAGCCCTGACCGTACGGGCTGGCCTTGCAAACCCGCCGATAGACAGGGAGCGCAGCGAACAGCGTGACCAGCACCAGCACCAGGGTAGCCAGAGGCGACAGCACCCCGGCGGCGAGGAACGCGATGCCGGGCTGGTATCCAAGCGTCGAGAAGTAGTCGACGCCGGTCAGGCACATCACGCGCCACCAGGCGTTCTGATGCTCCGGCTCCTGCTGTGCACTGGGTACCCGAAGATCGGCTAAAAGCCAGTCAGAGAAGCTCATGGACCTTTTCGGAGTCGGCAGCCAGAGAGAAGGTTGGCTGCTGGTGAATTTACGGTCCTTTCGCAAAGCGGCAGCAAGGCTGAGCTAGGCTGGACTGGAGAACGCACCAACGTTTCTGGAGGTCCGAACCGCACGTGAGCCAGACCATACTTCTGCTTGAGGACGATGTTGATATCTCGAAGCTGGTGCGATTCCACCTGGAAGCCTCGGGCTTTGCGGTGCAGGCGTTTGGCAACGCGGCGGAAGTGCTGCCCGCGGCAGAGCAGCGGCCGCCGGCACTGTTCCTGCTCGACATTATGGTGCCGGGCGGCGATGGTCTGGAGGTCTGCCGCCGCTTGCGACAAAACCCGGCGCTCAGCAGCATCCCTGTGATCTTTCTGACGGCGCTGGCCACCGAAGGTGACCGCGTGCACGGTCTGGAGCTGGGTGCGGACGACTACATCACCAAGCCCTTCAGCACGCGGGAACTACTGGCCCGCGTAAAGGCCGTCTTGCGCCGCTTCGAGCGGCCAGAAACGCCCGAAACGCTGCAGATGGGTGACATCGAGATCGACGGCGGAGCCATGCAGTTGCGCGTGCGCGGCGAGCTTGTAGTGACTACTGCAACAGAGTTCCGGTTGCTGGATTATCTGGCGCGGCATCCTGGCCGGGTGTTCAGCCGTGACCAATTGCTGGACGCCGTATGGGGCGATGCGCGCTTTGTCACACCGCGATCCGTCGATGTGTATGTCCGTCGTATCCGCGAAAAGATTGAGGATGATGCGGAGGAGCCGCGCTACCTGAAAACCATGCGTGGAGCCGGGTATCGTTTTGAGCGGCCGGACCGCATTGCCGCCCGCGCTGAACTGGCCTCCGTCTGAGCATGGGGATCTGGTCAAGGAGTCAGGCGCCTCGAGCCGCCACTCCAAAGCCAAGCGTTCGGGCGTAAACATTTCGGAAGCTCGCGTCATTTACCTGTTCCCGTTCACGGGGAACGTTTGTCATTCCGACCGGAGCAGGGCGGCTGTTGCCCCGCGGAGTGGAGAAACTGCTGCTAGCCCAATCTCAGCGGTAGAACAGCAGGTCTCTTCGCTGCTGCGAGGTAGCAGTTTTCGTGGGTGGCACGCCTGACAGGTGCATGTGGCTGAAGCTCACAGGCCACCGGCGAAGGCTGGTCATCTTGCTAAAAGAGGCCCTTCTAAAAGACACGCCAAACCAACCAGTCACTACGTCAAGGATGTAAGCCTTAGCATGGCGGTAGCTGCATGAAAGCTTCGTACTTTCCATCGCTTGCCTGTTTGCTGCTGCTGTTAGCGGCTGGCTCGGCCATCCTGTTCCCGCCTTCGACCATGTTCATGCGGTCTCTGGCTGTTGGCGGTCTGCTCGCGCTTGCCGGGCTCATTGCTCTTCTCTTACGCAGGCGGCACGCCGCGCAAGGGCTGGCGGCTGCCGCTTACGTTGCGAAACTGCCCGCCTTGCCTTTCACACCACCAGAACTGCCTCACGGGTTGCTGCCGGTGATTGGCGCCAGCCGCGAGGTGGCGCAGCGAGTGGGCCGGCAGATTGCCACGCTGGAAGAGAGCCGGAACCAGCTTGAAGTGCTGCTGGAAGGCATGCAGGACGCCGTGCTTGGCGTAGATGCCGCTGGACGCGTGTTGTGGAGCAACGCCAACATGCAGCGGCTGATGTCGCGCGATGCGGCGGGTGTGTCCATCCGCCAAGGCAGGGCATTGGTGCACACGTTCCGCGATCCTGCGCTGCTTGCTTCCTTGCAGAGCGCACTGGACGAGGGGAAGTCCACCGAGTGCCGCAGCGAGGCCGTGCTGCCGGGCCGCGTGTTCCAGGTGCACGCGTCGCCGCTACCGGAAGGTGGCGCTGTGATTGTGCTGCATGACAACACGCGCGCGGAGCAGGCCGAGCGCGAACAGCGCGACTTTGTGGCCAACGTATCGCACGAACTGCGCACGCCGCTGACCTCGATCATCGGCTATGTGGAGACAGTCATCGATCACGAGACTCTTTCCGCGCCCTCCATCGACTTCCTAGAGACGGTGCTGAAGAACGCATCGCGCATGCAGCGGCTGACCGAAGACCTGCTGCTGCTGTCGCAGGTGGAGCGTGCAGAGAAGCCGATGCTCCCGCAGCCTGTAGCCGCGTCGGTCCTGCTGCAGGATGCTCTGCGTACGGTAAGCGGTGCTGCCTACGCAGAAGGTGCAGCTTTGCAGGTCGACGTGTGTGAAGACCGGC
Organism: uncultured Terriglobus sp.; assembly: GCA_964242065.1. Taxonomy (GTDB): domain Bacteria; phylum Acidobacteriota; class Terriglobia; order Terriglobales; family Acidobacteriaceae; genus Terriglobus. The sequence goes on along the minus strand of CAXTBQ010000061.1, from coordinate 15,923 downwards.
TGGTGATGGCGGATGAAAACGCCATCCTGCAGGTGCTCGGCAACCTGCTGGAGAATGCGGTCAAGTACAGCCGAACAGGGGCGGGCGCACCGCGCGTTTCGCTGGCGGCGGAACTCAGCGCGGACGAGCCGGGATCCTTGCGCTTTTGCGTGCGCGACTTTGGGCCGGGCATTGCGTCGGACCATCTGCCGCGCATCTTTGAGCGGTTCTACAGGGTGGAAAAGGCTCGCTCACGCGCAGTGGGCGGCACCGGTCTGGGATTATCCATTGCGAGGGAACTGGTGCAGCAGCACCACGGACGCATCTGGGTCGAAAGCATTATGGGCGAAGGGAGTACCTTTTTCTTCACCCTGCCTTTGGCAGATTGACCTGATTTTCATGCATCTCGGTTAATCTTAGGGTGTAAGTCCCCCACGAGAGTGAGCCCCTCAAGCCGTGCGCAAACGTTTTCACCAGTCGCTTGACGAACTGAAGGAGAAGCTGCTGGTGATGGCGGGATTCGCCGAACAGGCCATTCAGCGCTCCATAGAGGCGTATCGCATGCGCGACCCGGAGATGGCGGAACTGGTGCGCCGGTCCGAGCCGGCCATCAACCGGCTGGAGCGCGAAATCGACAGCGCCGCGCTTGACCTGCTGGCGATGGAGCAGCCCATGGCGGTCGATCTGCGGTTCATCCTGTCGGTGATACGTATCAATGCCGACCTGGAGCGGGTGGGCGATCTAGCGGTAAACATCGCCATTCGCGCCGGCGAAATGAACGAGCTGCCCACCGTCGATCTGCCGGTCGACATTCCGCGCCTGGGCCTGCTGGCCGGTGCAATGGTTCGCAAGGCTTTGGAAGCCTTTATCGAGGGCGATGCCGACCTGGCCGAGAGTGTGCTCGCCCTGGATGACGAGGTAGATCAGTTGAACAAGGCGGCGTTCCGCGCGCTTTCTGCCGTGATCCGCGAGCAGTCCGCACTGACCACGCAAGCGTTGAATGCGATGCTGATTGCGCGCAACCTGGAGCGTGTGGGCGACCACGCCACCAACATCGCGGAAGACGTGATCTTTTGGGTCAACGGGCGTGATATCCGTCACAAGGTGACGGCCGCCTAGGTCAGGCGAACATGGCCAACTGGACCGGAGCCGTGCGTTCGGCTTCCTCGGGCGGTGCAGGGTTGGCATTTGCCGCATCCTCAAACGCCCACGATACCAGCCGTCCCATGAGCGGGTAGAACAAGCCCAGCATCACGCGCGTGCCGGGCGGGAGCGTTTGCAGGCGCAGCCGCGCGTAGGTTTCCAGCTGGCTCCGGTACTGTTCGCGTTCCTCGCGCAGGAAGGCTTCGCTGCCATCCGCTGCGTGGTCCGCGGTCTTGTAATCCACAATCCAGAGGGTGTCCTGACTCTGACTGCCGGGCAGCGCGCCTGCGAGGAACGTGCGATCCAGCCGTACGCTCAACGGGCGGTTGTTGAGCGACGAACGCCATGCCGATTCGCTCGCCGCGTGAGCACGCGGCAGCAGCAGCCATAGACCGTCGGCGCTGCGCAACGTTGTTTCCAGCGCGCGTGTCACGGTCTTCACCGCGCGTTCAGCAGTATCCTGCGGCAGACCGCCAGAGCGGAGCACCGCACGAATGGCAGGCTGCCAGCCCGCCAACTGCACGAGCAAATCCTGAGCCGCCGATGAAGCTTCTGTGCCGCACCCGATGCGCTGTGCCAGTTCGCCGGTGAGCCGCTCAAGAAACGAGTGAACGGCGCTGCCCACCGCACGCGCGCCGAACGAGCCTTCTGCGCGTGAATAGGGCGGTGGCGCTGTGACCGCTGCCGCATGAGACGCCAAGGGCAGGGCAGAGTGTCGAAGCTCCGCGAGCGGGTCATAGCCGTCGGGGAGCCGGTCTACGGTGCGGACAGGCGTCGGCGGATCGTCGGCTGCGGCAGCCAGTGCCAAAGTTTCTGGGACACCGGCCAAGACTGGCTCATCGGGAACATCCAGCAGCTTAAGGTGGCCCTCAGCGGCTTTGCCTGCTGCTCGCAACAGGGTCCGGTCGGTGTTGACGGCTTTGCCATCCTTTGTCGCCTGCGGCCACGCGAACAGGTGCAGCGCCGTGCGCGCGCGCGTTGCGGCGACGTAGAGGACGCGCTTGAGCTCTGCATTGGCACGGCGCGCGCGCGTAGCTCGAATGAACGGGAACAGCTTGTCTGTGTCCGTTCCCTTGGATGGCAGCGGAGCCAGCAGGACATCGCGTGAGCCATCGGCCGGGTCCCGCCCGGCCATCTCCAGCCAATCTAGCGCAGGGTAGCGGTCCAGCGCGCTGATGCGATGCAGCCCGGGCACGAGTACCATGTCCCACTCGAGGCCCTTGGCCTTGTGAATGGTCATAATTTCCACGGCTCCGGACGTGTTTTCAGGCTCGGCGAACAGCCGGTCGAGCCGCCGCTTGAGCGTGCGTATGGTGACGGACTCGTTTTCTATCTCCATAGTGTCGAGCACCCGCAGGAATTGCCGGACGTTCTCGCGACCGTTGGCGTTGGTGCAGGCATCGCCGCCCAACGAGCGCCAGGTGCGCTCCACGCGGCTGCTGAAGCTCTCTGTGCCGGTGTGCTGCAGCGCCGCGTCCATTACGTCCAGCGTGCGTTGCACCCGGCCGCGAACCGGCTCCGCAAGCTCCTGAAGGCGCGAGCGGAAGTGTTCACGGAGGATCTGCCGTTTCGTCTCCCGGCGGTCACCCTCAGTCAGCCGATGGAGGTCGGCCAGGCCGGCACCGCACCATGGCGCGTGCAGCATGGCAAGCCATGCCGTGCGGTCGGCCGGGTTCAGCAGCGCGCGTGTGATGGCCAGGATGTCGAGCACTTCGCGGCGCTCGCCCAGCGCATCAATATCCACCGCACGGTAGGCGATGCCGTAGCGCCGCAACGTCCTGGTGATCTCGGTCACGTGGGTGCGGGCGCGCGTCAGCACGGCAATGCGGCTTTGCGGGCGCAGCCTGCGCTCGTCACGGATGGCAAGTGCGATCTCCATCGCTTCCTGGCGCAGCGCCCGTTGCCGCAGCGCGGCTCTCGCTGGCTGCTCATCCTGGAACGCCTGCAGCCACAGGTTCCAGCGAATGCCTTCATCGGTCTTCGTTGGCTGCGTGGCAGTCGCCTCGCTGAAGGAAACGTCACCTTCGGTGACTTCCTCGGGACCGGGAAAAACCTGTGTAAAGGTCTCGTTGAACTCACGTACTAACTCGCTGCCGGAGCGGAAGTTGGCGGAGAGTTGCAGCACGCCCAGCTCGATGTCGCCCAGTGCCTTGTCCTTCATGCACTGCTGAAACAGCTCGACGCGCGCTTGCCGAAAAAGGTAGATGGACTGCTTGGGATCGCCGACCAGGAACAGGGTCTGGCTGCTGCCGTCCCATCCCGCTGTGATCGTCTCCAGCAGTTCGTACTGGCTGGTGGAGGTGTCCTGCATCTCGTCCACGAGCAGGTGGCGGAGCTTTGTGCCCAGCACCACCTGCGCGTTGCTTCCTTCTTCGTTCAGTGCGGCCCGCGCTGCCAGGGCGATGGCGCTAAAGTCGCAAACACCTTCGCGGCCGAACAGCAGGTCGAGTTCTACCAGGGCGTGTTGCAGTAGGCGAAACAGCGCCTTGACCACATGCCACTGTCGCTCCGGATACTCCGCGGGAGGCAGGCTCCGGACGGCGTTCAGAACGCTGGCTAATTCGTCGCTCTTGATCTCATCGAGCACTTCCTTGATTTCTCCGGCAAGTTCCTTTGGAACTTTGGCTCCAATCGACTTCTGACCGGCTAAAGCTTGCCGCCACGTCCCTCCGCCCGTGAGCAGCAGGTTCGCAAAAAGAATCCAGCGGTCCAAATCGCCGTGGTCTGTGCCGGGCGCGCGGGGCTGCAGGCTGCAGGCGCGGAAGGCACTGGGCTGCCCGTCGAAGCCTTCGGCGTGAGCCAGCCTGCGGGCAATGTCAGCCAGCCGATCGAGTACGTGCTGTTCAAAGCAGCGGTGCAGCTCCGTCAACGAGGCGCACACGGCACGCTGCAGCGAGGCGTTCAGGCGCGGCAGCACTTGGGCGTCGAGCCGCGCATCCACAAGCTCCTCCCTGCGCAATGGGACCAGCTTGCCCCACTGTTCGCGCGTGGCCAGCATCTCCGCCAAGACGCGCTCGCAGAAGGGAAGGTCGCCATCGCGGTGCAGCAGTACGGTTTCTATCGCACGGTTCAGCACGGCGTCTTCGCCACCCAAGCGCAGCATCACGGTGCGCGCGGCCCGCGCATAGAGCGGCGCCGGGTCGTTCACCGGGCGCAAGTGGCCGATGGCACCGCTCAGCAGGGGCGTGCTGCGCGCGATCTCACGGCAAAGCGAATCGATGGTGCGGATGTTGAGGCGGTGCGGGCGGTCCAGCAGCCGCCAGCCGCGCTCCGCATCACGCGCCGCGGCAGCACGGGCCAGCGAGTACGTGAGTCGCTGGAACTCGCTCGCGCCTTCGGGTTGGGGTTCTGCGGCAGATCGCAGCGCCCGCAGCACGCGGTCGTGCATCTCGCCCGTGGCCTTTTGCGTGAAGGTCAGCGCCAGTACCTCCGCGGGATCGTCCACGGTGGCGAGTAGCTTCAGGTAGCGCTGGATGAGCAGGCCGGTTTTACCGGAGCCGGCGGGGGCCTCCACGATCCAGGAACCAGCAGTGTCCAGTGCGGAGGCGCGCTCGGCGGCGTCGGACATGCCAGGGATCGGGGTCGGAGGCGCTACCAAGCGGCTGCCTCGTCTTCCTGATCCAGGTCCATGTCTTCACCTTCCAGTTCCGTGGCGGGCTCAATGCGGCACAGCATCCGCTGCGAACAGCGATCGCAAAGCAGGGGAAACTCCCGAGGGTTGAGCGCTGCGTCGCCGTTCGCGTAGGCGGTTGCGAGGCGTTCCAGGTCGCGACGCCACTCCTCCATCTGGTCAGGAAAGTCTGGTACATTCCGCGGGCTTGAGAGCACCATCTTCGGCTGCGCGGCCACGCCTTCCAGCTTCATGTTGTTGCCGCCGATTCGCACCACGCCAAACGCCAGGCCATCCACCCGTTCCAGGCCAGCCGCACCCGCCGCCGCCACGGCGTATACAGGCAGTTGCGGAAGTTTCGGTCGTTCACCCAGCCAGTCCCGCGCGGCGGCGGAGCCGGTCTTGTAGTCGATGAGCAGGATGCCGTCGCCTTCGTCTGTGGTCACCCGATCCACACGGTCAACGCGCAGCTTGAGTCGTAACGGACCTACGGACACGTCCGGCACTTCCTGCTCGGTCTTCAGCACCTCAAACGGCCGCCGCTGCAGTTCCTTCTCCAGCCAGCTTGAGAGCAGAGTAAACAGCCTGCGTTGTTGCACGTCGATGTAGGCGGCGTCCCAGGCGTGTTCGCAGTGTGGCTCTTCTGTGAAAATCTGTGCGATGCACTCTCGCAGCAGGGCATCGCGCCCGGTCGTGCCGTCCTCATGCCGTCGCGCGGTCAGTTCCTTCAGGGCGCGCTGGTTCTTCACGCGATCCCAGAACTTCTGTAGCACGGCGTGAACGTGGTTGCCGCGCTGCATGGGCGAAAGCCCGGCCTCCGGCTGGTCGTCAGCTTTGGCGAACAGGCGGTGCTCCGCAAAGGCCTTGAAGCCGCACTCTGATTGTGTCGTGAGTACGCTTACGCCACCGGACGCCGGAGCATTGGTCAATGCTGGCAGCGGCTCGGGATCTGGCACCGTGGTCAGTATCGCGGGCTTTTCCTGTGAGGCAATCGACTCCTGCGCACGTTCCGAACCGCCTAGGTCGTGGAGCAGCTTTTCCACGAGAGGCGACGGTGTTCGCGCCCCCTCCGAAGACGTTTGCGTGTAACTGAAGTGGGTGCGTCCTGCGCTGCCGGTCAGCCGGTGCAGCGTTGCAGAAGCTGCTGTTTCGTCACGCGCGGTACCCGTGTCCGGCATGCCGAGGTCCTGTTGCAGGTGCCAAGGCAGCAACGGGTGCGGCGTCTGCCGCGGCGGCCATGTGTCTGCATCCGCGTGTAGGAACCACATGGCGTCGAACGTGGACCCGGCCGCTTCCTGCACGGTGAGCACCTGCACGGGAGCGCCGCGATTTTCCGCGGCGAAGCGGACCGAAGCCGCCACGGACTCGAGCTGTGCGAGGAAGTGCGGCATAGCGGTACTGCGGCTGACAAGGTCAAGCGAGGCGACCTGGTCGAGCGCCTCGTTCCATCGCTCCACTGCCTGAAAGGCATCGCTGTCGGGCGTCTCCTCTCCCGGCCAGCCTGCCCATTGCAATAGCTCGCGCGCGGTATCGGTCCACCAACCGTAGGGCTTCCGAACCGTGCGGCAGGCCTGGGCTTCGCGCTCCAGAGCGTCCAGCCGCTTGCTGTCCGGGTAGGCTGCGCGTGCGACGTCCTGCAGCGAAACCGTTCTACGCAGCAGCGGCAAGGTCTGCAGGACGTACGTGTGAAGCGCGGCTCCGGCTTCCGGAGAGGACATCAGCGCCAGGTGCCGGCTCCGCAGCAGGGCGCCGGCATCCTCCAGTGGCAGTTCACCGGCACACCAGCGCAGCAGTTGCAGGGCGTCGTGGATCATGGGCAATTGGCGCAGCGAACGTCCGCAGGAGAACTCAAATGGCGTGTGGAGCCCGTGCCGCGTCACGTCCAGTGTTTCGCTGGCGACCACGGAGCGGAGTTCCCTTGCGAGATCCGCGGCAGAGGCGGCGAGGCCGGGCACCACTACGGCCAGCGAGACGCGGGGTTTGGCTTCCAACTGGTTGCGCACCCAGGCGGCGCACTGCTCGATCTCTGCCTGAGGACTTTCGCAGCGCAGCAGGGTGGGTTGCTCTTGCCGAATCACCGGCGATGGCAGGTGCGTGATGTGCCCGCCGGCGCGGCCTACCGCCTGTAGCAGGACCTGCTGCGCAGGCGTCAGGTCATCAAGCCCCGCGAGAAAGTAGTCGCCACCCACCGGCAGCTTACCGGCCGTAATAAGCCGTGCCAGTTCCTGCTCCAGGTGCGAGGCAGGCAACAGGCTTTCCTGCGCGCAGATCGCTTCCAGTTCGTCGTACCACCGTCGATAGGTGAGTGCATCCGCACTGCCTTCCTTTCCCGAGCGGAAAAACTCGTGGAAAGCACCCTTCGTGTCGTATCTTCCGAGGAGATCGAGCGCGGAGGCGCAAAGCTGTGCCTGCTGCGCGACGGGGGCGAGCGCGTCCACGGCGGCGCGGCGGATAATGCGGCTCCAGAGCTCCTGCTCCTGCAGTCGGTTGAGGCGGACGCGGGTGTCGGCGCCGCTCAACAGCGTCCGGTCCCACAAGTTGGAAATCCACGCACCCCAGGGCAGGATGCGCGCGGCCAGCCAGCTTTTGCGGCCTTCCCGCTGCAGCGTGTCGTAGGCGGCTGCCCACTTACGCGCCGCGCGGACGTGCGGCACAATCAGGATGGCACCATGCTCCAACGCTTGCAGAACGTCTGCAGCTTCCCTATCAGTAGCGGAGGTGCCCGCCTCCGTTTGGCCGTCGTACATTCTCCTTTTATACGCCTGCGCGGACGCTCTCTTGGCTCCGGGTAGAATGCTGTCCCCGGCGGAAGGCGCTCAGTAGGAACAGCAGAACCAACCCGCAAAGGGGAACCAGCAATGCAATGCGAAGCGAGCCTGTCGCACGCGAAATCGTTCCCAGCAACAGGGGCAGCGTAGCCGCTCCAATGCCGGATACCGCGATGATGGTGCCCACCTGTCCCGCCGCCGCGCCTTCACCAAGCATGCCCGAGAGCACCATAGGAAACCACGGTGCCAGTGACAGCCCCAGACACGCCGCCAGCAGCACGATCGCCGCGTCGCCCTGGGCGAAGCTGAGTGTCGCCGTCAGCAGGGTAGCGGCAGCGAGCGAGCTTAGCAGCAACGTGCGTTCCCGCAGCTTGCGCAAGAGAAATGGAGCGAGCGCCCGGCCAGCGGTAATACCAATCCACAGGGCTGTTGCGCCCAATGCACCCGCGCGCGGCGCGCCGCTGCCATAACGCGTGCCGAAGGTCGTAATCCACCCGCTCAATGAAGTTTCCACCCCGCCATAGAGCAGAAGGAGCGAGCCGAAGAATAGGAACGATGGCAGGGGCAGGGAAGCGACAGCTGCCTGGGCCTCTACAGGTATTGGTGTTTCCATCCTGCTGCGAGTCCCGTTCCACACCACACCCATAAATGCCACGGCGAAGCACAGCGCAGAGCACAGCAGCAATGGTGAGAGTGCGACGGTCCGCAGCAGGGTACCTAGGACAAAGGGTGCAAGCACCGCGCCCAGGCTCCAACTGAAGTTGATCAGGGAAAGCGCACTCCCACGCTCGCCTCGGAAGCGCCGGGATGCCAGCAGGTTGGCAGACGTGAGCATCTGGCCGACACCAAAGCCCAGCGGCAACAATGCAGCCGTGTCCCACAGGGCCGGTGCGTGGAGACGGGTGGTCCAGGCAAGCAGCAGAAACCCAAGCGTCGCCGCTGCTGTTCCACGCCCGAGCGAGAGCCACAACCGGCGTGACGTGGTGACGCCGCCGACGAATGCACCGAGAAATTGTGCGGTAAAGAAGAGTCCGCTGCCGCTATCCGAACTGCGCGCGTTTGAGGCCAACGCCGGCAGCACGGGGCCAAGAAACACCGTGCCAAAGCCTGAAAGCAGCATGCACGCATGCAGCAGGGCCAGGTGCGGTTCGCGGAGAGAGGGCTGGGTTTGCTGGTGCGTCCCGGTCACAGCCGGTCACGCCCATGTTCAGATTTGTTCAAAGTACCGTCCTCCGGCTGGCCGGTGCGGGTGGGCACTCAGCTGCCGTGTCTCTCCGCAACGTATCATGGAGGGTGATGGTATTTCTTTCTAGAACCCTCCGTCCGGCGGTGTGGATGGCCGTGTGCCTGCTGGCGACGGGATGCAAGCAATCCACAGAAAAGCTGCAGGCCGGCACTGAAACCTACTCCGTAAAAGGCACCATCGTCGCGGTGGACGGCGAGCATGGCGAAATCACGCTGCAGCACGAGGCCATTCCCGGGTTTATGGGTGCCATGACCATGCCCTACAAGCTGCTGTATGGCAACAGCACGTCAGAACTGCACCGGGGCGACGTAATCCGCGCCCGCCTGCTGGTGGACAAGCTGCCGGACGGCGGCTATCGCAATGCGCGGCTGGACGAGTTGGCCGTCCTGGGGCAGGCGAAGCCGAACTTCAAGCCGCAATCGAACTACCATGTTCCTACGGAAGGCGACCTCCTTCCGGACTTTCACCTGACCAACCAGGACGGCAGGCCGGTGAGCATCAGTACGTTTCACGGCAAGGCTCTGCTGATTACGTTCATCTACACTCGCTGCCCGATGGACGACTTCTGCCCAAAGATGAGCCGGAACTTCAACGCGATCGATCAGGCTCTGCAGCGCGATCCCGCGGTATACGGACAGACACGGCTGCTTTCACTGTCGTTCGATCCGGCGTTTGACACGCCACAAGTGCTCCGCGCTTACGGCCACAGCTACACCGGCAAGCGGGGCTTTAGCCATTGGCAGTTTGCTGCACCTTCGGCGGACACGCTGCCCGCAGTGGAGCACTACTTCAACCTGGGCGCGACTGGTAGTGGAGCCTCGCTGACGCACTCGCTTTCGACGGTTCTGGTAGCGCCTAACGGTAGGGTAGCCGCCTGGTATCCCGGTAGCGAGTGGTCGCCGGAAGATGTGGTTGCAAAGATGAAGTCGCTTGTAACCGCCACGCCACCCGCGCAGACATCCACCAAGCCGCTGCTAATACAGCGTTCGATCAAGGCAGCGCGGTCGCTGGTGAGCAGCATGCAGCAGGAGCAGCAGCCAGTCGGTTGAGACCTCCGCGCGGACCCTTTCATCGCGCTGCTCCGCCCGCGCATCTAGCACTTGAGCAGTTTCACCGCACCCGGGAGCAGTGATCGCACATGGGATCTTTTGGAGCACCACTTTCAGGCGGCAGGTCTTCGCCTATGCACGGCGCAGAGCGCGCCTCTCGTAATCCTTCCCGGAGCATCTCAGCGGAGCTTACCCGCAAAAAGCCGAAGCCGGAGTTCAAGAAGGTCTGGCCCGAGGTCAAGAAGCTGATCCAGCCGCGCATCGGCCTGTTGCTGGGCAGCTTCTTCATCATGCTCATCAACCGGGCATGCGGCCTGGTGCTGCCCGCCACCACGCGCTACCTGATCGACAATGTAATGCGGCAGCACGAGCTGCGGCTGCTGCCATACATCGTGGGCGGCGTCTTGACAGCGACAGTGGTGCAGGGCATCACGTCGTACTCGCTCACGCAAATCCTGTCGAAGGCCGGACAGCGCTTAATTACGGAACTGAGGATCGAGGTGCAGGAGCATGTGGGCCGCTTGCCCATCGCATATTACGACTCGAACCGCTCCGGCACACTAGTTGCACGCATTATGACGGACGTGGAAGGCGTACGCAATCTGATCGGGACCGGCCTGGTGGACTTTATCGGCGGCCTGCTCACGGCGGGGCTTTCGTTCTTCTATCTCCTGCGGCTTTCCACCAGCATGACGCTGCTCACCTTCAGCATCATGTTCCTGTTCGCCCTGGTCATGCGGCGGGCATTTAGTACCATCCGCCCTATCTTCCGGGCGCGCGCTGCGTTGAATGCGGAGGTCACTGGGCGCCTGACGGAGTCGCTCGGCGGCGTGCGCGTGATCAAGGGTTACCACGCGGAGGAGAGCGAAGCACACGTATTTGCGGAAGGCGCGCACCGCCTGCTGAAAAACGTGTTCGACTCGCTCACTGCAACAGCGATCATGGCGCTGTCGTCCACCGCTGTGCTGGGCTGTGTGGGCTCGCTGGTCATGTACCTTGGCGCGCGGCAGGTGGTGCTCGGTCGCCTGACGGTTGGCGGGTACGTCACGTACAACATGTTCCTGGCGTTCATGGTGGTGCCGATTACGTCGCTGGTAAACATCGGCACGCAGCTAACGGAGGCATTTGCAGGGCTGGATCGCACGGCGGAAATCCTTGGCGTTCAAGGTGAGGATGCCGATCCCAAGCGCACCGTGATTGCGCCGGAACTGCGTGGCGACGTGGTGTTCGAAAACGTCGAATTTGAGTACGACGCGGGCAAGCCTGTGCTGCACGGTATCGGTTTCCATGCGCGTCCGGGCACGGTAACGGCGCTGGTGGGTTCGTCGGGTTCAGGCAAGTCGACGATCATTTCGCTGGTGTGCGCCTTTCACGATGCAACGCGGGGCAAGGTGCTGGTCGACGGCATGGACCTGTCCACCGTCCACATCGGCAGCTACCGCTCGCAGCTTGGCGTGGTGTTGCAGGAAACCTTCCTGTTCGATGGCACCATCCGGCAGAACATCCTGTTCTCACGCCCAGAAGCGAGTGAGGACGATTTTCTTGCGGCTTGCCGCATTGCGCGTGTGGACGAGTTTGCTGAGCGCTTTGCGGAGCGTTACGAGACCATCGTTGGCGAGCGCGGTGTGAAGCTGTCCGGCGGCCAGCGTCAGCGCCTGTCTATTGCACGCGCCATCCTGGCCGACCCACGCATCTTGATCTTGGACGAGGCGACCAGCTCGCTCGACTCTGAGAGCGAGGCCATGATTCAGCACGGCCTGAACCACCTGATGGAGGGCCGCACCACGTTTGTGATCGCGCACCGGCTGAGCACGATCCGCAATGCCACGCAAATCCTTGTGATTGAAGGCGGAAACATCGTGGAGCGCGGAACGCACGCGGAACTCTACGCGCTGCAGGGACGCTATCGCGAGCTCTACGACCGGCAGCACGGCCTGGAACGCAACCTGTTCCTGGCGCCCGGCGAAGGCGACTTAGTGCCCGAACCAGCGGGTGTAAACTCCTAGCCATGGCGGCCTTGGTCATCACACCCGAGATCGAAGCAGCCGCGCAGCAGCTAGCGGAGGCGACCGGCACGACGGCCACTGAGGCAGTTGCGGTTGCGCTTCGCAAGCAGATGGACTTGGTGCCCCGCAGTAAGCTAGTGGAAACACCTGCCGAACGCGCGATGCGGTTGCGGCGAGCGGATGAACTTATCCGTGAGTTGCAAGCGCTACCGTGGAACAGAACAATGACAGACGAAGAGGCGGTGGGCTACGACGAGGATGGCCTGCCGTACGCATAACGGCGTGGTCGTTGACACTTCAGTTCTCATTGCCATCCTTGTAGAAGAACAGGGTTGGCTGTCGTTCTCACAGGCGATCAAGAACAGTGAGGAACGGCCAAGACTCTCAGCTGCGAACTACCTTGAGGCTCGCATCGTAATAGATCGCCGCGGGCGACCAGAGCAAGCTCTTGCTCGATTCGAAAGCTTACTTCTATCGTTGGGTCTTGCGATTGTTCCCGTCGATGAGACGCAAGCGCGGGTCGCTGCGGAAGCATACGCAAAGTATGGCAAGGGCCACCATCCAGCCGCACTCAACTTCGGTGACTGCTTCAGCTAAGCGTTGGCGAAACATCTCAACCAGCCCTTGTTGTTCAAGGGCAACGACTTCTCACAAACTGATGTAGTCGCGGCCATAACTGCGTGATCAGGCGATGCCAAGCTCCCGCAGAACGAACGCATAATCCATGGCCGTCTCGCGCAGGTGGTCGTAGCGGCCGGATGCGCCACCGTGCCCCGCGTCCATGTTCACGTGCAGCAGCAGCGGTTGGTCCGGGTTTGTTTTGAGCGTGCGCACTTTTGCGACGAACTTTGCCGGTTCCCAGTACATTACCTGCGAGTCGTTCAGGCTGGTCTTGACCAGCGTCGCTGGATACGCACCCGCCTGCAGGTTGTCATAGGGCGAGTAGCTGCGCATGTAGGCAAACGCTTCCGGCTCGTTGGGATTGCCCCACTCCTCGTACTCGGCCACGGTCAGCGGCAGCGAGGCGTCCAGCATCGTGTTCATCACGTCGACGAACGGCACGTGCGACAACACGATGCGGAACAGATCGGGCCGCAGGTTCACGACGGCACCCATCAAGAGGCCGCCTGCGCTGCCGCCCTCGATGATGACCTTGTCCGCCGCGCCATACTTCTGCGCGACCAATTGTTCGGTCACGGCGATGAAATCGGTGAAGGTATTGCGTTTCACCATCATCTTGCCGCCGTCGTGCCAAGTGTCGCCCAGGTCACCGCCACCCCGGATATGCGCGTACGCCATAACGATGCCGCGGTCCAGCAGCGAGAGCCGGCTGGTTCCGAAGCCGATCGGCAGAGCGTACCCATAGGAGCCGTAGCCGTAGACGTACAGCGGGTTCGTGCCGTCCTTCTGAAAGCGATCGCGCCGGTACACGAGCGAAACGGGCACCCGCACACCATCAGACGCTGTAGCCCACAAGCGCTCGGAGGCGTAGCGTTCCCGGTCGAATCCTCCGGGCACCTCCTGCTGCTTCAGCAGGGTGGATGCGCCGGTCGCAAGATCGTACTCGTAGACCGACGCGGGCGACACCAGCGACTGGTAGCTGTAGCGAAAGCTGTCGGCGTTAAAGATGCGATTTACATGCAGGCCCGCGGCGTAGGCAGGCTCCGGGAACGTGACGGTCTCAGGATCGCCGCCAAGGGTGTCACCTTTGAAATGGAAGACCCGCAGCCGGTCCAGTCCCTGCACGATCTCTGACGCCACGGCGAACTTCTCGAACACGTCGAAGCTGTCGAGCGGAACCTCTTTGTCTTCCGGCAGCAGTTCCGTCCAATGTTCGCGTCCGGGCGAGTCTACCGGTGCGGTCACCACGCGGAAGTTCTTGCCCGTGTCGTTCACGCGGATATAGAACAGGCCGTTACGGTGGTCGACGTCGTACTCTTGGTCGGCGATGCGCTCAGCCAGCATCTGGAACTCGCCCGCAGGATTCGCAGCGTCCACGTAGCGGTACTCCGTCGTGGTGTGGCTCTCGATGCCGAGCAGCAGGAACTTACGGTCGCGCGTGCGGCCCACGCCCACGTTGAAGCGTTCGTCCTTCTCCTCAAACACGAGCGTGTCGTTTGCTGCGGGCTCACCCAGTACATGCCGCAGCACGCGGTCGTGCCGCTTGGTTTGCTCATCCTCCACGCTGTAGAGCAGCGTGCGATTGTCCGGCGCCCACACCAGCGCGCCCACGCGCTCTGCCGTGTCCGGCAGCAGTTCACCGGTGCGCAGGTCCTTGATGTGCAGGGTGTACTGCCGGAACCCGGTGTTATCCGTTGTGTACGACAGCAGGTTGCCATCCGGGCTTGCAGAGAGAGCGCCCAACGCCATGAAGGGCTGACCTTCCGCTAGCTGGTTCACGTCCAGCAGCACTTCTTCCGGCGTTTCAGGGCTGTACTGGGTACCATCCTGCGCACGGCTGCGACAGTGGATGGCGTACTGTGAACCCTCCACGGTGTGCGTGATGTAAAACCACTCGCCATCACGGTACGGCACGGAGGTGTCGGTCTCTTTGATGTGCGACAGCATCTCGCGGTAGAGCTCTTCCTGCAGATCCTTTGTGGGTGCCATCACCGCATCGGTGTACGCGTTCTCGGCCAGCAGGTAGTCACGGACCTCCGGCGACTCCTTCTCGCGGAGCCAGAAATAGTCGTCTTCGAGCGTCTGTTCGTGAATGCGGGTAGAGCGCGGTTCTTTCTTCGCGACGGGGGGCAAAACGGCTTCAGGCAGGCGGGAGAGCAGGGAACCCATCCGGTCAGCATACAGCGTGAATCAGGGCGGAAAAGGCTGTCACACGGCGGAACATCGTGCATCTCAACACCTGTGCCAGATTGCAGTGGAAGGATTAGGGAGGAAGTAATGAAGATCCGCAACGTAGCGTTTGGAACCGTTTTATTTGCATGTACAGGTGCCACCAGCCTGTTTGCCCAAGGTTTTTCCGACAAGGATAAGACCTTCCTGAAGGATTCCACTGCGGATCATTACGCCGAAATCAAGATGGCGGAAATGACCCTCCGCACTTCCAAGAACCCAGCCATTAAGGCGTTTGCGCAGAAGATGATCACCGACCACCGCGCGCTGATTGCAGGCACTAAGCCGGTTGCTGCGAAGGCCGGCGTCACGCTGCCGACCACACCCAGCGCCAAGGCGGATGCGGAACTGCTGAAGCTGAAGGTGCTTACGGGCGAAACCTACGACAAAAGTTACGTGAAGACGGCCGACTCCGATCACCACGAAGACCTGACCAAGGTGAAGCAGGAGCTCTCCGAGAGCGGGAACGCCGACATGAAGAAGTTGACGGCGCACGCGGCGGACGTGATCGCCAAACACACCGAGATGATCGACGCGCTGAATGCCAAGATCAATAAGTAAGCCTGGTTGTCGCTGGAACGGCGGGTGCGCTCTGCATCCGCCGTGTTTCTACCATGGGGAACTTCCTGGAAGTGCGAGCGTATCATTAGCTGTGATGGTGGTACGGCTCCGGTTCGTTCTGGTGTGGGTGGTTGCGCACCTGCTCTTTGCATTTCAACCGGGCGCATTTGGCGAGACCGTCAAGTCCATGCCGCAACCCACGGCGTACGTGAATGACTACGCGGGTGTACTGAATCCCTCCACAAAACAAGATCTGGACAGCTTGCTCAAGCAGCTTGACACGCAGGCGCACGCGCAGGTGTTTGTCGCGGTTATCCATAAGATTGAGGATGGCAACTCTCCCGCGGAGTTCGCCAACCAACTCTTTGCCAAGTGGAAGCCCGGCCCCAAGGGGCAAGATCGCGGTGCTTTACTGCTGGTCTCAGTCGAAGATCACAAATACCAGTTCGAGATCGGCTACGGGCTTGAAGGCATTTTGCCCGACGGAAAGACAGGCGACATCGGTCGCGAGATGGTGCCTGACCTGAAGTCCGGTAGTTACGACGGAGCAGTGCGGACGGCAGTGAACGACATGTCCACCGTGATCGCGCAGGACGCGGGTGTCACGCTCACTGCACCGCAGCAGCCAGTGCATAGGCGCTCGCAGCAACGCTCCGGCGGCGGCAGCGGCATCTTCGGTCTGCTGTTCTTCCTGTTCATACTGTTCCTGAT
>CAXTBQ010000060.1:0-21509 GCA_964242065.1 uncultured Terriglobus sp. | reverse complement strand
GTACCGCGTTGCGCATGCGTCTCCGCAACGAGATCACGACGGACGTGACACGCCCCAATACGCCCTTCCTTGCAGATCTCTCAGACAACGTGGTGAGCGACGGCAGAGTGATTTTGCCGGCAGGTTCAGCCATTGAAGGCGTAATCACGGAGGTACGTGGCGGCCGCCGCATCCGCGGCACGGCAATGATTCACCTGCAAGCGCACGCCGTTCTCCTGCCGGATGGAACGCGCATTCCGCTTCATGCTTCGGTGATCGATACGGACCAGTATGCAAACACGCGCGTCGACGAAGAAGGGAACATTCGTCGCAAGGACCATGCCGGCGCCACGCTGGCTGCGATGTCGTTGACGACAGGCGGCGCTGCCGCGGCGGGTGCCGTGATCGGCGGCGGAGTGGGTGCCGTGGTGGGTGCAAGCATTGGAGCGGGTGTGAGCACTGCGTGGTGGCTGAAGCAGGACAGGCAGGCACATCTGCCGAAAGACACGCTGGTGGTCATGGGTCTTAACGAGCCGTTGCTGATCCGTTCGCTAGTGCGTGAGCCGGAGCTTGTTTCCGCTCCTGTGCAGGTGCCGGTGATGAGCGTTCCGGTGCAGGCACAGGGATACAGCGCACAGAGTTTTGTTCCCGCAAACTAGCTTCTTTGCTGGTTCCCCAGCAGCGCTGCCTCGCTATCGACTTCCATGCCGAAGCGCGCAAGTTCGCGCTTCTGCATGTTGTAGTCGACCAGAAAGCCCGCGCCTATGGCGAGGTTCACCAGCCCGATGGCGCTCACCACCAAGACGTTTCGCTCCTGGACGATGAAGGCGATGGCCGCGCCGGCAAGCATCAGGCCGATGCCAATGGAGAGCAGGACAGTCGCGGTGCGCCGCGCGATGTGCAAACTGCGCAGCGGGTCGCGCACCTTCTTTTCATGCTCGGCGGCGGTCGCAGACATGCGCTCGATTTCGGCAAGTGGTACGCCCCGGTTCAGCATGGCGATCCGTTCCTGCGAGCGCAGTTCCTTGCCGCGCATTTCCGAGTAGATGCCGCTGGCACCGAGGCCGAGAATCATAACGCAGCCGGCCACCGGCACGATGAAGGGACTGTCAAAGGGATTGCTCATGGAAGTGGTTCTCCTTTTCGCCGGCTTTAGACCTCGGTGGCTGCGGTAAGTTTCACAAGGCGCATTGAAACTTTTCCGGGAGGACACGGTCTTATCTCTCCTCAGTGATGCAGACGGCAGGCTTTGAAGCGATCGTTCGCGAGCACAGCGGCATGGTGTTCGGCATGCTGGTGCGCCTGATGGGCTCGCGCGAGCACGTGGACGATCTGGCGCAGGAGGTGTTCCTGCGGCTGCACCGTTCGCTGCCTTCCTTTCGGGGGGAGGCGCTGCTGACGACGTACCTGCACCGCATTGTGGTCAACGTGGCGCATGACGAGTGGAAACGGCGCAAACGCCAGGATGAACGATCCACCTCTCTCTCAGACGACACGTTCCTGTGGGAAGAGCGGCTGGCACATCCCGCTCCCAACGCAGAGCAACAGCTTGCAGAGCGCGAGTTGCAAACTCAGGTGGAAGAAGAACTGCAAAAGCTGAGCGCGCTGGAACGCAGCGTGCTGGTGCTCTACCATCAGGAAGCGCGAAGTTACCAGCAGATTGCGGAAACACTCCGTTTACCCATCGGAACCGTGCGAACGCACCTGCACAGGGGACGCAACAAGCTGCGCAATGCGCTGGACACAAGGAAGCGAGGTACGGCATGAACGGAGAGGATGACGCAGAGGAGCAACTTGTTCGCGCACTCGAGAAGGCACCCGCGGTCCCGATACCGGATGACTTCGCCGCGCGCGTGATGGCACGCATTCCACACCAGCCGCGGCGTGGTTACGTACTGCGCGGTTCCTTTCGGAAGTCGCGCCTGGGTTCCTTGCTACTACTTATGGCTATGCTGGTGCTGGTCGCCGGCATGCTGCTGGCCGCACCGTACACGAAAGATTCGTCAACGTGGCTGATCTTGCAGGGTTTGCTGTTCGCACAGTTGGCTGCGCTCCTGCTGTGGGTAGGCCTCTCCGGTGAGTGGGTGTTGTAAGTTCATCCGGTTTTGCAAATCGCTTCAGCGGTCTACCTGTGCCAGCAAACGTTTCCAGGTGCGCGTGTTTCGCTGATAGCTCTTCTTCAAGTCGTTCAGGATGAGTTGCAGTTCGCTTGATCCCTGCAGGTTCGACCATGCGGGGTTCCGGGAGAACCACGGATAGTTCTCATTGCCGAGGTAAACGGCGCGGCGAAGCCAGTGCAGCGCTTCCCCGCTTTCGCCGTCCACGGCAAAGTAAGTGGCCAGCCGATAGGCCATTTCGCTGTCAGCTTCCGCCGCCGCAAGGGTCTCTTCCACAATGAAGCCGGCGGCCTTATCGCGCTCGCCCAGCATGGCGTAGCACATGGCGATGGTGGGGTTGACGATCCGCAAGGTTGCGTCCTCTGCAACGACGCTTTCGAGCGTGCTGATAGCCTGTTCCAAATGCCCCTGCCGCATGTACTGGTAGCCGCGCGTGATGCAAAGCATGCGGTGTTTCGGCTCCAGGGTGAGGCCTTTCTGAATCTCTTCTTCCGCCAGTTCAAACTGGTTCTGGTACTGGTACACACGGGCGCGATGGTTATAGATCACCGGCGCGTCGGAGGGGTTGAGCCGGAGCGAAATGCCGAACTGCCTCAGTGCCTCGTCATACTGACCGTCACTGCGCAGGGTGGAACCTGCAACACGGCGGACGTTCCAGTTGTTGCCCGCGGTGTGCAGCAGGTTGGCGATGCCGTGGCGCGCGCTTTCTTTCTCGCCGCGTGAAAGTAGCATGTACACGCGGTATAGGTTGGCCTCAACCGAGATGGGGTCCAGCGCGAGCGCTTTGTCGATGGCGCGGCGCATTTCCAGCAGGTGCATCTGGCCGCCCAGGCCGTGGCTCAGGTATTGCAGATGCGTGATGCCCAGGCCGCTCCAGCCGGGCGCATAGGTGGGATCGCGCTGCACCACGCGGGTGAACATTTCCGTGGCGCGCTGCAGGTCTTCCGGGCTGCCGGTGCGAAACATGAAGCTGTTGAGCAGCGCACGCGCCTGCAGGTACTCCTCTGAAACCTCCTGTTCCAGCGGCTGGCTGCCGCTGTTGACTGCGGCAACTGCGCGCACACCGGCACCACCACGCAGCGCGCTGAAAATCTCCGTGCCAATCTCGTTCTGCACGGCGACCAGATCGAAGGATTCGACGTTGATGGAGCCGCCCGCGCGAACGGCCTGCTCCGGCACATGAAGCATCTGCCAGTTCAGGTCGAAACCACTCTTTCCCTGCACGAAGCTGCCTGCCACCACGTACTCCACGGCGAGCTTCCGGCCTACGCTCAGTGGATCGAGTTGCCCCGGCGGCACGTTCATCAGCGTGCTGCTTGGCCGCACCACCAGGCTCTGCATGCGTGAAAGGCGGGCGCTGATCGCGTCCGCCAGCGCATGGCCGTAGAGCGGGGCGCCATCGGTCGCGCTCATGTTAAGGAATGGCAGCACAACGATGGTGTTGTGCAAGAGGTTGCCGCCGCTTTCACGAAAGCGCTCCGCCAGCATGGAAAGCAGCCCGGTGGACCGCTTTTCTTCTTCGGGCGTGCGGAACTCAAGCGAGGTCTGCACGGAGAGGCTGGCCGAAGGCACCACGAGCGATTCCATTTGCGACGCTTTGAGGATCGTGCGCAGGCTTTCCCGCAACTCGGCCGCGGAGGAGAAGCGCTCCGCCGGCTGCTTTTGCAGGCAGTGCAGGATGGCGCTTTCAAGCTCTGCCGGAGCATCCGCTGCAATATCAGACACCCGCTGAGGCTCCACGAACTGTATGGCGCGGATCGTCTGGAAGTCGGGCGTATCCGGCCTGTGAAAGGGGTGGCGGCCGGTAAGGAGCTCGTAGAGCACCACGCCCAGGGCAAAGATATCGCTCTGCACCGACGACTGCCCGGTGACGAACTGCTCCGGTGCCATGTACGCGATGGTGCCGCCGCGGGCGGTGTATGTGGCATTCAGAGGAGGCTTGCGTTCCGAGTGCATGGCCGGGTCAAAATCTGCATCTTCCACGCGGATCCGGCGCGCCAGACCGAAATCAAGAATCTTGAGCAGGCCGCCGTCGGTAAGGATCAGGTTGGCAGGTTTAAGATCGCGGTGAAAGATACCGAGCGAGTGCGCTGCTGCCAGGCCGTCTGCTGCCTGAATGCCGACGGAGAGCACCAGTTCCACGCTCGCCGGACCCGCGTCCACCAGCCGGTCCAGCGGCTTGCCGGGCACGTACTGCATGACGATGTAGGCTTCGTCGTCCACCTCGCCCACGTCATAGATGGCGCAGACGTTCGGGTGCTCAATGGCAGACGCAAGCCGAGCCTCCCGCAGGTAGGTACGGCGCATCTCCTCCGCGGAGAGCGTGCCGCGCTGCAGCAGCTTGAGCACCACAGGCCTTTGAAGCTGGGTGTCATTGGCCAGGTACACCACGCCACTGCCACCCGACCCGAGTTTCCGGGTGAGCTCGTAGTGCTCAATGACGCGGTGCTTCATGCACCCCATTATCTCAGGGTGCTAAGCCGCGAACGCCTCGGGATTCCGCCGGGGGTATCAGTGGTGTCGCTGTGGCGCGGCTGCCGTACCAGCGGAGCGAACAGGCGTGTTGCGGCGCGCACGCCAGGCCAGCAGCAGCATGGCGCCGCCAAACAGCGCGAGAATAGCCCCCCAGCCAAGATTCACGTTTTCACCCATGGAGCGCTGGTACATGGGATTGCCAAGCGTGGCAGCGCCATAGCCAAGAAGGATCAGCCCGGTAATGACAAAGAGCAACCCAAGCGGAATGCGGAGATCGAGACCCATGCTTACTGCTCCTTAGGCGAAGACGATGTTGAGAACAGCCAGCACGACCAGAACCGCGAGACCGAGCGTTGTGGGTTTCTGGTACCAGGGGAGGTGGTGCTCCACCGGCTTGGGCGTCATGGAATACACCAACCCCACAAGCTCCTGTTCGTCGCGTGGCCGTGTCAGCAGGCTCACGACCGTGGTGACCAGCAGATTTGCCGTGAAGGCGACAATCGCGGTCCAGAAGTTCTGCGCCATCTCGCTCGGGTAGGTGTGCAGGTGCGCAATCCAGCCGCCATGCAGGCCGGCTTCCGCTCCTGCCGGCAGCGTCAGTCCGTGGTGCAGCAGCGCTGCGCCCGTGCCGCTCACCAGGCCCGCGAAGGCCCCGTGACCGGTGGTGCGCTTCCAGAACATACCGAGCAGAAACGTGGCAAAGAGCGGCGCATTCACGAGCGAGAACACGAGTTGCAGCGTGTCCATGATGTTGTTGAAACCGGTGACAAGGTAAGCCGCGCCCACGGAGAGCAGCACGCCGCCCACCGTGGCCCATCGCCCCATGAGCAGGTAATGCCGGTCGCTGGCGTTCTTGTTCAGGTAGCTCTGGTAGATGTCGTACGTCCACACGGCATTGAAGGCGGTGACGTTGCCGGCCATGCCGGACATAAAGCTGGCGAGCAGCGCGGTCAGGCCAAGCCCGAGAATGCCGGTTGGATAGTAGCTCAGCAGCAGCGTGGGAATCGCCAGGTCGTAGTTGTAGACGGGCGCGCCGTGCGCATCCATTTGCGGCGTACCAGTGCGCGGATCGAGCTTGACGGGAATCAGTCCTTTGCCGGTGTTGGCCTGCCCGGCGATGGCAGAACTGGTGTGGGATGCCACTGCAGGCGCAGCGACCGCGATAAGGCCTGGCAGAATGACGAGGAACGGGAACACCATCTTTGGGATTGCGGCAATCAGCGGCACGCGGCGTGCGCTTTCTTCACTGTCTGCCGCCATGGCGCGCTGGACTACGAGGAAGTCCGTGCACCAGTAGCCGAAGCTGAGGACAAAGCCTAGCCCCATGGTCAAGCCGAACCACTCCACACCGAGCGGATTGGTGCTGGCGTGCTCCATGCCGCGCCACGAGTGGGTGTACGCCGCGGGCAGCTTGGCCTGCAGACCGTGCCATCCGCCCACATTGTGCAGACCGATATACACCAGCGGCAGGAAGCCGGCCACGATCAGGAAGAACTGCAGCACCTCGTTGTAAATGGCGCTGGTCAGGCCGCCCAGAAAGATGTATGCCAGCACGATCACCGCGGAAATAAGCACGGAGATGTGAAAGACATAGCTATCGGGCACAATGCCCTTCAGGATGCCGAGCGCATCGATGAGCAGCGCCATGGCGTACATGGAGATGCCGGACGAGAACAGGGTCATGACGCCAAACGACACGGCGTTGAGCGCGCGTGTCTTCTCGTCGAAGCGCAGCCGCAGGTATTCCGGCACGCTACGCGCCTTGCTGCCGTAGTAAAAGGGCATCATGAAGATGCCGACAAACACCATGGCAGGCACCGCGCCAATCCAGTAGAAGTGGCTGGTGGCCATGCCGTACTTGGCGCCGGAAGCACCCATGCCGATCACTTCCTGCGCGCCCAGGTTGGCCGAAAGAAAGGCCAGCCCGCACACCCACGCCGGGATGGATCGGCCGGCCAGGAAGAAGTCGTTGCTGGTGCGCATGTAGCGCTTCAGGGCAACGCCAATGCCCAGCACGAAGACGAGGTAGACCAGCATGATGAGCCAGTCAACGGTATAGAGGTGTACGGCCAAGTGTCGGTCTCCGCGCGATGGGGTCAGAACAAGTCGTGCACCAGCCTATCGGGGAAGTATGAGTTGCGTCTATGCGAGGCGGTGCCGAGATGCACTTCCCAGAGTTCGGATTGAGCAGAGTTGCCGATTTTGATGCTGCAAGCTGCTGCACTATTTTTTCCTGCATCACAATAATATGGACATTTCAGCCGGCGGAGTGCCCGCAAAAACGCACGTCCAGCATGGAGAGACGTCCGGTAGCGCACCTTCTACCATTGTTCTAATCGATGACAATGCCATCCAGGCGGCAACGCGGCAGACCATTCTGAAGCGCGCCGGCTACTTTGTCATTCCAGTGATGAACCCGCAACGTGCTTTGCAGCAGTTTCAGGATCGTGATTTCCCTGCTGAAGTCGACCTGGTCATTACCGATCACATCATGCCCGGCATGAACGGCGCCGAGTTTGTACGTGAGCTGCGAAAACTGCATCCGGACATGCCGGTACTGGTGATCACCGGCCTGGATGAAGCAGAGGAAGCCTATGCGGGCCTGAACATCACGTTTCGTATGAAACCGCTGCAGCCCGATAACCTGCTGAGTTCGGTCGACGAGCTGCTCAGATAAGCACAGTTCAGTTCGTGTCCGTAGCTCGCTGTAAACCCGTGCGGTAGTCGCACGTCCGCGGACCAGCGGTTGCTTGCAACACTACGACCCTGAGAGAATGGGTGTGCGCTCAGCGTTGCGGCGCAATACACATGCCACACCCCATGCCCACCTTCGGGACGTTCGCGTTGTTGCTCGCGCTGTGCCTGGCTGCGTACACGCTTCTTGCTGGAGGCTTTGCGCTGTTCGCCCAGGCGCGCGGCTTGCAACTGCGCGTTGCGCCGGAGCGGCTGGGCGAAACGGCCCGCCGCGCTGGTATCGCCAGCTTCTCCGCCATTGCGTGTGCGGCGTTTGCGCTGGTGTGGGCGTCCTACACCAACGATTTCTCCGTGGAGTACATCCGCGAACACACGAACATCGCCCTGCACCCGGCATACAAGTTTAGTGCCCTTTGGAGCGGCCAGGAGGGCTCGCTGCTGCTGTGGGCCTTTCTGCTTGCCGCCTACGGATTTGTGCTGCGGCTGCGCCACCGTGAAGATGTACGGCTCTTTGCTTATGCCTCCACCATTCTGGCCGCACCGCAGGTCTTTTTCCTTGCCCTGCTGAACTTTGCGGCGGAACCCTTTTCGCTGGTCAAAGGCGCAATCCCGGCAGACGGCAACGGTCTTAATCCCCTGTTGCAATACCCCGAGATGATCATTCATCCGCCCATGCTGTACCTGGGCTATGTGGGTTTCTCCGTGCCGTTCGCGTTTGCGCTGGGCGCGCTGATGATGCGCTACCCCGGCGAGAAATGGATCCGCATTACACGCCGCTGGACGCTTGTGACTTGGCTGTTTCTGACCGTGGGCATCTCGCTGGGCATGCACTGGGCTTACGCCGTGCTCGGTTGGGGCGGCTACTGGGGCTGGGACCCGGTCGAGAACGCATCGTTCTTGCCATGGCTTACGGCCACCGCATTTCTGCATTCCGTGATGATGCAGGAAAAGCGCGGCATGATGAAGAAGTGGAACGTGTGGCTGATCTTTCTCACCTTCATGCTAACCATCCTGGGCACGCTGCTCACCCGGTCGGGCATCGTCAGCAGCGTCCACGCCTTTGCGCAAAGCAGCATAGGCAACTGGTTCACCACGTTCCTGTGTGTCACGTTTGCCATCTGCCTCTTCACCTATTTCAAGCAGAGCGGGCACCTTACCACGGAGCACAAGCTGCAGAGCATTGTGTCGCGCGAAAGCTCGTTCCTGTTCAACAACTTGGTCCTGCTCGTGGCCTGCTTCACGGTGCTGTTCGGCACACTGTTTCCTGTGCTGAGCGAGTACGTACAGGGCAGCAAGGTGACCATGGGCGCGCCATTCTTCAATCGCGTTGCCGTACCCATCGGTCTCTTTCTCCTGCTGCTGACCGGCGTGGGACCGCTGCTGGCCTGGCGTGCCACGTCCTTGCGATCCATCCGGCGCAACTTCGTCCTTCCTTGCGTTGCGGTCATCGGCAGCGCGGCCATCCTGATGGTCAGCGGGATGCACCCATGGAGCGCGCCGCCGGAGGACCTTGAGGCACAACTCTACGCTCTGGTCTGCTTCTCGATCGGAGCGGGCGTATTTACGGCGATCCTGGCAGAATTTCTGCGCGGCGTGCACGTGGTGCAGACACAGACGGGCAAGAGCCTCGCATCCGCGGCGTGGGCGCTGACCATGCGCAACAACCGCCGCTATGGCGGCTACCTTGTGCACTTCGGCATTGTTGCGCTGTTTGCCGGTCTGGCGGGCTCTGCCTTCAACCAGGCGCGCGAGCTCGAGATGGGGTACGGCGACAGCATCACCATCGGCAATTACAAGCTGGTCTGCCAGAGCTACACGCAGGATTCGAACCCAAACTACGACACAGACTTTGCTCTGCTGGACGTATACCGCGGCGACAAGAAGATTACGCAGATGGCACCGGAACGCCGCTTCTACAACGCCAGCCAGACCACGTCCACCATGGTGGCCATTCACTCCACGGCGCTTCGTGACCTGTATGTGGTCTTCGAGGGCCGCAATCCCGACACGAGCCGACCCATTATAAAAGTGTTTCTGAACCCGCTCGTATCATGGATTTGGGTGGGCGTAGCCGTCGTGTTTGCCGGTACGGTCCTTGCCTTGCTGCCGGGGATTGGGCCCCTGCTGAAGGACCGTGTCGCGCCGGCGCTGCCCGCGCGTGAGCTTCAGACTGTGGGCGGCGACTGATGCTCCGCTTGCTTCGCAGCCGCTTGCTGCAGACCATGCTGCTCTTCACGGTAGCCCTCGCGACCATCGGCGCCGGAGATACAACAGCGAAGTTCTCCAGCCTAGGCCACAAGATGGTGTGCACCTGTAGCTGTGGACAGATTTTGCTTGAGTGCAATCACGTAAGCTGTCCTAGTTCGCCGATCATGATTCGCGAACTGCAGCAGCAGGTCGCAAGTGGTGGCTCCGATACCAGCATCTTCAATTGGTTTGTCGCAAAGTATGGACCCACCGTATTGGCCGCACCGATCCGCGGCGGCTTCGACAACGCCGCCTGGATCGTGCCCATTGCCGTCTTCGTGCTTGCGCTTGCAGGCACCGCAGTGCTCATCCATCGCTGGAAGGGCCGCCACATGGTCGCCGCAGCGGGTGCTCCAGGGCTTACCTACGACAGCTCTGCGGGCGACGGCATGCGCGAACGCATCCGCCGCGAGACGGAGTTTTAGGTTATGGGCGTTGTCGCCGGTCTCATACTGCTCGTGATCCTGTTCAGCTATACGTTCTGGCCAGAGAAGAACACCTTCATGCAGCAGGCAAACACCCGCCTCGACTTTCTGCGCGAGCGCCGCGACATGGTGTACGCAAACCTGCGCGACCTGAACTTCGAGTTCAAAGCAGGCAAATACCCTCCTGAAGACTACGCCGCACAGCGGGACATGCTGGAGAGTGAAGCGGCTGACATCGTCAGTGAAATCGATTTGCTGGAACGCGCTTAGTTCGTCATCCTGAGCGCAGCGAAGGATCTCTACTCATCACTGGTTGGCACTAGGCTTCTGGGCTCTTGTCAGAAAACCAGAACCAGTCCAGCAAGCCTGTAACTGCCTCGGGATCCTTCGCTTCGCTCAGGATGACGGCTCGGCAGGGATGTTAGTCTGCGCAAGTACCCCTTACTCCAGCGACTCACCAGGAGCACCATGCCCCTTCGCCGCCTCCTCTGCAGCATTGCCGCCGCTTTGGCGTTTGCGGCCGCCCTTCCCTGCTTCGCTGAAACCGCATACAAACCGCAGCACGGGTCCGAGATCCTGTGGGACAAATGGGGTGTACCGCACATCTTTGCCAGGAGCACGCGCGACATGTTCTTCCTGTACGGCTATGCGCAGGCAGAAGCACACGGCGATCTTCTGATGCACGTGATGGCGGGCAGCCGCGGCAAGAGCAGTGAGATCTACGGCCCCGGCGAGGGCGACCGCAATCTGAAGACCGATCGCTGGGTGCTGCTGAATGAGGTGCCGCAACGCGCGCAGGTGTGGCTTGGGAAGCAGACGCCGGAGTTTCGCGGCTATTTGGAGGCCTTTGCCGCAGGCATAAACGCCTACGGCAAGGCACATCCGGACAAGCTCAGCGCAGAAGCCCGGCAGGTTCTGCCGCTCACCGCGCTGGACATCCTGCAGCATGAAGAGCACTTCGTGAACTTCGAGTTCGTTGCCGGGCGCTCCCTTATGGAGCCCCGCGCTACGAACACCGCCGCGCTCGTGCAGCCTGAATCTCCGTTCGCTGCCGACAACATGGACATGCAGGACGGCTCCAACGGCTGGGCCATTGCGCCCTCTCACTCGGCTAGCGGCGGTGCCATGCTGCTGATGAATCCGCACCTGGCGATGGGTGGCGAGCAGACGTACTTTGAGGTGCAGCTCTCCGCGCCGGGCATCAACCTGTACGGCGCAACGCAGGTGGGCCTGCCGGTGCTGCGCTTCTGCTTTTCGGACTACGTAGCCATCACCAACACGGTCAACACCAACAACGGTGCGCTGCTCTACAGCTTGACGGAGAAAGATGGCGGCTACCTGCTGGATGGCGCGGTAAAGAAGTACGAGACGGCGCAGTACCCATTCCGCGTGAAGCAAAGGGACGGCAGCTTCACCACGGAAATCGTGCAGGTGCAGAAAAGCGTACACGGGCCGGTCATCCGTCGCGATGATGGCAAGCCGGTGGCGCTCTTCGTTGCCGGTCTCGACAAGCCGTTCTTTCTGGAGCAGTACTGGAAGATGGACACCGCGCACAGCTTCGCCGACTACCAGGCGCAGCTGCGGCGGCTTGAAGTGCCGATGTACAACATCCTCTATGCCGATCGCGACGGCCACATCGAGTACCTGTTCAACGCCAACGTGCCGCGCCGCACGGGCGATTGGGCCACGTGGCGAGGTCCGGTGGACGGCTCGACCAGCGCCCTGCTGCCGCACGGCGTCCTGAGCTATGACGAACTGCCCAAGCAGATCGATCCACCGAGCGGGTATGTGCAGAACTCGAACGAGCCTCCATGGGACGCGGCTTGGCCAAGCATGATCGACCGCACCAAGTATCCACCGTACATTTCGGCATACTTCCCGCTGTTCCGGTCGGATCGCGCGCTGCGCATGCTGAGCGAACAGCCGAAGATCAGCTTTGACATGCTGCTGCAGAAGAAGTTTTCCACCCGGATGGAGATGGCAGATCGCGTCCTCGATGATCTACTCGCGGCGGTTGACCAGTACGGCAACGCACGCGCAAAGCAGGCGGCAGCGGTGCTGAAGACATGGGACCGGCAGGCAGAGGCAAACTCGCGCGGCGCGCTGCTGTTTTACGTGTGGGCGCAGAACTTCATCGGGCCCACGGTCGGCATGACCACACCCGGCTCCATGAAGAATTGGGCCGTGCCATACAAGCTTGACGAGCCGCTGACCACGCCTCGCGGTCTGAAGGACCCGAAAGCGTCCGCCGCCATGCTGGCCGACGCCGCCGATGAGACAGAGAAAACCTACGGGTCCATCGATCGGCCCTGGGGTGAAGTGATGAAGTTCGAGATCAATGGCCAGTCCGACGGCAACACCACAGCCGAGCGCGGCCCCGCGTTAAACGGTTTCTCGCTGCCCGGCAATGGCGGTCCGGGTAACCTGGGCATCTTCCGCGTGATCACTTGGGGTCCCATGAAGGACGGCACCAAGACACCCGTCCACGGTGACGGTTTCACCATTGCGCTGCAGTTCAGCAAGACCGGCATCGCGCATGCGAAGACGTTCGTGTTCTACGGCGAATCGTCGCAACCCGGATCGCCCTTCCACACGGACGAGCTGCCGCTAGCCGAGAAGAAGCAGTGGCGTGACGTTTGGCGCACACGGGGTGAGGTCATGGCCAATCTCTCTTCAAGAGAGACGTTCTAGCAGCGCCTCCTTCTTTCGTCATCCTGATCAGAACGTCCACATCACTCCGTCATCCTGAGCGGATCATTCAGTGCGGAGTCGAAGGACCTGCTTTCCTTGCCGGCTGCAATGCTGCTCCGGGCAAACAGCAGGTCTCTCCACTTCGCTTCGCTCCGGTCGGGGTGACAAGGGTCGGAAACCTGTTAGCAATCACAAGCGGTGCAGGCGCACAGTTAGACTGGAAAGTGATGCGTCTTCTTCATCGCTTATCTCGCGCCGCGCTGCTGCTTACACTTCCGCTGTCTGCCTTCGCTGCAGGCAACATCACCGGCACCATCACCAACGGCACCACGGGCAAACCGTCCGCCGGTGATACGGTCACGCTCATTCGCTTGGCGCAGGGTATGCAGGAGGCGACGCACACCACCACCGACAGCAAGGGGCAGTATTCGCTAGATGTGCCCGATGATGGTGTTCACCTGATCCGCGCGACGCATGAGGGTGCAAACTACTTCAAGCCCGCGCCGCCGGGCACACAGAACGTCGATCTGGACGTGTACGCCGCAGCTGCCAAGGTGCCGGGCGTCACGCTGGAAGCCGACGTGATGCGCGTGCAGACGGAGCCCGACGCAAAGAGCTTGCGCGTGGTGCAGCACTTCTTCTTGAAAAACGAGTCGACGCCGCCGAAGACTCAGTTTTCCGACGCGACCTTCGACTTTACCCTGCCCGATGCGGCGCAGATCGAAGGCGCGGCAGCACAGGGGCCGGGCGGTATGACGGTGCAGTCGCAACCCGTGCCGCTCAAGGCGAAGAATCACTACACCTTCAACTTCGCCATCCGGCCCGGTGGTCAGACCCAGTTCCAGGTGAGCTACCGGCTGCCGTACAGCGGCTCACTAAAGCTCACTCCAGTCACAGCCATGGAATCGCAGAACGTGGTTGTCATGTTGCCGAAAGCGATGAAGTTTGAGGGCGGCAGCACGCCCTGGATCAGCGTTACGGAAGAGACGGACGCGCAGACCTACGTGGTGCGCAACATGGCGGCGAACGATGCTGCTGCCTTCACGGTCAGCGGGCAAGGGCAACTGCCCCGGCAGTCCACAACGGCAGGCGACGCAAGCCAGCAAGACCAGGGCAACGGACCGCCCACCGGCACGCCCACGACGGGTGCCGACCCGAACGCAGACCCGGGTTCAAACACCGCACCCACCCGTCCCGGCGGCGGGCTGGGCAATCCCATCGATACGCCTGACCCGCTGAGCAAATACAAGTGGTGGATTATCGCAGGCATCGGTCTCGCCCTCGCGGGTGGCGCTGGATTCCTGCTATCACGTCCGCAGAATACCGCCGCGGCCGCTGCTACAACGAGTACGGCTCCCAATGCCACGGCAGCCCAGCCTTCGATTCACCTGCCGCAACCGACCATCCTGCACGCTCTGCGCGATGAATTGTTCTCGCTGGAGAGTGATCGGCTGACGGGGCGCATGACCGAGGAGCAGTACGCAAAGGTCAAGCCTGCGCTCGAAGTCGTGCTGCAGTATGCGCTGGAGCGGGAGAAGAAGGCATGATCGTCGCCGGACGCATCCTCCGCCTGCTTGCCTTTTCGGCGTGGATGGGCGGGATCGTGTTCTTTGGTGCCGTGGTGGCGCCCACGGCAGCGCACATCTTCGGCACTACAGAGTCGTTCGCGGACTTCATCGGCCACTCGCTGTTGTTGCTGCACAGCATTGGCATGTGGTGCGGCGTCGCCATGTTGGTGGCGCTGCGCATGCTTGGCGCGCGGGCTTACCGGCTGCCGGTGCAGGCGGGACTGGTGTTGCTGATGATCGTGCTGACGTTTGTCTCGAACCGCGCGATCATCCTGCCCATGGAGCACGACCGCATGCTGGCCGGTGGCAACATTAGCGTGATGCTGCCCGGTTCACCCATACGGGAGGACTTCGATGCGCGGCATGCATGGTCTACGCGAGTGGAAGGTCTCATCCTCTTTGCGGGGCTGGGTCTGGCTGTGTTGATCGGGTTGGAAGATCGGGACCGAGTGCCTGTCCTTGCGTCTGGCAAGCTGTTCGATCTGTCCTCGGACGAGTAGTGTCACTATCCCACGTCTCAGAAGCGAGACGTGGGGCACCCTTTGTGCCAGCCTATGGAGTGGGTGCCCCATGTCTCCTAGAGACATGGGACCTTACACCTACTGCTTGATTACCGTGCCATCGAGTCTACGAATTTCTCCCCAGCCGCCATTCAGGCCGTTGGCAGACTGCTTGAACAGGAACTTCGCCGCCAGAGCCTCGTTCACCTCAATACCCCAGCCCGGCTGCTCGTTCACGTACAGGTAGCCGTCTTTCAGCGTGGGACAGCCAACAAAGATTTCCTGCAGGTCCTTGTTGAAGGGCGTGTACTCCTGGATGCCGAAGTTGTAAGCGACCAGGTCCAGCGTGATCTGCGCAGCGTGACCCACCGGTGACACGTCGCCCGGCCCGTGCCATGCGGTGCGCACCCCGAACTGCTCGGCCAGGATGGCGATCTTGCGTGACGGCGTGAAGCCGCCCACCTGCGACAGGTGGCAGCGAATGAAGTCGATCAGCCGCTCGGCGATGAGCGGCTGCCACTCATGCGGGCTGTTGAACAGTTCGCCCATCGCCAGCGGAGTGGCGCACTGCTGCCGCATTAGGCGGAAGTAGGCAATGTCCTCTGGCGAGAGCGCGTCTTCCAGGAAGAACAGGTTCAGCTTTTCCACCTGCTTGGCGAACTCGATGGCCATGTTGGGTGGATAGCGCTCGTGCATGTCGTGAAGCAGGCCCACCTCCGGGCCAAGCTGCGCGCGCGCTTCCTCCAGCAACTGAATGCCTCGGCGCATGGCATAGGCGGGCTCAAAGAATGGCTGATTGTGCAGCGGCTTCAGGCTGTTCGCTGCCGTGCCGCGTGCTGCCCCGTAGCCAGCCATGCCGGATACGCCCACCTGCACCCGCACGTTGCGAAAGCCCTGCCCCATGTACTCCTTCGCGCGCGCGATCACGTCGGCAATCTCCGGGCCGTCGGCATGCGCATAGGTGTCAACGGCTTCCCGGCACTTGCCGCCAGCAAGCTCGTGGACGGGCATACCGGCGCGGCGGCCCTTGATGTCCCACAGCGCCTGGTCCACGCCGCTAATGGCGTTGTTCAGCACCGGACCGTTCTTCCAGTAGGAGCTGTCATAGCAGGTCTGCCAGATGTCCTCGATGCGATCGGTCGCCTTGCCCAGCAGCAGCGGCTTTAGGTACTTCTCCACTGCGGGCTTTACCAGGTCGGCGCGCTGCGTGAAGGTGGCGCAGCCGTAGCCGTGTAGCCCGTCCTGATCCGTGGTGATCTTCACGACCGTCAGCCGGGATCCGGCAGGCGCGCACTCGATGACGCTGATGTCCTTGATTTTGGGCACCGGTGTGCCGCGCACGGCCTGCGCCTCAATCTTTACGGCAGGCCCTGTAAATGCCAGTGCGCTTGCGGACGCCATCGACTTCAGCAGGTCACGTCGAAACATTCAGAACAGCCCTCCAACTTGCACAGATGAAGGTACACGGAATGTGCCGTAGTGTGGAACGGCTCTACTCAGACGCAGTACGTTACTCGACCGGCATACGCGCGCGATAGCCGTCGCGGGCAATTACCGAGTATTTGATCTTTTTGTTCTTCTCATCGACCATGGTCAGCGGCTGGCCTTCGCGGTCCACCAGCTCTACCTTGATCTTGCGGTAAGTGCCATCTTGCGCGGTGTTGGTGGGGTGATAGGTGAGCACGTACTGGTTGCGGATGGAGGCGTTGATGGAGTTGAACACTTCCGGCAGCGCGCCCTGGAACACCGGGAAGTAGCTCTGGCCCCCGGTCATCGCGGAGAAGGTGCGCATCTGGTTGTCGGCCTGCAGGTAATCCATGCGGGCCATGCCGCCCATGCCGCCGCGCGCGTCTGTCAGTTCGCGTGCCAGGCCTCCGGTGCTGACGGTGTAGATGGTGATGTCTCGTGCCGACTTCACCTTCTTGTAAATCTGATCAAGGTTCAGCTTGGAAAAGGTGTCGCGGCCGCTGGAGACCAGGATGATGTACTTGCGGCCCTCCACGCGGCTGAGCCGGTCTATGGTTTCGTACAGCGCGTCGAACTCGTTGGTGTCGCTGAAGCCTGGAATCGTCAGGGAGCGCAGTGCATTGGCGGTGATGTTCTTGTCCTGCGTAAAGTCGGTCAGCATGCGCGTGCGCAGGTCATATGTGACGACGGCGATGTAGTCTTCCGGTTTGAGTTGCTTGAAGAAGACGTACGATGCCTGCTGCATGTCCTGGATGAAAGCCCAGCTGTTGGCGGCAAACTCCAGCAAGAGCACGGCCGTGATGGGCTTCTGCTGCATGCGGACGTCGGTGATCTTCTGTTCCGTGCCGTCTTCCGTCACGCGAAAGTTGCCTGCCTTCAGGCCGGGCACAAACTGACCTGATTTCTGCAGCTGCACGCTCACGTCCACCGTGACGACCGGCACATCCACGCGGATGGAGTAGTTCTCCAGCTCTTTTGGATTTTTGACCTTTTCCTGATCGGGCGCGGGTGGCGGTGGTTCTTCCGCGTTCTCGCGCTTCTTCTTCAGGATGACGCCGCTGTCCTGGTTGGGGCCGGCCTCGTCGGTCTGAGCGGGCGGTGGCGTTGCGGGGCGATTGCCCTGCTGCTGTGATTCGGCGAGCCCGGTCAGCAAGAACGCGGCCAGCACCGCTGCTTTCAAAGTTGTGCTCACTGCCATTTTCGCTTCCTGTCTCCTGTACCAGCTAGCCTAACGCTTTGCGCGCGACGCGGTTGGGCCTACTCTGTAGACGTGACTGCTCTGCAAAAAGCTACTTGCTGCGGGTTCGGGCTGCTGCTGGCCGGGTTTGCCGCCGCGCAATCTCCTGGTCCGCCGGTGAACGCAGAACCCTTTCCCCTTGCGGACGTTCACCGAGGCCTGCGCGGCACCGCTTGGACCGTCTTCGAGGGCACGACACCCGAGCCCATGGACGTGGAGATTCTGGGACGGCTGAAGGACGCCATCGGCCCTGGGCAGGACATGATCCTGGGGCGGCTGCACGGCACCAAACCGGAGTTTACCGGCGTGGTTGCGGGTATGAGCGGGTCGCCCGTGTACATTGACGGCAAGCTGCTGGGAGCGCTGGCATATCGCATCGGCCAGTTCAGCAAGGAGCCCATCTGCGGCATCACGCCCATCGCGTCCATGCTGCAGGTGCGCGATCTACCTGCGGCAGTAAGTCCGGAGATCGCAACGCCGCTTGCCAGACCGGTTGCGTCCGCGGCCGCTGAGATCCATGCGATTGACACGCCACTGGTATTCAACGGATTCTCCGAGGCAGCGGTCTCGCGATTCGGCGACAGCTTCCGCGCTATGGGGTTGGAGCCGGTAAACGGTATCGGGTCAGCTTCGCCGGACGCCGTACAGCCAGAGCCCATCGTGCCCGGCTCGGCAGTGTCGGCGGTACTGGCGCGCGGCGACCTGAACGTGGCCGCCACTTGCACGGTGACCTACGTGGACGCGCACCAACTGCTGGCCTGCGGGCACCCCATTACGCAGTTTGGCAACATTTCCGTGCCGATGACCAAGGCAGAGGTGCTAGCCACGCTGCCCTCGCCCATGAACGCCTTCAAGATCGTGAACACTACAGAGACCGTGGGCGCGTTTACGCAGGACCGGGCCAACGCCGTGGCGGGCACCTTCGGTCAGAGCGCGCGCATGATCCCGGTTTCTGTAAGCGTGAGCCCCGCTCCAGGTTCGGGTCTGCCGGCGCAGTCGCTGCACTTCGAGGTGGTGGACAACCGGCAACTGACACCGCAGGTGATGCTGGCCAGCATTTTCCAGTCGCTAAACTCCACCAATACTGCCGCCAACCAGATGAGCCTGCACCTGAACGGTGCCATCGACGTCCAGGGCGCGGGTCCCATCCGCCTCTCAAACACCTTTTCCTCTGCCGACGGAGCGCCCGCCGCAGCCGCCGCAACGCAGTACGTGGCGCAGCGGTTCCTCGCGGTCTATGGGAACGATCTGCAGCAGCCACACATCAACTCCATCACGCTGGGCGCCGTCGCGGTGCCGCGTCGGGAGTCCGTCGAACTGGAGGCAGCGCGCCTCAGCACGAACGAGGCGCATCCTGGCGAGACCATCACGGTAGAGGCAATGCTGCGGCCATTCCAGCAGGATCAGCGCATTGTGCGGATCCCGGTGACGCTGCCGGCGACGCTGGCGGAAGGTCCGCTGCGTGTGCTGGTGAGTGACGGAGCGGCACTGGACCGCCTGCTTTCGCCGCCTCCACAATCCGGAACGCGCCAGCTTGACCTTGTGGATACCGTGGCACAACTCAACCGCGCGCACGCGAACGATCGTGTGTACGTCACCCTGTTGGACCACGAGACGCAAGCGGTGACTGCCGCACCCGCGCTGCCATCCCTGCCGCCCTCCGTTGCCAATGTGCTGCAGCCGCTGCGTGGTACCCGCGAAATCTCGTTCACGTCAGAAACAGCGGCGGAAGCCGGGTCCGTACCGGCAGATGCCGAAGTCAGCGGCTCGCACGTCCTTACCCTTCGCATTCTTTGAGGTCTCTTGAATCTGCCCCGGCCTACGCTCTTCCTGCTGACCACGCTCTCATTTGCTGTTGCCTCTGCACAGGGCACGCGCCAGTGGACTACCAGCCGCTATGACGAATTTGAACGCGGCACGCCCACGAACATCGCGGTGCGGAACGATGGCAGGTTGGAGCCTGCACCTGCTCTTCGCGCACTTGCGAGCACGCCTGCCACGTTCCTGTGGTCGATCGCTGCTGCCGGCAGTGACTTGTACTCTGGCACAGGTGCCGCTTCCGGTGGATCGAAGCTGCTGCGCATCGACGGCAAGGGCGCGGTAAACACAGCGGCAGAGTTCAAAGAAGTGAACGTGCAGGCGGTGTTGGCGCTGCATGACGGCGGCGTGCTGGCGGCAACTTCACCGGACGGTAAGGTGTACCGGGTAGGAGCAAGCGGCACGCCTGCCGTGGTGTTCGACGCATCTATCGCCGCGGAAAAGCCGAAGTACCTGTGGGCCATGGCAGAACAGCCGAACGGCAAGCTGCTGGTCGCGAGCGGTGCGCCAGCGACGATCTATCGCGTGGACCTGAAGAATGTGGCCGCGAAGCCGGAGGTTCTGTTCCGCTCCGGCGACCAGCACATCCGCTCGCTGGTAGTCGCACCGGACGGCACCATCTACGCGGGTTCGGATGGTGCAGGGATTGTCTACCGCATCCAGCCGGACGGCAAAGCGTTCGGCCTGTACGCCGCACCCAAACACGAGATCACCGCCCTGGCGCTCGATCCTGCCGGCAATCTGTATGCAGCTGGAGTGGGCGATCGCAAGCCGCCATCGCTACCGCCTCTGCCCGCGTCTGGGCAAACTGCGATCTCCATCACCGTGCTGCAACCGGGATCATCGATTTCTGCCGCAGGCAACACCATCGTGCCGGATGGTTCGGAGGTTTACCGGATCCAGCCGGACGGCACGCCCATGCGGCTGCTGCAGTTGCGCGAAGACGTGGTCTACGCACTGGCTTTCCGCAACGGTGCGCTCTTCGCGGGTACGGGCAATCGCGGCCGCGTGTATCGCGTGGACACCAGCACTGCCGGCAGCTACACCGACGTAGCGCACACCGAGGCGAGCCAGGTGACCGCGATGGTGCAAACACCGGGCGGCATCGGCCTGGCGACGGCAAATAGTGGCAAGGTGCTGTTGCTCTCCGACGTTCCCGCAGCAAACGCGACCTATGTTTCCGACGTGTTCGACGGCGAGACAGCAACGCGCTGGGGGCGCGCCGAGGTGCTCGGCAGCGCGGCAGGCATCGACTTCTTTGCGCGCTCCGGCAACGTGGAGAACCCGCGTGACAGCCTGAGCAGGCTTTGGAGTGATTGGGCTCCTGTGAAGCCGGGACAGACGCCACTGCCTGTTCCAGCGACGCGTTATCTGCAATGGAAAGCGGTGCTGCACCCCGGTGCGCAGTTGCGCTCGGTCATGGTGAACTACCTGCAGCGCAACCTGCCGCCGCAGGTGGACGACGTGGTGGTGCAGCCGGGCGCCCGCCTGCCTCCGCAGTCGGGAGGTGGCGGCAACTTCGGCCCCGTAAGCATTAGCTTCCGCGGCGCTCCATCGTCGGCTCCCGCTCTGGGGCTGCCGGAGAGTTCGCCTCCGCCCCTGCTGGCGCAACGGGATCGCAACTCGGTGACGGCTCGTTGGCTGGCGCACGACCCGAACAATGATGACCTGATGTTCGCCCTGGACTTTCGCGACGTACACGAGCAAACGTGGCACCGCATCAAGGACAAGATCAGCGAACGGGCGTACTCCTTCGACGCGGCGCTGCTGCCCGATGGCGAGTACGAGCTACGCGTGACCGCGAGTGACGCCCCGGTTCACACCGACGCGGACACGCTCACGGCAGAACGCATCTCCGCTCCCTTTACGGTGGACACCACGCCTCCTGTGCCTGGCACACTGACAGCAACTCTGCGCGATGGCAGGCTGCACGCCACTTTCGACGCACATGACGCGACCAGCCCGATCGCTCACGCGGAGTTCTCCGTGGATGCCGGACCATGGCAGTACCTGGAACCGGTAGATCGTTTGAGCGACTCACTGAGCGAGCACTACGACTGGACAGCTCCTGTGAGCGGAACCGGTGAGCACACCGTGGCGGTACGGGTGTTCGATCGCAACGAGAACGCTGTGAGCGTAAAGGCGCTGGCGCGATGAGCGGGAGCCGCTGTGCGCTTTGAACTATTTGTCGCCGCACGCTATCTGCGGGCGCGGCGGCGGCAGGCTGTCATCGGCGTTGTTACAGCCATATCCCTCCTTGGTGTGGCGGCTGGCGTGGCTTCGCTCATTAT
>CAXTBQ010000059.1:0-22401 GCA_964242065.1 uncultured Terriglobus sp. | reverse complement strand
ACTGCCTCGCGCATCGCAGCCGTGATCATGGGGAGGTCTCGAAAGGAGTGGGCATGCTCAACGCAGAAGCTTCCGGAAGGAGCTTTGAGGAGCGAGCGAAGAAAAGAAGTGGCGGAGAGTGAGGGATTCGAACCCCCGATAGACTTACGCCTATGTCTGATTTCGAGTCAGGTGCATTCAACCGGGCTCTGCCAACTCTCCGCTTAGGAAAAGTTTAGTCGAAAGCCGCGCGTCTTGGCGAATACGCCGGAGATCGTACAGGCTCATTGTTCTGCTACGCCGCACGTCTGCTCGGCAACGTCGGCGGTTCTTCTCGTCTCTCTCTTTCTCTACTCACGGTGAGCCCATGATGCGGTACCGGGTGGCAGCGGCGATGGTCACTTGGCACCCAGGTTCGGAAGTGGACCTCAACAGGTCCTACGACCTTTGAAAGTAGGTAGGAAGATGTCGCCCAGCGCACGTTTTCTGCACGCTAAATGCACGCTTTGGACGAGTTTTGTACAACACGAAATCCGGTAACTTTGATCCGGCGGCAGCCCCCTCCCTTCCAATCCGGGATGCATGCCCGGGACAATCTTTTCCACAAACAAAACGCAATATCTTGTGCTTGTTTTGGCTTCGACCCCGAGTTACAGTACATCTACTGCAGATGTGCAGCGAAGTTAGGCCTATTCGCGCTCGCAGAGGTGCGAAGATGTTCCAAGTAATGACTTTCGCCATTTATTCGCTTTGTAGATTTCGATAAGCACGTTCTTAGCACTAAGGAGTATCCGTGGCAACCACCTTCCAGACCAGCCTCTCTGACCTGACCCCCAGCTTTCCCGCGCGTGACGAAACCCCAACCATGCACGTGAAGAAGCGCAATGGTGCCCTGGAGACAGTGGATGTCAACAAGATCGTGCGCGCCGTGCAGCGCTGTTCCCACGGGCTGTCACACGTGGACGCCATTCGCATTGCTTCCAAGACCATCGGCGGGCTGTATGACGGTGCGACGACCCGCGAGCTGGACGCCATCTCCATCGATACCGCAGCCTCGCTCATCGCCGAGGAGCCGCAATACTCGAAGTTGGCCGCCCGCCTGCTGCTGGCCACGATTATCAAGGAAGTAGCCGGACAGAACCTGCATTCCTTCTCGCAATCAGTAGAATACGGCGCGCAAGAGGGCGTTGTGTCGCCGGCTACGGCAGAGTTTGTGCGGGTGCACATGCGCAAGCTGAACCATGCTATCGATGAGAACCTGTCAGACCGCTTCGAGTATTTCGGCCTCCGCACCGTGTATGACCGCTACCTGCTGCGCGATCCGCTTTCGCGCAGGGTGATCGAAACGCCGCAGCACTTCTTTCTGCGCGTAGCCTGCGGCCTGGCCGGCACGCCAAACGAAGCCATCGAGTTCTACCGGCTGATCGGCTCGCACGACTATATGCCCAGTTCGCCTACGCTGTTCAACAGCGGCACCAAGCACCCGCAGATGTCGAGCTGCTATCTGCATGATTCTCCAGGGGATTCGCTGGAATCGATTTATGACGCCTACAAAGATGTGGCGCTGCTGTCCAAGTTCTCCGGCGGCATCGGACTGGCCTTTCACCGGGTGCGCAGCGAGGGGTCGCTGATCCGCGCCACCAACGGCCTGTCGAACGGCATCATTCCCTGGCTGCGCACGCTGGACTCCTCGGTGGCAGCGGTCAACCAGGGCGGCAAGCGCAAGGGCGCCTGCTGCGTCTACCTGGAGCCGTGGCACGCGGACGTGGAGAGCTTCCTCGAATTGCGCGACAACACCGGCGACGTGTCGCGTCGCGCCTACAATCTAAACCTGGCCAACTGGATACCGGACCTGTTCATGAAGCGTGTGGACACTGACGGCATGTGGTCGCTGTTCGACCCCAAGCTGGTGCCGCATCTGCCGGACCTGTTCGGTGAAGAGTTCGAGGCGGCCTACATCAAGGCGGAAGAAGACAAGATCTACTATCGGCAGGTCAAGGCTCGCGATCTGTATGCCCGCATGATGCGCGCGCTCGCCGAGACCGGCAACGGCTGGATGACCTTTAAGGATGCCTGCAACGTCAAGAACAACCAGACGGGCGCGCCCGGCAACGTGATCCATCTCTCGAATCTCTGTACCGAGATCACAGAGGTCACCTCGAAGGATGAGACAGCAGTCTGCAACCTGGGATCAATCAACCTGGCTCGTCACACGCGGCTGAATGAAGATGGCAAGGTGGTCTTCGACTTCGAGAAACTTACTGAGACGGTACGCATCGCGGTGCCCATGCTCGACCGTGTGATCGATATCAACTATTACCCTGTACAAACGGCGGCAGGATCCAACTCGCGCTGGCGGCCGGTGGGCCTGGGTGTGATGGGTTTGCAGGACGTCTTTTTTCAGATGCGCCTGCCCTTCGATTCACCCGAGGCGCAGGCACTTTCCACCCGCATTCAGGAAGAGATCTACTACTGCGCCATGCTCGCCACCACGGAACTGGCAGAGAAGTACGGCTCGCATACCTCATTCAGCGCAACCCGCATGGCAAAAGGCGAGTTTCAGTTCGATCTGTGGAACGTGAAGCCCACCGACGAGGCTCGTTGGGAAGCCCTGCGGCAGCGGATCGCGAAATCTGGCGTACGCAACTCGCTTGTTATCGCTATCGCGCCCACGGCGACCATCGCTTCGATTGTGGGTTGCTATGAGTGCATCGAGCCGCAGGTCTCAAACCTTTTCAAGCGTGAGACCCTTTCTGGCGAGTTCCTGCAAGTGAACCGGTACCTGATCAACGAGCTCAAAGCGGCGGGCATGTGGACAGAAGAAATGCGTATCCGTCTCAAGATGTCAGAAGGATCTGTACAAAATATCGACGGTCTGCCGGATAGCCTTAAGCTGATTTACCGCACGGTCTGGGAGGTTCCCATGCGGAGTTTGATCGACATGGCTGCTGCACGCAACGCCTACATTGACCAGTCACAATCATTGAATCTTTTTAGCGAGTCGCCAAACATCGGCCGTCTGTCCTCCATGTACATGTATGCGTGGAAGCAGGGACTGAAGACGACGTATTACCTCCGTTCACGGCCCGCGACCAAGATAGCCAAGACCACGGTGCAAAAGGGTGCCATGTCCAGCAGCCAGATCAGCGGTGTATCAGCCGCGGTTGCCCAGTTGCAGGCAGTCGCAGTACCTGAGCCGGAGCAGAAGCCAATTGATGCTTCCGCAGCGATCACCTGCTCGCTAGAAAACCCTGAAAGCTGCGAAGCCTGCCAGTAGCAGATCTTTCCGAGCGAGAGGCGGGAAGCGTCCTGTATGTCTTTCCGCCATCCGCTTACTACTGACCCTCATCCGTTTGCGCCGAAATCGTTCCCAGGAGATCGACCATGTCCGTCACACTTGACCCAGTCACCATCGCAACGCCCATTACATCGGGTTCATCCGTCGCAGTTCCGCAAGCGCTGCTCGATCCGGGCATGTGCCTCACGCTGCGACCCATGAAGTACCCGGTTTTCTACGATATGTTTCGCGATGGCATCAAGAACACATGGACTGTCGAAGAAGTTGATTTCTCGACTGATCTGGTGGATCTTCGCTCCAAGATGACGCCTGCAGAAATCCACACCATCAAGAGACTGGTGGCTTTCTTTGCGACAGGCGATTCCATCGTGGCGAACAACCTGGTGCTGAACCTGTACAAGCACGTCAATTCGCCCGAGGCGCGCCTGTATCTTTCACGTCAGCTTTTTGAGGAGGCTGTACACGTACAGTTCTACTTGACGCTGCTCGACAACTACGTTCCTGACCACGAAGAACGCGCGGAAGCTTTTGCGGCTGTTGAGAACATCCCGTCCATCCAGAAGAAAGCTGACTTCTGCATGAAGTGGATGGATTCCATCGAGCAGTTGGACACCCTGCAAACGCGCAGCGACCGCCGCAACTTCCTGTTGAACCTGATCTGCTTTGCTTCCTGCATCGAGGGCCTCTTCTTCTTCGCAGCCTTTGCGTACGTGTACTTCTTCCGGTCCAAGGGATTGCTTCACGGTTTGGCCTCCGGCACC
This sequence comes from uncultured Terriglobus sp., assembly GCA_964242065.1. GTDB lineage: Bacteria > Acidobacteriota > Terriglobia > Terriglobales > Acidobacteriaceae > Terriglobus. The sequence goes on along the minus strand of CAXTBQ010000059.1, from coordinate 18,363 downwards.
AACTGGGTCTTTCGTGATGAAAGCTGCCACCTGGAGTTTGCGTTCGAGGTCGTCAATACCGTGCGGTCTCAGGAGCCTGACCTCTGGGACGCAGATCTGGAAAAGCAGATTGTTGAGATGCTGGAAGAGGCTGTTGATTGCGAAGCGCAGTTTGCAGAGGATTTACTATCCGGTGGAGTGGCCGGACTGTCGCTTCGAGACATGCGTGCATACCTGGGCTACGTAGCTGACTCGCGGCTGCAACGCCTCGGAATCGCACCGCACTTCAAGACAAAGAACCCTTTTAGCTTCATGGAGTTGCAAGACGTCCAGGAACTGACAAACTTCTTCGAACGCAGGGTCTCCGCCTACCAGACAGCTGTTGCGGGCGAAGTCGCTTTCGGCGATGACTTCTAACACGCAGGTCTGAGGTCAACGTGCCTGTAAAAGAAGCTGCCCACACTGGCAGCTTCTTTTCTTTGTTGACCATCTGAAAAACAATGCGAGTAGACGAATCCATTCCCCCGGCGGATGCGGTGGATGTTGTTGAACCCAATCAGGTAGAAACGGCCATACAGGCAAAGCAAATCGGCGAACGCATTCGACGCCTTCGAATGCGGCGATCCATGGGTTTGGTTGAACTGGGTAAGAAAACGGGACTATCCGCCAGCTTTCTCTCTCAGCTGGAGACCGGTCGAGTAGTTCCCACCGTGCGAAACCTTGCGCGGATCGCTCTCACCTTCAAGAAAGATCTTGCTTACTTCTTCCGGGATGAACAGCCAGTTCCCTTCCGCATCATGCGGCGGGCAGAGCGTGTGCGACTCCAGCGCAACGCTGGAGCTTCATCGGTTTTTCTTTCCGAAAGCATGAGCTCCCTGGTGACTGACCAAAGTATGGTCCCTTGTATCGCGGAGTTCCGCGGTTCTGGAGACGAAGTCGTGTTTCGGCCCCGAGTCTTCGAGGGTGTCGAGTTCACGCTGGTGATCGAGGGCTGCCTGACCCTCACGTCGGAGTCGGAGCGACACGTTCTGGAACCGGGTGACGTCGTATGGATCGATGCAACGCGGAAGCGGCAGTACGCCTGTGATTCCGGCACGCACGCGAAGGCGATGATCGTGACTCGTGCCCATCGAACGTAGAAGTTTCACTGTTAGGAACTCGTTTGCAATATAGTTGTCACTGTGACTGGCGCGATTAGGCCGGCTTAGAGGAGCGGCGTGGAAGCGGTACTTGCGGTGGCGGCGATTCAGGGAATCGCGGTCTTGTCGGCTTTGTGGCTGAGCAATCGCCGCAGGTTGTTGGACCGGGGCTTGCCTTACCTGGTCAGCCTGGCAGTTGGGGTCTTACTCGCCACCGCTTTGCTGCACATTCTTCCCGACGCTGTAGCGAGCATCGGCAACCGGCAAAGCCTTTGGTTTGTCTTTGCTGGTACCATCTTTACTCTCTTCGCCATTGAGCGCCTGTTCGCTGTTGCGACAGGACACGCCGTGGAGGTGCCCGGTAAGGGTGGTACGGACTGTGGTCCACGTCATCTACACCCCACTCCCCGTCCGTTGGGTTTGGTTGTTGGGGGCACCTTGCACAGCTTTGTGGATGGAGTGAGCGTCGCTGCTGCATTTTCCGTAAGCCGCCGCGTAGGCTGGCTGACGGCACTGGCGATTATGTTGCATGAGGTTCCCCACCGTATGGGCGACTTCGCAGTGCTCATGCACCTGCGGGTCTCAAGGCGCAGGGCCTTGCAGTTGATTCTCATGGTTGCAGTCGGAGCTCTTGCGGGCGTCAGCCTAGTATTGCTGGCCGGCACGGAGTTCTCTGCGGCCAATTGGCGGTAACCTGTGAGCACCGCTAGTTTTGTTTACATAGCCCTCGTGGATCTCATGCCAGAAGTCGCGGGAGAGCGACGACTCCGACCCGTGGCACTCCAGCTACTCGCCATGCTGACTGGCGCATGCGTCGCCGGTTTGTTGCTCAAGCTGCCTGGTTCCTGAGGTATTTAGAGCGATTCCTGCTGGAATGTCGTGCAAAGTAGGGCAGAATCATGGGATAATTGCGAGATTGGTCTGAACTAGCGGACCGGGCATCAGGAGATTTGGTATGGCGAAAGTTTGTCCCATCACCGGGAAGCGCCCCATGGCTGGCAATAAAGTGTCGCATGCGAACAACAAGACGCGTCGTCGCTGGGAGCCAAACCTGCAGTGGAAGCGTATCTGGGTGGCAAATGAGAAGAAGTTCGTGCGGATGAGGGTATCTGCACGCGGCCTGCGAACCATCAACAAGCTTGGCGTGGAAGCCGCACTGCTGCAGGCGAAAGGGTAGATCATGCGTACGCTCATCAAGCTTGTCTCGAGTGCCGGAACTGGTCACTTCTACACAACGACCAAGAATCCAAAGACGACCAGCTCAAAGCTGGAGTTCAAGAAGTACGATCCGATTGTCCGCAAGCACGTGTCGTATCGCGAAGCGAAGATATAACGACACAGCGGAGCATCTGTGACGGGGACGGCAGCGCAGGCTGCCGTCCTCTTTGCTTAGGCTGCGCAGACTGGTTCCTCATGGAAATTAGCCGATACCTGCTGTCGCTCACAGCTGGCAAGCATCTGCTAAACATGTAGTAGCTATCGCTCATTCTTAATGGAGGCACCATGTTCCCCCGGACTCGCCATTTTGCGCTTTGCGTCGTCCTTTGCAGCGGAATCATCTCGGGTTGCCATGGCAATCCCTCGCCTGCGCCTGGGGCGACAACAGTCTCGTTGCCGAACGGAACAACGCAAGTCATACCGGCGGGTCAGCCCATTCCTGTCGGAGCCACGGTGATCGCGCCCGGTAGTAGTGTCCCGGCGCCTGTCGCCGCCTCGACCCCGCCGTCACCGGCAGCCGGCTCGGCGGTTTTTGCCGTACCGGACGGCACTGCGCCCACGGTCACGGCGCCTCCTGTGTCTGCGGCAGCTGAAGTTGTGCCCCCGTCTGCTCCCGCTTTGATCGTACCGTCAGGAACACGCGTCACCATCAGGACGACAGAGACACTCTCTGCGGAGCACGGCGGCGGTGTGGGCGCGTCATTCAGTGGCGTGCTGAACTCCGCGGTCCAGGTGCGCGGAGTAACGGCCTTTGCGCGCGGAACTTCAGTTCGGGGAGAGATCTCAAGTGCCAAAGGACGGGGGCACTTTGCTGGCGCTGGAGTTCTGGGGATCACTCTTACCGACATCGGTGGCTATCGCGTGGATAGCAGTGAATATGTAGCGCGTGTTCGAGGACGCGGGAAGCGCACTGCAGGATTCATCGGCGGGGGAGCAGGCGTGGGTGCGCTAATCGGCGGCCTGGCAGGCGGTGGTAAGGGTGCTCTCATTGGAGGTCTTGCCGGAGGTGGCGCAGGAACTGCTGCCGGCGCCTACACGGGGAGTCGCGACGTGGTCATTCCGTCAGAGAGTACTATCAGCTTCACCTTGCGGGAGCCTATACGGCTCAAGTAGTTGACCTCAGTTTGCCGTCAAATAGGAAGAGGGAGGTTTACGCCTCTCTCTTAGTCTGCGCATGGATCCTCGATCTAGGGTCCAATGAGAAATGAACCGTCTCGCATAATCTGCTCTTCGCCACGGGCATCTCCCAGCCAGATGTTGAATCCGAGGCCGACCACATCAATGTGCGTTGACGACTTCCACTGGGCACCCGTATGCGCGCCGTACGGGTCCCCAAATGCAATATGGATTCCGGGAAACTTCTCATCCTGCAGAATGTTGCCAATGACACGATCGATCCCGATGTTTGTGCCAATGGCAAACTCTCCTACCCTGTCGGAGTTTTCATCAGTGTGTGTGTATGCCCAGAACTCACGCTCCAGATCTTTGTTGTCACACGTAACCTTGACGATACGATTTTCCTCTATAGCAATGGTCAGCGGCGTCTCGCGCAGTATCCCGTAGCGAGCGCAGAGGTTGTCCCCAACCACCCCATCCACGACAAAAATGCCGTTCACTTCGCCGGGAGCCGTAAAGCATTCTCCGCCGGGCAGGTTGCCCCACTTCTCCGGCGAGATAATCCCTGATGTCTTGAACCATTTGTAAGCGGGATTGAGTTGGGCGTGAATGTCCGTTCCAGCAGCAGTAATTGCCCGCACGTAAGTAGCTTTACGAACGCGGTCGAGAACAGTCTGCGACAGTTGGTCAACCTGTTGAAAATCGGCCCGCATGCCCTGCACCATAATCTCTGGCGTGACGTTCACCATGTGAGCATGACGCATGCGCCTCCGGTTCACGACATCGGTCATCTCCATACGACTGCGCAGTTCATTCTGCTGCACCTGCACGGCAAAGATACTAATCTGGCTGCTCTCCATGTCCTCCAGAACGACTCCCGGCATCCCCTGCAAAGGACGAGGCGCAAGCTCCTCAAGCACGAAGCCGCTCCACAGGCATCCCCTGCGGTCCAGTTCTACTGCGATGGCGGCGGCAACCGGCATCGTCTGCTCATCGGTGATCAGCGTTACTTTCTCATCTGTCTGGATGCGCAGACAAGTTTCGACCGCATTGCGGGCGCCCTTCTGGAACGAGGGTGGAAAGGGTACGGAAGAAAGACGCGTCGTCGCGTTTGCAGCTAGCATGTCACTTCTTTTGATGCGCGCCGGACTTTGCTGAACGATAGAGTGATGCGAAAAGAAGAACCCCGGCGAATTTGACGCCGGGGTTCTTTCTGCTGATTCCAGCTCTTGACTACCCGCGGTAGAGTTCGTGCGGGATGTCGTTGTGATCCAAGTGAGCGGCCAGCGGCTTGGTGGGTTCGTTCATGACCTTGTAGAAGGCCGTTTGAAACTTCTTCATCTCGTCTGGTGTTCCCACCGTGACGCGAACGTAGGTCGGCATGGCGGACCAGACGCGACCGATCGCCACCTTCTCACCTAGCATGGCGCGCTGCACTTCAGCACCCGGACGCTTCACGTCCACCATGAACATGTTGGCCTGCGCACCCGGAACAAATTTGTAGCCGTTCTTGGAAAGAAAGGCCAGAGTGTCATCCAAGGTGTCCCGATTGATTTTTCGGCGCAGCGGAACCAGTTGCTTATCGTTCAGGCTGGCTGCTGCTGCCGCCGCTGAAGTGAGCGAGATGCTTCCAATCTGCCGGTCGTTCGGCGTGACCGCCTCGAAGCGAGCCAGCAGATCCGGGCGGCCAAAGGCAAAGCCGGCGCGTACTCCCGCCATGCCGTAAATTTTCGAGAACGTGCGTAAGACGATGACATCCTTGTCTGCTGTCACCATGTCGATAACCGAGTCCTGGTCGGAGAAGTGGTGATAAGCTTCGTCCACAATCACGACTGATCCGGCCGGCTTGTTCGCCACCAGCCACGCGATGTCTTCTTTCGGGGTGATGGTTCCGGTCGGATTGTTCGGATTGACGATGTAGTACGCGCCTGGGTTGGGGTGCGCGGCAAGCATGGCTTTCACGTCGTACTTGTAGGTTGTTTTGTCGAGCGGCACTTGGAAGTACTTCGCCTTCATCGTCATGGCAGCGCGGAAACCCTGCTCGTACGATGGATCGCCTAGGACGAGGGGCTTGTCCGGCCCGATATTGGAGTAGAGAGCGAGGTCCAGCGGTCCGCCCGATCCTGGATAGATGCGCACGTAGCCTGGCTTCAGTTGAAACTGATCGCTGATGGCTTTGGTCATGGCAGTGCTGTATTCACGGTCGTACCGGCCACCCTTCTTTGCGGCGACGCCTATAGCGTCGAGCGCACACGAAGCGGGTCCGAGAGGGTTCTCGTTCGAAGAAATGATGACAGTGTCCGGCGCCATGGGACGGCGACCGCCACCCATATCGTCACCGCCAGCACCCATGCCGCCGCGACGGCCAGTCCCAGGTTGACCGGCCTGTGCGGGTTGGTTGGCGGCAGCCTGCAAACCGAGCGCTGGCATGGCAGCCGCCGCAGCGGAAGCAATCCCTGCGGTTCGCATGAAATTACGGCGTGAGAAATACTGCTGGGCGGTTGCGAAACTCTTCAAATCCATGGAACGACTCTCCTCAGAGTGAACTGCGGTAAGCGAATCGGAGGTACACGCCGGCGATCGACGCAGCAGATGGTATTGCTGAAATCTTTGGCTGAAGCAGGAATCGCCCATACAGGAAGGCGGATGTACAGGGATTTGTAATCAAGATAGCGTGAAAAGTGAGAAAACGTGCAGCGGCGCACAAACTTTTTTTACACCGGCGGTGGAAAGGTTCGCTTCCTTTACAATCCCGCCCGTGTTTCCGCGGCCATGAAGTCAACGACTGCCTTCAAATCGCCGGTCTCACGCCAGACTTTCAACTGCCGGTCGGCACCGCTTCCCTGCTCCAGCATCGTCCGGATGTAGTTGATTTCATTGCGAGAGCCCAGCTCATCTACAACGCCATCGATGAAGTGAAGGTACTCCTCAATCAGCTCGCGTTCTGGTACTTCGGCTTCCTTTCCGAAGTCGATTAGTTTGCCATCCAAACCGTAACGCACGGCTCGGAATTTATTTTCCATCAGAAGCGCGCGTGAGTACTGCCGAAAGTCCATGTTGCCGGCATGGAGGCTGTGGAGCTTGACCGCAGTCGCTTGGATCAGCGCGGCGATCGCCACGGTTTCCTCGGCGCGCATTGGAATGTCGCAGATGCGCACCTCGACCGTGTTGAAAAACGGATGCGGCCGCACGTCCCACCAGAGCTTCTTGGCGTTGTCGATGCTGTTGGTCTTGATGAGCAGATTGACGTAGTTTTCAAACTCTGAGTAGCTGGAAAAACTATCCGGCAGATTGGTGCGTGGAAAGTTCTCGAACACCTTCGCCCGATAGCTCTTGTAGCCGGTCTCCATCCCCTGCCAAAAAGGCGAGTTGGTAGAGAGCGCAAGAATATGGGGCAGAAAGTACCGCAGCGAGTTCATGATGCGGATGGCGCTTTCGCGATCTTCTATTCCAACATGCACGTGCAAGCCGAAGATCAGGTTCGCGCGCGCTACCAGTTGCAAATCCTCCACCACCTGCGCGTACCGCGGGTCCGGGTAAATCTCTTGAGCTCGCCAGTCAGCAAAGGGGTGTGTCGCCCCAGCGATGAGAACGAGATGATTCTCTTCCGCGAGCCGGATCATATTGCGACGAAGATCGAAGAGGTCCTCGCGGGCTTCCTGTATGTTCCGGCAGACCCGGGTACCCACTTCAATGACCGACTGGTGGAGCTCCGCCTTTACCCGCTCTTCCAAACGGAGCTTGCCGTGCTCAAGCATCTCCGTTGCCACGTGCGAGCGCAGATCACGGGTGACCGGATCAATGGTCTGATACTCCTCTTCGATACCGAGCGTAAAGGTGGGTCGCATGGGGTTCTCCGATGCAGTCTACAGCGCGGAATGTAGGTTTCAGTTCGCCATGTTCCTATTTATGCCTTCGTACCACCGGCTGTGCCGAGCAAACAATACAAGTTCTCCTGCCGACGCATGCACCGCGATTGTGCCGCAACCATTCTGCCCGGTCATGCCTTCTTTCGCGATCACTAGGAGGTTGTAGCCGATTGGCGGATCGCCGCGCATGAAACGCCGGCAATCCATGTAATCCAGGACGCTTACTAGAACGCGCAAAGGTTGGCTCACAGGAGCCGGCATGAGACCGACTCCGCTCGCGTCTGTCGCGAACTCGTAGCCTGCTCCCGTCGGTTCGTCAAACCACAGCCGTACATGGGCGTTCTGGATCGCCACGCCGGTTCGGCCGTCCACTACTCGCACGCGATAGTGAAGGGCGTGCCCGTCCGATCCTGCCGTCACACCCAGTGAGGAAGTCGCCGGGGCCGCCGGGCCCCGAAGTCCTGCCGGTGCACCGGTCTGCTGCTGCCCGTAAACCACGCACGGAAGCACCAACAGCAGGAGATAGGGTACTGCTTGCCTGCAAATCATTTCAGTGGGGCGGACTGCGGCGTCGCCCGCGATGCAGTCGTTTGGATTGCGTGGTGCCCATTCAAGAAGTTGGCCCAGCGAAGTTCCGGCGTCATGCCTTCGTTCGCCTGCGCTCTTTCCACGGCCAATGTGGCGACCGCGTCCACAATCCACCGGAAGTTCTCCTCACCAACAGAAGCCCGGTCTGCATCGGGTGCTGGATTCATGAAGTCGATGGCGTACGGCACCCCATCTTCCACTGCAAACTCAACCGTGTTCAGATCGTATCCGAGTGCTCTGCACAACGTGAGTGCATCGCGCTCCACCCGGGCAATCAGTTCCGGCGAGTAGCTTGGGGGGTTCTGCACGTAACGCTCATGGTGCGGACGTGTTGGATCGTAGGGCATAATCCGGACGTCACGCTGACCAACGACATAACACCGAAAATACTCACGGAACCTAACCGCCGCCTGCAGGGTCATGCAGAGATTGCCGGTCTGATCAAAGGCCTGGAAGAACTCATGCGGATTGTGAACACGGTAGACATCCTTCCAGCCGCCTCCGTCGTGCGGCTTCAGAAAGGCAGGAAATCCAACATAGTTGAAAACATTTTCCCAATCGTATGGGTACTGAAGGTTTCGAAATGAGACGTCGTTCGTGTCGGGCGGCATCTGCTTGCTCGGGAGGATTGCCGTCCTGGGTACTGCAACGCCTAGCTTCGCCGCGAGCGCGTAATTGAAGAACTTGTCGTCTGCGCTCCACCAAAATGGATTGTTGATGACGTGTGTGCCCGTGAGCACCGCGTTTTTTAAATAGGCACGGTAGAACGGCACATCATGCGAGATTCGATCCACAATGACGGAGTAGCCGCACGGTGCCGCTTCAAACACGGAGGTAACCTTTACTAGTTCCGCGCTAATCCCAGCCACTTGCATTGAGTTCACACGGTCCACGAACGCCTGTGGAAAAGTATTTTCCATGCCGAACAGGATGCCAATCTTCTTCATAGCCCTCTCCTAACCCCATCGACGAGTGGATGCCGCTTTGTTGACTTGGGTCGTTGCATTTCAGCTCAAAGATAGCTCCGAAACATCTGTCGCCACCATGGCCAGTCGTGACCAGCGTTGTCTTGCCACACGTCAAGACGCACAGGGATCCCTTTGGCTCTCATGATGCCTGCGAGCTTCTCATTGTCATCCCAGCACATGTCGTGCTGTCCCGTGGCGAAGACGTACGCATTACGCCGCATCTGCTCCAAAAGGCGGTGTTCTTGCAGATTGGGCAGAAAATGCGTGGGAAGCGTGAAGTAGCAATCCTGGTCATAGTGCCCACGCAGAAAACGTGCAATATCAAACGCACCACCCATGGAAAGCATCGCGTTTACCTGACCGGGGTGTCGCAACGCCATGCTTGCGGCGTGGAAGCCGCCGAAGGAGCACCCGGCCATCGCCAGGGAGCGGCTTTGATTGCGCGCCCGGATCTGTGGCAGTAGTTCATCCATAACGTAGCGTTCGTACTGCAAATGCCGCGCAATGCGCCAGCGACCTTCGACATTTTGCGCATACCAGCTTTCACTGTCGACCGAATCCACGCAGAATAGTTGAAAGTAGCCGCTGTCGATCTTGTCTCTGATGGCAGCGACCATACCTTGATCCTCAAACTCATGAAAGCGTCCGCAGGATGTTGGGAAAACAATAACCGGCAGACCACCATAACCAAAAACAAGTCGCTCCATAGATCGGCCAAGCGCTGCGGAATAGTCCACAAGGTATTCACGGTGCATCGCGCGGGAATCTCCTAGTACCCTGGAAAGCATCGTCGCACATGAGTTCTTTCGCTCCACGGAACGTTCAGTTCGTTGAAGGCACGAGCGAATCGCCTTCCACAACCTGGGTTGTGAAAGCGGCCGCAGAAGGTCGCTACCGGCGCATACAGGCATGGAACTCGCGCTTCTTACCCGTACCACGCGACCTCTTCGTCTACTTGCCGGAAGCGTACCTGCTTGAACCGACACGAAGTTTCCCTATGCTCGTAATGCATGATGGACAGAACCTTTTCGATGGCAGTCTGTCCTATGTGACTGACTCGACCTGGCGGGTAGGAGCCACGGCGGATCAGGAGATAGCCTCGGGCAGGGTCGCGCCACTCGTGATCGTAGGAGTGGCGAATGCCGGCGTTCAGCGTATGGCGGAATACACGCCGACCCCTGACAGGAGGCTAGGTGGAGGCAAAGGCAGGCTCTACGCTCGGCTGCTGGTAGAGGAAGTAATCCCACTGATCAGGCGTGAGTATCGCATTCTGCAGGGACCCGAGCAGATGGGCATTGCCGGATCGTCCCTCGGCGGCCTGATCTCCCTGGCCATCGCGCTACGATACTCCCGTGTGTTCCATCAGGTAGGGGTAGTTTCGCCTTCGCTATGGTGGGATGACCGCTCGATCCTGAAGGACGTGCGCACCTTGTCGGAGCACCTCCCTCTACGCATTTGGCTGGATATGGGTGCGGCAGAGGGGCTGCAGCACGTTCGAGACGCTAATCTGATGCACCATCTCTTGCAGGCGCGCGGCTGGAAAGATGGTGTCGATCTGCAGTACCGTTTGTACCCAGGAGCTCTGCACAACGAGGAGGCGTGGGCAAGTCGCTTTGGAGAGATGCTCCGGTTTCTGTTTCCTAGGGCTTAACGGCTGCCTGCGGACTTGCTAAAACTGCTGATTTCAACCACAATAAGTAGGTTCAATATATCTGCTCCTGCCCCGGCGCAGCGGCAGGCCAAGACTGGCGAGCAGACCCAACTCAGGCCCCATTAGCTGAGCCAGTTTCAAGATTGCACAAGTGAGGATGTTTATACCGTGGTTATGATTCGTCTGGCACGCGTCGGAGCGCGCAAGCAGCCGTACTATCGCATTGTTGTCATTGAAAAGGATCGCGCACGCAATGGGCGGTCGATCGAAGTCGTCGGCACTTACAACCCTCGAACTGAGCCAAAGACGGTCGATCTTAAACGCGAACGCATTGACTACTGGACAGGCGTTGGCGCCCAAATGTCTGAGATCGTTGCCAAGCTGGTGAGGATTAATTCTGCACCTGTAGAGCCCGTAGCAGTCTGAATTCCATAACATTGTCCGTTCAGCAGCCGCGTACCTCTGCCAATCGGGCAGATGGCGCGGCTTCTCTTTTTGCTGCACGTGCTCTGTTCCGCATGCGGATGTGCTCTACTCACAAGGTAACGCTCGCTCAGTCACCGAATCCAGTGGAAAGACATACGAAAAGTAAGCAAGCAAGGAAGATATGGCCGACACTTCTCTCCCACCAGGTCAGTCTGTACAGCAGATCTGCGATTTAGCCACGGGAATTGCACGTGCGCTCGTCGACCAGCCGGAAGGTGTTCGGATCGAGGCAGTTTCGGGCGAGTCAGAGATTGTGCTTCAACTGTTTGTGACAGAGGATGATCTCGGGAAGCTGATCGGTAAACAGGGCCGCACGGCCCGATCCCTTCGCGCTATCGTGGGTGCTGCGAGCAGCAAACTTCGATTGCGGTGCAGCTTGGACATACGGCCGGATAGCCGGAACGGATGACGCAGGTGCAGTGGATTACTCTGGCGCGCATCGTGCGTCCGCAAGGACGCCGCGGCGAGGTACTGGCGGAGCTCTTCACTGACTTCCCCGACCTTTACGCAACCTCTCACCACCTGGTGATCTTCGGGTCTACGGCCATGCGAGAACCCGCGAAGGTGGAAAGCTTCTGGAGACCGGCTGGAAGGAATGAGGGGCGAATTGTTCTCAAGCTTGCTGGTGTGAACTCGATATCGGAGGCAGAGAAGCTTACCGGTCAGGAGCTCCAGCTGCCCGGCGCTGAACGGATCGCGCTGGATGGTGCAACCTTTTACGTGAACGATCTCGTCGGGTGTGAACTTTGCGATGGAGATCACACACTCGGCAAGGTAAGCGACCTGCATTTCCCGGTCAGTGCCAGTGGCCGACGGTTGAAAGATGCGGCTGCGCTCTTCATCGTGAAGACGAACGAGGAGCAGGAGTTGCTTGTACCTTTCGCGAATGCCTATGTACGTCGCATCGATGTGGAAACGAAGCGCATCATCATGGACCTTCCCGCTGGACTTTTGAACCTGAACTCTTAGTGGCAGGAAGAGACTGTTATGGAAGACAGAGACACAAATCTTTCGGAGTACCTGTCTAAAAAACTTCCGCCGCTAAAAGTCTCCGTTATTACCATCTTTCCTGAGTTTCTGGTGAGCACGCAAAGGTTCGGAGTGGTATCGCGTGCACTCAGGGCAGGCCGTGCCTTCGTAGAAGCAATCGATCTCCGGACGTTTGCCACAGATCGGCACAGAACAGTCGATGATCGGCCGTTCGGTGGTGGTGAGGGCATGGTCCTCAAGCCGGAGCCTGTGACTGCCGCAATAGAGTCTCTTGGCATTGGGCCAAAAGGCAAGCGTGACGCTGGAAGGGAGGCGGTTATCCTGCTGTCGGCGCAGGGCAAGCCCTTCACGCAGTTGATGGCACGTGAATTCTCCACGTTTGAGCGAATTGTGTTGGTTTGTGGGCGTTTTGAAGGCGTGGATGAACGGGTCAACGAACTTCTTTGTGATTATGAACTTTCCATAGGAGATTACGTCCTGTCGGGCGGCGAGCTGGCCGCGGCGGTCATCGTGGACGCGGTGATCAGGCTCATTCCGGGTGTGTTGGGCAATGCTGACTCTGTCCACTACGAGAGCTTCGGACTGCCCTGTGACACCGCACGATCTGCGAACGATCCTCCGAGCGCTGCGGCCGCGTCCGCTGGACTTCTCGATTACCCGCACTACACGCGTCCAGCGGATTTCCGCGGGCTAAGCGTTCCCAATGTTCTCGCAAACGGAGATCACCAAGCGGTACGTCGCTGGAGACGGCAGCAGGCGCTTCGCAAGACACTGCAAAACCGCCCGGATTTACTTCGAGGTGCAAGGTTGAGTGCAGCAGATCGCGAATATCTGGCCACCTTGGCGTATCACACAGATGCGTGGAAGGATCGCAGATAACGGACGAGAGGCCCCGTTCACGCGAGTAGACCCTATCCATGGAATCCACTTTGCGCTACACTGGGGAACGACTCTAAGTAAGGATTTCCGCACCATGTCGATTCATCCCATCATGCAGAAGCTCGCTGCAAAGCTCGAGCGCACTGACCTGCCGAAGTTTGCTCCCGGTGACACCGTTCGCGTTCAAGTAAAGATTAAGGAAGGCGAGAAAGAGCGTCTTCAGGCGTTTGAGGGCATGTGCATCGCCCGTAAGAATGGTCCGCAGGGCAGTTTCACGGTGCGTAAGATGAGCTTCGGCCAAGGCGTTGAGCGTATTTTCCCTTTCAACTCCAAGGTCGTGGACAAGGTAGAGAAGATTCGTTCTTACGAAGTGCGCCGCGCGAAGCTGTTTTACCTGCGCGGACTGAGGGGCAAAGCCGCTCGCCTCCGCGAAGTTGCCCGCACAGCATAGTGTCCCTGTGCTCTTGAAAGCGCCGGAGAGTCCGGCGCTTTTCTGCGTCTGACACCGCAGGAAGCAGTTGCATGTTCCAGGGTACTCCGAACACGTTTGCTTACACTTACCTCAGCCGCATGCCGAACGAATCCCTGCTCCGTCGCAAAAACCAAATCGTACCGGAAGGCTGGAGCAAGCAGCAGATGCTCAGCCAGCTTGTCTGTTCCGATGCGCCCGAGCAGGCGCTGCGCTATCACGGTTTTGTGTGTATCGCGGGCGTGGACGAGGTGGGTCGAGGTGCGCTCTTCGGACCGGTTGTTGCTGCTGCAGTGGTGTTACCCAACCGTACGGCCCGCCTACAAAAGCTTGGCCTGCGGGATTCCAAACAATTGACGCGGGAAGAACGCGAGCGATTGGATCGTGAGATTCGGCGTTGCGCGGTGGCAATCGCCGTTGGCGAGGTGGATGCTGAAACCATCGACCGCATCAACATTTATCAGGCGTCGCGCCTTGCTATGCGTATCGCTGTGGAAGGACTCGGCTGTGTGCCGGATCACCTTTTGATTGACGCTATGCGCCTGGATCATCCCTGCGCTCAAACCAAGCTGATCTACGGCGATTCATTGTCTGTGTCCATAGCGGCAGCTTCCGTGATTGCCAAGGTCTACCGCGATGCGCAATTACGAGTGTGGGACAGAGAGCATCCCGAGTACGGATTTGCCTCGCACAAGGGTTACGCAACCCCGGAGCATCGCCGCGCCTTAGACCAGCACGGACCGACTGCGCTGCATCGCAGGTCTTTCGCGCCCATTGCAAAGTTCTTTGGCACCGAAGCGCTGGAACAAGCCATTAAAATGACCGACCTGCTTTTCGATGAGGCAGAGCAGGAGGAGTTGGAATCGTGTCCCGACGCTTGATGTGCGTGGTAGCCCATCCGGATGACGAGTGCTTCGCCTTTGGCGGCGCTCTGCTGCTTGCTGTGAAAGCGGGGTTCGAAACGTACGTGGTCTGCATGACAGACGGGCAGGCAGCAACTAACCGTGGCAGCTCACTGGACGGGCAGGATCTGGGACGTATACGGCGGGATGAGTTCGCACGCAGTTGTGCTGTGCTGGGTGTTTCAAAGCACGAGTTGCTGGACTATCAGGACGGCACGCTGGAGTTTGCTGGTCTGAACGGGGCCGCCGGAAAACTTGTACAGCGCATGCGTTCATGGCAGCCGGAGATCGTGCTGACGTTTGGGCTGGATGGATCGCTCAACGTGCATCCGGATCACGCGGCGGTGTCCTCGTTTGCGAGTCTCGCCTTCCACTGGGCGGGCCGTGCAAAGCGCTTCCAGGAGCTGGGGCTAGCGCCTTTTGTGCCTCAGCGGCTGTTTCACCAGAGCACGATTTTCACGGTTCCGGAACGTGAACCGCTGCTGCCTGCACCATGGTCAGTCGAACTGGACATCTCATCCGTCCGTACCACGAAGGAAGCAGCGTTTCGCGAGCACGTTTCTCAGTCGCCGATTCTTGCCAAGGTGCAGCCGTACTGGGACAGGTACGGCGACCGAGAACATTACACCCTTGCGGCCAGCGTCACGCCACAGCCCGTGGCGACTGCGACAACTCTTTTCTAAGGGAACTCTACGCCGGTGACCTGGCCAAGAGCGGCTTGCGGGCAGCTTTGTGCTTCTGCAGCAAACGATAAACGGGTCGGGCCAGCAGGAGCGTGAAGAGCACAAGAGTGTCAAGCAGCGGTGCTCTTACACCCTTTTTCACCAGCCACCAGTAGTGCACCACTCCCAGAAAAGCAGCCAGGTACACAAGTCTGTGCAAGGCCTGCCACGGCTTGCCTCCTATCCAGCGCATGATTCGCTGGGGTGAGGTCAACCCCAGCAGCAAAAGCAAGATGTACGACGCAAGACCCACTTGGATGAAGCGTCGCTTCTTTGCGTCATCCACCATGGTGGGCCAGACCGCCAGCCATTGCTCGCGCAATGCTGAGAGGTCGTGTGCGCGCACGCTGGCGAGGGCACCGGTGACGTCGAAGCCTGAGAAGAGCAAAACGTACGTGAGCAGGTGCAGCGTTGCATAGAAGAATGCGAACAAGCCCAGCATACGGCGCAGCCTTATCAACCACGCCAGTTTGGGCGAGAACCGGCGGACCGGCGTTACGGCAAGCGACACCAG
This sequence comes from uncultured Terriglobus sp., assembly GCA_964242065.1. Classification (GTDB taxonomy): domain Bacteria; phylum Acidobacteriota; class Terriglobia; order Terriglobales; family Acidobacteriaceae; genus Terriglobus. The sequence continues at coordinate 2,873 of CAXTBQ010000059.1, read as the reverse complement.
CAGGAGGTACATCGTCCAGTTGCCGGTGAAATGGGTAATGCTTTGGACTGGGTCGGGACCCAGATTGCCTGACCGAAACCGCGAAAGAAGTACAAGAAACGGCAGCAACACCGCCACGAATACAAACGGCTTCAGGATGCGGATGGCTCTATTTGTCATTGATGGCCGGCATTAACCTCAAAGCCGCTAGTAGTAGCGGTTCAAGTCCATGCCAGCATACAGGCTGGCAACCTGATTGCCGTAGCCGTTGAATGGTAACGTGGGCACCGTACGAGGGAAAACACTGCTGTCGATACGACGCTCGCGAGCCTGACTCCAGCGCGGATGGCTGTGAGCCGGATTTACATTCGCATAGAACCCATACTCCTGCGCGGAAATGTCGTTCCAGGTGGTGACCGGCTGCTGATCTGTGAACTTGATACGCACAATCGACTTTGCTGATTTAAAGCCGTACTTCCAGGGAACGATCACGCGCACGGGTGCACCCTGCTGGTTCTCGAGAGTCTGGCCGTATGCGCCAAAGGTGAGCAGAGTCAGCGGGTGCATCGCTTCATCCATCCGCAAACCTTCTGTGTAGGGCCAATCAAACCCGCCGGGCAGGTCCATTTGCTTTCGGTCAGCCAAGGTGTAGAACTGCACGTACTTTGCAGCCGGTTTGGGTTCCGCAAACTGGATAAGATCACTGAGCGGGTAACCCACCCACGGAATGACCATGCTCCACGCCTCGACGCAGCGGAACCGGTAGGTCCGGTCTTCCAGTGGCTTGAAGCGCATGAGCGCGTCGACATCCACAATCTGTGGCTTGTTGACGAGGCCTTCGATCTTCACTGTCCACGGACGTATGTGCAGTTTGCCGGCATTCGCCTTTGGATCAGCCTTGTCCGTGCCGAACTCGTAGAAATTGTTGTAGCTTGTCGCTTTTCCCTGCGGAGTAAGGGCCTCGTTCACAGCGGGTGCATTGCCGGGGACGGTGCTCAGCTTGGTTGCTGCCAGGACTGACGGCGTGTAGAGCGGCGGCATCTTCTTCTGCCACTCATATGCAAGCCCGGCTGCGGCAAGGCCACCAAAGATCAGATTGCGGCGGTTCAGAAACTTTTCGCGCGGCGTGATCTCGGACGATCTGAACTCAGGCGCTCTACCGATCAACATGTCAGATCCTCGACCGGCGCTGGTTGCGCCATTTGTATGACGTGCCGACACACACGTTTGGTTTGCGAAGTTGTGTTCATTCCAGCAGACTGTGCATCAGGAACCTGGTGGCGCGAAGGAGAAGGCATGAGTGTGTCGGCAGCACGAGAAGCGGTACTACTGAGAACGGCGGATATACTACTAACGGCCAGACGCACGCACTCTCCCATCATTGATCTGCTGCCGGAGCTTGCGCCAGTCAGCGAAGCAGAAGCTTTCGCCATCCAGGACATGGTGGCCCAGGCCTACCTGCCCGTAGGCGGGTGGAAGATCGGAGCAGCCGGCCCGCAGGGTACCCCGTTCTTTGCTCCCATGCCGTTCGGATGGATGGGATTGAACGGCTCACTGTTCCGAGGCGCAAACCACCGACTGTTCGGTGTTGAAGCTGAAATCGCCTTCCGGATAGGCAAGGACCTGCCGCCGAGGGCTTCTGCATATACCCGGGAAGAAGTTGTGGCGGCCGTTGACAGTTGCCACCCCGCGATAGAAATCCTTGAGTCTGCTTTTGTTGATCCACTGGCCGTCTCCCGGACGAACATGCTGGCGGACCTGCAGATGCACGGTGGCTTTGTCGCCGGACCTGCCGTCCCGCAGTGGCAGGCACAGAATTGGGCGGAGGAACCCGTAACGTTGATCATCGACGGTGCCGTGCGCGTGGAAAACAGGGGCTCATTGCCCGCCGGACCTGACCTAGTGCGACTGCTGCTTTACTTGGCGAATGAAGGCGCGGCACGCACCCACGGGTTAAAGCATGGGCAGTGGATCACAACAGGAAGTTGGACCGGAGTCAACTGGGCGGCACCTGGAGCGGAGGCCCTGGTGCAGTTCGGACATGCGGGGCGGGTGAGCCTTACCTTTGCACCGGACAAGTTCTAATCCGATTGACGTTCAGGCGGTCGCTCAGTTAGTGACCACTAAGTAACGGCATTGACATGACAGCGGAGCTGCATACATCCTCAGCTTACGTATGTGGAATCACAAGGTTAAACAGGAGTGTGTCGCCATGGCAGCACGTCCCTACTGGTCCGGGACCATACAGATTTCGCTGGTCTCTTTTGCTGTGAAGTTTTTTGTAGCTACGGAGGCAAAGAGCCAGATCCGCTTCCATCAGATCAGCCGCTCGACCGGTGAACGGGTGCGGCACCAGAAGGTGCTTGCGTCCGCTATCGACAACGCGGCTGACGAGGATGCAGGCGAGGAGGCGCCATCGACCTCAACAGTGGACAAGGATGACATCGTCAAGGGTTACGAGTACGCGAAGGGCCAGTACGTGCAGATCGAGCCGAGCGAAATCGCTAATTTGCGAGTGCCTTCCAAGCATTCCATCGCCGTCGAGCAGTTTGTCGATGAGAGCGAGATAGACCCGGCCTATTTTGAGAAGCCATACTTCGTTGCTCCTGACGGAGAGGCGCAGACAGAAGCTTTCGCCACCGTGCGTAAGGCCATGAAGCAGGCCGGCAAGGTAGGGATCGGCAAGATCGCCTTCTCCGGACGCGAACACGTCGTTGCACTCATGGCCAGCAAGGACGAAAATTTGCCCGGACTTATGGCGTACACCATGCGCTATCCGGAAGAGCTTCGCGCGCCTGCCGAGTATTTTGCGAGCATCCCGAAGTTCGAGATCGAAGAAGATCAGCTCGACCTTGCCGAGCAGTTGATCAAGAAGAGGACCGCAACATTCGATC
>CAXTBQ010000058.1:0-22638 GCA_964242065.1 uncultured Terriglobus sp. | reverse complement strand
GGACCTCCGCGGGTGCCGCCTGCGGCACAGAAGGAGCGCTGGTGCCTGAGGCACCCTGCCCGTGCGCCGGTGAAAGGACGGATGCGAAGTTAAGAACAGCAGCGAACAGGAGCACGGAGGATGCGGGCGCGGCCATGCAGGCAGTGTACGCCGCTGGACAGGCGCATTTTTGTAGCGCCGGCGCGTGGAACGGGGTATGCTCCAGTCCCGGCCCAAAAAGCGCAATCGCGACAGCCTCTGGAGAGACACGTATGCTCACGCTTGAAAACATGCAGCACCGCTGGCCGCACGGCAACCAGCACTACCCCGGTCTGTTGGAAGGCGTTGTTGCGGCAGCGCCTGCCGTATTCCATAAGTACGGGCTTGCCACACCCCTGGTGGTGGCCCACGCCATGGCACAGTTCAGCACAGAATGCGGACAGGGCCTGGAAATGGTGGAAAGCCTCAACTACTCCGAACAGGGCCTCTTGAAGTTTTTTCCGACACACTTTACGCCGGAGATGGCGGCGCGGTGGGCCCATAACGAAAAGATGATCGGGACCATTGCGTACGGCGGCCGCATGGGCAACGCGCCGCCCCCCTCTACGGACGGCTACGATTTTCGCGGGGCCGGATTCGCGCAGACCACGGGCCGGGCAGGGTACAAGGCGCTGCAGGCCACGTTGAACAAATTCAATGCGGGCTTTGACATCCTGGCGCAGCCCAGGCTCATCATCAGCCCGGAACACGCCCTGGAGTGCGGTGTCGCTGACTTTATTGCGTGCAACTGCCTGCCACCCTCACAGGCAGACGACGTCCGAGCGGTGACTCACGCCCTGAACGGCGGCTACAACGGCCTGGACGAACGCACGCGGCAGTTGGCGCTGTGGAAAGCGGAGCTGGGCCTGGGTTCGTCCAGCGACGCCATCAAACTGACAGCAGTAGCAGCCGCCAGTGTGCCGCTTGCACCGCCGGACACGACGGGATTGCCTGACGGAGCCACGGCGGCAAACTAGAGATCGCTTTACGGCTTCGATGTGTCGCGCCTTCAGCGCTTTGCGTCTTCCATTTACGCCTACCTGGGCCTTCGGCCCAGGCTGTTATGCCGCGGGCCTTTGGCCCTCAGATGACGGCAGAGGCCATTGGCTTTGGAACTACAGCGTAGATTCCTTTGCCGGTGGCCTTTGGCTCTCAAACTACGGCATAGGCATTGGCTTTGGAACTACAGCGTAGATTCCTTTGCCGGTGGCCTTTGTCTCTGCAACCGCAGCATCGATCTAATCCCTTTGGACTTGCCCTTGAATGCGAAAAGCCCCGGCGGGCTGCCGGGGCTTTCGTACGTTTGCGGTTTAGGCGTGCGCAGGTTCCGCCACTTCCTTGATGCGCTTTTCCAGCAACTGTTCCAACTCTTCCAGCGCCTTGCTGAAGCCTTCAATGCCTTCCTTGAGCTTGTCGTGGGCCATGCGATCCTCGGCATGCATCTTCTCAAAGGTGTCCTTGTCCATAGGGATCTTCTGGATGTCCAAGGAGGCGGCTTTCGCGGGGTCCAGTTTGCGCTCCAGCGTGCCTTCCTGGCTGTTGAGTTCTTCCAGCAGCTTGGGTGCAATGGTCAGCAGGTCGGAACCGGCAAGCTCCTTAATCTCGCCGATATTGCGGAAGCTGGCGCCCATCACCTGCGTCTTGTAACCGAATTTCTTGTAGTAGTTGTAGATCGTCGTCACTGACTGTACGCCGGGGTCTTCCGCACCGGTGTAGTCCTTGCCCGTGTCCTTCTTGTACCAGTCGAGAATGCGTCCGACGAACGGCGAGATCAACGTGACCTTGGCCTCCGCGCAGGCGATTGCCTGGTGCATACCGAACAGCAGCGTCAGGTTGCAGTGGATGCCCTCTTTCTCCAGTTCCTCGGCGGCCTTGATGCCCTCCCAGGTGGAGGCGATCTTGATCAGGATGCGCTCACGGCCCACACCGGCATCCTCGTACTGCTTGATGATGGCGTGTGCCTCTGCCAGTGTCTTTTCCTTGTCGTAGGAAAGGCGGGCATCGACCTCCGTGGACACACGGCCCGGCACGATCTCCAGAATCTTGCGGCCAAAAGCGACAGCCAGCGTCTTGAAAGCCTCGGCGGCAACAGCCTTGTCGTCAGAGTTCGCGCCGGCCTTTTGCTTGGCTTCCTTGAGTACCTCGTCCATGATGTAGGAGTAGCCCTCCATGCCGGCGGCCGCGGTAATCAGCGATGGATTGGTGGTGGCATCGGTCGGCTTGAACTTCTCCATCGATTTCATGTCGCCGGTGTCGGCGACCACCGTTGTGTACTGCTTCAAACTGTCCAGAAGTGTTGCCATGCCACTCTCCATTCGTCGGTCGTTCGCAGCTTATGATACCCGTCTCCCGCTTAGATGCGAACACAGCCTAAGGGGAATGCACCGGTCGGCAAGGGCTGGGTTTTCAGCGCGCGGGCACCTGCTCTGACGCTTCATTGCTGCGCGGACCCTCGCGGCCTTCACCGTCCACCGCGGACACGCTGTAACGGTAACGCGTGTTGGGACGCACTGCGGTGTCCGCGAAGGACAACCCACGCACCAGATCCGGCGTTAGCAGTTGCGCCGAACGGTCCTCCTCTCGCCGGTAGATGCGGTAACCGGCGGCACCGGCGCTGGGCTGCCAGACCAGGTCAATCTCGGGGGCAGCCAGCGAGCTGCTCACCGTCTCCAGACCGGCGGGCTGCGCCGGTGCCGGTGGACGAGCCTCCGCTCCCACCGCCACGACGGCCGGTTCGCTGTTCATGGAAAGATCCGCCCCACCCATCCGCACAGAACGGATGCGCGCGATGGCATACCGCTGTTCGACGCCCGGTCAGGGTGGGACGGCTCGACGAGCAGCAGAACGTCCTGCTTCGCCTCAGGCCGTGTGCCGGGGCCGCGTTGTACCCGCAACTGCACCCGATCGCCTTCGATCTCTGGATCGGGTTGCCAACGGATCAGCATGCCGCCTTGCACGGGAGCTGCCACCAAACCACGCAGCGGCAACGGTGCTGCACCCGCCAATGTCTGCACGGAGCTGAACGCCCCGCCCTTGCCTTCGCCGTTGAGAATGCGTACCCGGTAGGTGAGCAGGTGGGCCGGGCCCGTGGCCAGCATCGCGGGCAGGCTCTCGCGGTACATTCCGGCGCGTCCGGCCTCGACGGAAACGCCCCCGAGAACGCAGGTGGATGCCCCTGCCTGCTCGCGGCATACTTGCACCGTCAGCGGGCGCGGCATGTGTTTGCCATTGATGGGCAGGCCGTCCGTGGTGCGCACAGGGGCAGTCCAGTTCAGGGTCACGGTGTTGCCCGTCCGATCGGCACGGAGACTGCGGACGGGCGCGGGCAGGTGGAGTGAGGGCGGACGCAGCGGCCCCTGGCTGGCGCAGCCGCTCAGAACCATGCAGAGGGAGGCTCCAGCCAGTGTCCCAAGTACCGTTTTGCTCTGTTTCAGCCTGGTCTCACCGCTGTTCGCCACAAGAGGAAGCCTAGCATCTCAAAAGAAACGCCTTTTTGTGCTCCCGTGCGAAAATCTGCCGATTACCATCCAATCCGGCAGGTGTTCCTTGCCGTACATCTTTCGACGGCACTTCAATACCGTTTCGGCCGGCGCAGAGCCGAACCAGCAGGAGCATTCCTTCCAATGGCCACTGACATCACTCCACTCGACGCTCTCGCCCTGACGGTGCCAACTGACGTTTCCGGCGACGGCGAGAGCCGCGTCGCAAGCGAGGGGGCAGAATCCTTTATCTCTGAGAAGCGCCTGGGCGAGCGGATCAAGCAGCTCCGGCTCAAGAAGTCGATGGGCCTGGTGGAATTGGGACGGCATACCGGCCTGTCCGCCAGCTTTCTGTCTCAGCTTGAGACCGGCCGCGTTGTTCCCACACTGCGCAATCTTGCCCGCATTGCCCTGGTGTTTTCCAAGGATCTTAGCTACTTTTTCGAGCCGGAGCCGAAGACGCTGTTTCGCGTGCAGCGCGGCAAGGATCGCATTCGCCTACCGCAGAGCGGGACGGACGACCCCTCGTACTACTTCGAATCGCTCGGGTACCTGGTGCCGGACCGGCAGCTTGATCCTTATTTCGCGGAGTTTCTGCCACACATGACCGGCCGCCGCGCCCATCAGCATCCCGGCTGCGAGTTCCTCTATGTGTTAGAAGGCGAACTCGACATCGTTCACGGCGAGAGCCGGAACCGCCTGGAAGCCGGTGATGCCGTCTACTTCGACGCGAATACCCCGCATAGCTACAGCAACGCGGGGGAAGTGCCCGCAAAGGCGCTGATCGTGACGCTGCAGGGCAACACGGCTGCCGCGGCTGCCGGTGCCAACGGCAATAAAGCCCGCCTGCCAATGGTGCAGAACGCGATGCGGCCCCGCATCCCCGACGCGCCAGGAACCCAGATTCCCCAGTAAGCAGAAGGGCGGCGAGAACATCGCCGCCCTGTTCCTTCTACGCCCTTGCTCTAGTCACTGTAGGATCGCAGCCTTGCCGGCACCTCGTCCTGCGTCAGGTCGTGTCCGCACTGAACGCAGTACACATCGGTGATGTGAACTCCGCGAAAGCATTGGCCGCAGACGGGCGACATCTGGAACTGGCATTGCGGACAAAAGTGGAAGGAACTCGCCACTTCTGTCCGGCAGGAAGGGCAGCGCGTCATCATCGGCTGCCGCAGCAGGAAGTAAACAATGGCGCCAATGCCGCCGGGCATGACCAGCACGATCAGCATCCAGAGGGCCGGTCGCATGTTGCGGCGCTTTACATCGCGGCTGATGTAGCCAATCAGCAGGACGTAGCTGGCCAGGGCCGCGCCCCAGCTATAGCTGCCGATGACGTGCATGACCGGGTTGCCATGCCGCGGCGGCGGCGGTCCCTGATGGCCCCAGAAGCTGAGCACCTGCACCCCTGCAAACACAAGGAGCGAAAGTACTACCGACCACAGCGGGATCATCTTGAGTTCTTCGCCGCCGTCGTCCACATCAGGACGTTGGTGGTTGTCTGCGTCCAGCAGCATCAGCGCGCGACTCCCTGGCCCGGGTGATGAGCCTTGCCGCGCCGGAGCAGAACCACGGCGGCTGTGATCACAGAAATGGGCAGGAACCACACCAGCAGGATGCTTACGGAGGACCCGGCGTCACCGCCAAGCTCCAGGACGCGGTGCCACAGCCCGCCTTCCAAGCCGGCCAGCCCCTCGTCCGCAACCGTCCAAACCGCAAAAGCGATCAGCAGCAGCAGGGCGGAGCAGATAAGGCAGGGCAGCACCAGGTCCCTGACCGTGCGACGGCGCGCCTGCATGGCCACGGCACGCTCCCGTATGACACGGTGCGTGCGGTTCACCACAGCAGCACGGGCTCCGGAGGAAGCCCGGTCGCTGAAGAACGGCTCGTTTCCGTCAGAAAAATCCATGCTTACAGCAGCCCCCCGGCAGCAGCGGTGCGGCGGGCCATGTTTTTTTCTCCGCGCAACCGTTCCACCTGCGGCTTGAGAAACGCAAGTCCGCGATACAGGCGAGACTTTACGGTCGAAAGCGGAGCGCGCGTCACGGCGGAGATTTCTTCCAGCGACAGATCCTCGTGGAAGCGTAGCAGCAGAACTTCACGGTAGCTGGCGTGCAACTCCAGCAGAACGGCTGTGACCTCGGCCGCGTCCTCCCGGGAGCAGAAGTGCTCAAACGGCGAAGGTTCGTCGACTGCGATCTCCAGCGGACGGTCATCGCCTTCTGGATCGCAAAGCTGATCGAGTGACGCCATGGTGCGCTTGCGCGAAAGATCGATCACCAGGTTGCGGGCAATGGTGAACAGCCAGGTGTCGAAGCGGGCCTTGCCGTTATACTGCGCGCCGCGCAGCAGCACCCGCATCCAGGTCTCCTGGAACAGGTCTTCCGCCACTTCGCGCTTGCCGGTCAGAAAGATCAGGTAGCGCATCAGCCGGTGCTGATACGCCTCGATCAGGCGGTCCAGCAGCTCCGGATCCTGCCGCTTAAGGCCACGCGCAATCGCAGCATTTTCATGCTCAGTGGCATCCTGCGCCGCCGCGGAGATCGGATAGGTCGCCTGCATAGAACTGTTGACGCGAGTGGGAAGGGGAAAGACTCGGTAGGGAGGCAAAATCTTTCGCCAGCCGGGTGCTTCCACGAACAGTATATGTCGTGCCCCGGCCTGTAGGGCGTAGGCCGCGTAAACTTGCAGGGTGAGCGTGTTTCGCCATCATTGCGCCGGTTGCGGCCCGGGGGAAGGCTCCGCATGGAAGTGATCTTTGGCGCGCATCCGGTGGGAGAGGCGGTGCGTGTGCGCCCCGGCGACCTGCAGCACGTGGCCGTACTCTCGGGTCCGGTCAACCCCCGGCTTGCGGCTGTGATGGAACTTTGCCGCGCCAGGGGAGTTCGGGTGGTCCACGCCGGTCGTGACGAGATCTCCCGCATGACCCGCACGGAAAATCACGGGGGCGTCGCTGCCTTTCTGCGGGACCGCCGGGCACTGGCGCTTCAGGACCTGCTGGAGCCTGCCGCGGGTAGCACCAGACGGCTTCTGCTTGCGTTGGATGGCGTGGAGGATCCGCACAACCTGGGCGCGTTGTTGCGAACCGCGGACGGCGCAGGCGTGGATGGTGTGTTAATCCCGGAGCGGCGTTCCGCGCCTCTGAACGGAACGGTGGCCAAGGCCTCGGCCGGTGCCACGGAGCACGTGCGCGTGGCGCGCGTCACGAATCTGGTGCGTGCGCTGGAAGAGCTCAAGCGGCAAAACATCTGGATTGTGGGCCTGGATGAGCGCGGCACCATGGACTATGACGAGTTTGACTTCCAGGCAGACGTTGCGCTGGTGCTGGGCCGCGAAGGCGCTGGGCTGCACGATCTGACTCGCCGCACCTGCGATTTTCTGCTGCGTGTGCCCATGGCGGGCGCGGTTCCGTCCCTCAATGTGGCGGGCGACGGTGCGGTGGTGATGTAGTAGGCCGCACGCGAGCGTCGCCGGTCCGCGCGGCCTGTTGCCGCTGCCGAAGCTGCCGCCCGCCCGTCCAAACCGAGGAAGGGGCTGGGATCGTAGCCGGTCCCGTCGCTTGCCGCATGCCCTTTTCTTCTCCGTCAGTCCGTGCGCTTTTGTTCTCTGCCGTGCTTTGCAGCCTGAGTTATGCGCCGGCACAGACGGCAACATCGCAGGACGGCAGCACGACTCCCAAGGGCAAGGTGCTCTTCGAGAAGCACGATGCGCCCGTAACGGATACGGCTCCGCAGGTAGACAGCACAGCGCCGGAGGAGACTCCCAAACGCGACGCCTCGGGCGTCTCCTCGAGTACGCGCCGTTCCCGCACCACCCTGAAGCGGCGCAGTGCCGCCGACACATCCGCCCCGGGCGAAACAGACCCGCCGCAGTTGGAACGTGAGTCGGCGATGAAGGCAAGTTCGAGCAGCGTCGCACCGGAAGAAGGCCTGACGGGCGGCCCCATCACCCTGACGGCGGCGGACGCGCAGGCGGCCAGCCAGATCACAGCGGCAAACCGGCAAGCCGTTCACATCGATTCCATCGCGCTGGACCTGCACCTGAACACCCACACGGGAAACGCGGAGGCCCGGGCGCAGTTGCTGGTGCGGAATGTAAGTGACGAACCGCTCCAGGCGATTCCCCTGCAAATCTCGGGCGCGCTCCACTGGGAAAGCGTGCGGTTGGCCGGTGTTGCTGCGCCTCTTGCATTGGAGCAGCACCACCTCTCGAACGATCTGGACCACACCGGGTATGCGACGGAATTGGCAGCGATGTTGCCGCAGCCACTCGCGCCCGGCGCATCGGCCTCGCTCGACCTCTACTACGCAGGCACGCTGGCCGCGAGCACCCAGCGTCTGACGGCGATGGGCGCGCCGGAAGGCCGTGCCACGCTCACCGACTGGGATACGGTGACGGATAGTTTCACCGGGTTGCGCGGACTCGGCGATGTGCTCTGGTACCCAACTGCAGGCTCGCCGGCGCTGCTGCGGGACGGCAACCGCGTGGCGGAAGCGGTTGAGGCAGCAAGGCAAAGCGACAGCAGCATCCGCTTTGCACTGCAACTGACCCTGGAATACACCGGTTCGCGCCCGGCAGAAGCTTTCTTCTGCGGCGACCGGCAGCCGCTCACGTCTCTTGCCGCCGGTGCCGAGAAAGCGGAAAGCGGCTTCGTCGAAGCGCGCTGGACGCGCGAGAAGCTGGGTCTGCACACGCCTTCGCTGTTCGTCACAACGGCAGCATCGCAACCCGGAACGGACGGCGTGCTGCGCGTTTCGTCGAACCAGGCGGGTGTCGCTGCGGCCACACAGGAGGCGGGGGAGCGAGTGCGTCCCATGCTCACGGAATGGCTGGGCGCGGTACCGGCGCGTCCGCTCAACGTCATCGATCTCCCGATTGCTGGCGCTGCAGGCTTCGCGGATGGAGCGCTGCTGGTTGCTCCCCTGGACACCGCTGCGTCCGGCAACCTGGCATCGGTGCTCGTCCAGCCGCTCACGGCAGCGTGGCTGCCGCCCGGCGTTGGCGCCCAGTGGATTCGAGATGGACTGCCTTTCTTTCTGCAGGCGGTTTGGACCGAGAGGGTGCGCGGGCGGGAAAGCGCTCTGGCCGGTATGGCGGCCGGGCTGCACTCGGCCATTGCGGCTGATCCGGAAAAGCCCGCCGTGAGCTCCTCGCAGGCGTCCGGCGTCGCGGCTGCACCCGCCTGCGCGGATGTGCTGTGTTCTCGCGTTCGCGGTGCCTACATCTTCGAGATGCTGCGCTCCATGCTGGGCGATAGCGCCTTGCAGCAGGCCATCTCCGGTTGGGCCGTGCAGCAGACAACGGCGCGGGAACACAGTGCGGCCGTGGAGACGTCGGCCATGGAAGCGCTTCTGCGGCAGGTGGCAGGCAAGCGCGATTTGCAGTGGTTCTTCCAGAGCTGGCTCCAGGCCGATGCCGGTCTGCCCGAGCTCTCCATCCTCACCGTGGCGCCCCGGCGTGTGGAGCGGGCAGCACCCGCCATCTATCTCCCGCAGGCGCGCAAGCCGGTAGCGGGACCGATTGGCGCGGAACCCGTCGCTCCCACCGATCCGCGCGATATGAACGAGCATGACCAGGCGGCGCTTGCCGCGGCAGAAGGCAGCGGTGCAGGTGCCAAACCGGGTTCGTGGCTGGTTGCGGTGGAGGTGCAGAACAGCGGAGGAGCAGACGCCGAGGTTCCTGTCACCGTTCGCAATGGCAGCCTGACCAATACGCTGCCCCTGCACGTGGCGGCGCACAGCCGCGCCACCATTCGTGTACCGTTTGAAGCCGAACCGGAAGAGGTGCTGGTAAACGATGGCAGCGTTCCCGAAGCAAAAACTGTGCAACACCGCCGCCTGCTAAAAAACCTGCCGGGCAGGTGACGCAACTCCAGCACGAGAGGCCTAGCGGCGGTGCTTTCTCGCAGGAACAGCCTTTGCACTGGACCACACCGGTGGCGTGTACCAACCGGCGCGTACTTCCAGCGTCCCGGCACGGTTCACCGGCAGGCCCTCCAGCAGCCGGGGGACGATCCTGCCGGCCTGCTTCACGTCTTCAGCCCCCGCGTACCGTATGGCGTAGCCGTCCCGTTCCAATGTGCCTTCCACCGGATCGTGGGCATGGAATGGGCCGGGGCCTGGCGCCATGTTCGTAGGGACGGGGTCGTTGGCACGGTCCGCGGGAGCCGGGTGTGCAAGGAACCCAAAAGCCAGCGGCGGATGGGCATCATAGGCCAGCAAACGCGTGACATGGATGATCCAGGTGTTTGCCTTTTGCTGCTTGCCGGGGGCTTGAACCTCGACAGCGCTGTTTTGCGGCTGCGGAAGGATGCACGTGCACACCAGATCCGCGCTCACCCGCTCCGTCGTTCCACCCGCCGGTTCCAGAGCGGATGACAGGTCGAAGCTTCCGCCGATGTCCAGGTCTGCCGGCAGGCTGCGGGTAAACAGCCGTGCCCAGTTGAGGCCGTACGCTGCGGGTGCATCGTTCAGCAGCAGGGAGCCGCGTGCCGTTTGCCAATCGAGCACGTTCGGCACCTCACCCTGCAGAAGCATGACACCCGGCCTCGCCGCGTTGATGTTGCCGGCCGCCACGTCCTGGGCAGGAGGTGCCTTGCCCAGGGCTTCCATCACCCCAGCGAACGAGAGTGAGTTGTCGATGGGAGCGGCACAGCGCACATCGCGCAGGCTTCGCAGCAGGCCGGCGGCATGCGCTTCGCAGTGCGCATTCCAGTTGATGGATTGCTCCGGCAAGAAGTCTGCCCGGTGCAGTGAGCGCAGATGCAAATCAGTTACGAACTGGGCCGCGCCAAGCGTGCCGTGCAGCGTGGCACTGGCCGACGCTTCGCCGCGCCAGCCCGTGTCGTAGCCCACGGTGAGCTTGCCCGCCTCACCCAGCGGCGTGGGTTTCCAACTGGCGGAAAGGTCGATGGGAGCTTTCTCCAGTTCCACTGCCCGGCCGAGCGTGGCTTCCACGCGCAGCAGGCCCACATCGTTCACATCGGTGTCCGTGCGAACCGGTTTGCCGACCATGCGAACACGCCACTCATCCGGTTCCGGCAGCCAAAGTGCGAACTCGGCTTCCTTTACAGAGAATGGCAGCTTACTGTCGCCGTTCTTGATGTTGATCCGAGCGTCTGTTGCCTCAATGTACGGAAAGCGCGGCGCATCGCCGGCCTTTTGCTGCGCGGTGGGCGCGGAGTTCATCTGCGAGGCCTGCATGAGGATGCCCTGCAGGTTCCACCGCGTGTCACTGGGCCTGCGCACCAGGTTGATGCTGGGCGATTGCAGGCTAATCCGCGACACTTCAATGCGGCGTCGCCACAGCGACGACACGCGCAGCCGCGCCTCAACCGTGTTGGCGCGCATCACCGGTTCCCCGCCAAACTCCGGGATCTCGTTCACCACAAAATTGTCAATCGTGAGACCGGGGATAGGCAGAACGTGAAGGGAGATGCGGTCAAAGTGCACCGGCCGGCCGAGCGCTCCGGAAATCGCAGCAGCAACGCGCCGCTGATACCGGCTCACACTGAAGTAAGGCGGCACCACCACCAGCAGCAGAACGCAAAGCAGCGCAATCAACGTAAGCAGAGTCCGCCGCCGCACGGCGGGCGTCCAGAACGGCTCCTCTTCGCCGCTGAGCGTCACGCCGGGTGTTTGCAGGTCTTGCGGCACGGAACGAGACTACTGGATGCGGTGGAAGGTGCGCTTCCAACGGGTGTCGCTGAGGAAGTGCGTGATCTCGTGCAGAATCCAGTTCAGCGTGTTTGCGGTGCCTGTCTTGTACTCCTGGTCGTCTGGCGTGACAAAGGACCAGTAGACAAACATCGGGCGGCCGATCAGGTTGCCCTGCGGCACAAAGCCCCAGAAGCGGCTGTCCAGGCTTTCCAGCCGGTTGTCACCCATGGCGAAGACCGAGTTCTCCGGCACCACGATTTCGCCGTTCTTCACATGGTCCCGAATCTCCACGGACCAGCCCGCCGCATTGTTGGCAGCGGCTTCCGCGGCGACGCCTTCCAGGTCGCGGGGAAAATCGTCCCGCGCCGTCTGGTACGCATGAGTCGGTTGCCCATCGTCCGCCGGAACGGAGATGTACGGCTCATCCACCCGCTCACCGTTGCGAAAAAGAATGCCGTGTTCCAGGTGAATGCGGTCGCCCGGCAGGCCGATGGCACGCTTGACCAGGATCAGATCCGGCTGTGGATCGCGCCCGGCAGGCTTCACAAAGACGATCACGTCACCGCGGCGCACCGTGCGCTGGTGGTCCAGCGGCATCCATCCAGAAGGCGGTGCCAGCGTCGCGCGATCCACCAGCACATGATCGCCCACCAGGAGCGTTTCCTTCATGGAGCCGGACGGGATGGCGAAGTTCTGGAACAGAAACGTCATGGCGAACAGGCCGATGACCAGCACGTAAGCCAGACCGGCCAACGATTCCGGCAAGGTTTCGTGCTTTTCTTCCTCTGCCGTGGTCACAAGAGGTGCTTCCTGGATTTCCGTTGCCATTCGAGCAACAGTGTACCGCGTGGCTCAGCGCACCACCCGCAACATACGGTCGCCGCGCAGCCTGCCGCGCGGAGTCGCCGCCGTGCGGTCCACGGACAGGTAGACCAGGATGGGCTCTCCAAGGACGGCGTCACGCGGTACAAAGCCCCAGAACCGGCTGTCCTGGCTGTTGTTGCGGTTGTCGCCCATGACGAAGTACTCACCGGGCGGAACCGGCAGCTCACCGTGGCGCATGCGCCGCCGCAACTCGATCCACCAGGCTGCTTCCACGGAAGGATCGGCTCGCTCCAGCGTGGGGAACTCGTCGCGGTAGGCCGAAGGCTCCGTGGGCGAGTAAGCCGCGAAGGGCTCCGCAAGCGTTTGCCCGTTGAGCACAACGGCTCCGCGATGCAGGTGGACCCGGTCTCCGGGTTCCGCTATCACCCGCTTGACCAGCAGCTCGCCCGGATCCACGGGGTAGTGGAAGACGATCACGTCATCGTGCAGGGGATCCCGGTACGGCAGCAGCCACCCCCAGTGGCCCTTTGGTGCAAAGACCTGCTTGTTGACCAGCACAAAGTCACCCACCAGCATGGTCGGCACCATGGATCCGGTAGGAATCTGCGAGGGCTGCAACAAGAAGGTAATCGCAAACAGCGACACAACCGTAAGCCGCGCGAGCGATGCGAACACCTGCGCCAACGCATCAAGCAGCAACCCGGCGGCGCGGCGCATCCCTCGTTCCACGGGCCCCGGCACAGAACCCGTCAAGCGCCATCCAAGCAGGGCGATAAGGATGGCTGCAAGCAGCAGAACGCCCATGCCGCCACGCAGCGTTCCGGTCTCCTGCGACACTGCCCCGGTAAGCATTGGCAACACCGCCGACCCCATTCCAGCGGCCAGAAAGCCCGCGTTGCCCGCCTCGCCAAACTCCAGTTGCTGCGCCAGCAGAAGCGGAAAGAGGGGCCCAACGCCGCTGCCCACCAGAAAGGCGCCCGCGGAATCTGTCCACGCCGCCCAGTGCAGCAGCAGGACCACCATGCCCGCAAGTAGCAGACCGGAGAGCTGCAAAAGCCGCGCACGGGAAAATGTGGCCAACCTTCGTACGGTGGAGAGCAGCCGGCTGAGCAGAAAGCCTGCCCAGAACGCCGTCAGAGTTCCGATCGTTCCATTCAGCACGTGCCCGGCGCGCGTGCTGTAGGTGGAAAGCCAGCTTGCTGTGCCGCTCTCGATGCCGGTCGCCAGCGGCAGCAGGAGAAAGAACGGGAGCGGCACGGCACGCAGGCCGTTGCCGTACCGCGCTTGCGGCGCGCATGGAATGCTCACGTGTGAAACCGTGGCCGCTGCCATCAGAGCCGCGAGAAACAGGGTTCCGGCGAACCCGACGAGCACGTGCTGCAGGCTGAAACGCGCGCTGCCGCGCAGCAGCAGCAACGGCCCGGCTAGCGCGCCCACGCCCCACGTCAGGTTCAGCGCTGCCATCTCACGGGTTCGCTGCCCCGGCACCCTGCGCGACTGCAGCAGGCTAATGGACGTCATGGCCGTTCCCAGGCCCAGACCATACAGACCCGCGGCCAACGCAACCGCATGCCCTGTCAGCAGCAGCAGCAACGCAGCGCCGGACAGCACGCAGCCGCCCACCAGCGGGCGTGCCAGGCGATTCCGCGCCAGCAGCGAACCCAGGCTGCTGCCAAGAAACAGCGCCAGCAGCACCGTGCCGGAGGCTGCATCGTTCAGGTGCCAACGCGCGGCCAGCAGCGGCAGCAGGGTGCCGGGCAGTTCCACGGCAACGCCGGTCAGCGCGAAAATGGCGTAGACCACCAGCGTCGCGAAGCGTTCACGCGATGGTGTATACCTCTCCAAATGCGTTTGCGTCCTGCTCCTCAACGGCCTGCCTGCCTAATACAAATTGACTGCTACCAAGGTTCATGTTCAGGCGTGAACATAGCAGGCGAGCCTTTCACAGCAGGCAAGATCATGTCACAAAGCCGACTGGTTCGTCTGCTGATCGTGCTCGCCTTGAGCATGCTTTGTGCGGCGTTCGCCTCCGCAAAAACGAGTCGCGGGGTGCGCGTTTGGCTCACCACGGCGGACCGCACCGGCCTGCTGAAAGAGCAGCCGCAACTCCGCTGGGTGAAGGCAGGCGCGCAGCAATCCACCGACATCATCGTAGATGACAAGCAGACCTGCCAGACCATGGATGGCTTCGGCCATGCGCTCACCGGCGGGTCTGCCCAACTTCTGAGGAAGATGACCGCACCCGCGCGCAAAGCCCTGCTGCAGGAACTGTTCGGCACGGGTCCGGGCGGCATTGGCACCAGTTACATCCGCGTGAGCATCGGCGCGTCTGACATGAACGAGCACGTCTTCACCTACGACGACGTGCCCACCGGCGACACTGATCCGCAACTCGCCCACTTCTCGCTCGCCGAAGACGAGAAAGACGTGATCCCAGTGCTGAAGGAGATCCTCGCCATCCAGCCGGGGGTCAAGATTCTCGCCTCGCCGTGGACGGCTCCCGCGTGGATGAAGACCAACGGCGCGGTCAAGGGCGGGGAACTGCAGCCGGGGTTCTACCCGGCCTATGCCGCGTACCTTGTGCAGTACCTGCAGGCCATGCAGGCGCACGGCATCCCCATCGACGCGCTCACCATCCAGAACGAGCCGGAAAACCCAAAGAACACGCCCAGCATGCTGGTCACCGCGGAGCAGGCGGCAAAGTTCATCGGAACGGACCTGGGCCCGGCGCTGCAGCGGGCCGCGCTCAAGACAAAGATCATCGCGTTCGACCATAACTGCGACCACCCGGAGTACCCGCTCACCGTCCTGCGCGACCCGGCGGCGGCCCGGGTGCCCAACGGCAGCGGCTTCCACCTGTACCTGGGCCAGATCACGGCGCTCACCACCTTGCATGACGCCTTTCCCGCCAAGAACGTCTACTTCACCGAGCAGATGGTCATCCCCGGCAAGGACGAGACGGTCATGAACGCGGCCGAGCCTGTCGCCAGACTGATCGTGGGAGCGCCGCAAAACTGGAGCCGCAACGTCCTGCTGTGGAACCTGGCCGCCGACCCAGAGAACGGCCCGCACACCTCGGACGGCGGCTGCCCCATCTGCACCGGCGCGCTGCGCATCCAGGACGACTCCGTCACACGTCTGGTGGCGTACTACGTGGCGGCGCACGCGTCCAAGTTCGTGCCACCCGGCTCGGTCCGCATCGGCTCGGACGGTGCCGGGGCTCCGCCGCACGTGGCGTTTCGCACGCCAGACGGGCACCACGTGCTCCTGGTGAGCAACACCGGCAGTAGCGAGAGCCGTTTTCGCCTGCGCCATGGCAGCCGGGCCGCGGAAGCGGTGCTGCAGGCCGGTTCCGTAGCCAGCCTTACCTGGTAGCAACAGGCGTTCTTGCGCACTTTTTCACTGGCGTTTCGTTGCGCTTTCACACAGCTTGACAGCAGTCCCCCGTTAGTAGTCCAATCTGCCTGCACTCCTGCAAGACAAACGTGTGTCTCGGCAGCCCCGGCAAGTCCTCTGCTGAACGAACGTTTTGTCAACAAACCGTAGGAGGAGGTTTTTCCCCAACTTTCGGAGGTCCCATGGGACACAAATTATTCATCGCCGCACTTGGCATGCCCCTGTTCTGCGCCGCCATCAGCGCAAACGGCCAGGCCGCCAACGCGGGTGATGTTCGCGGCACCGCAACGGACACAACCGGCGCACTTCTGCCGGATGTCACCGTGACCGTGACAAACACCACCACCGGCGTGCAGAAAATCGTCACCACCAACAAGGACGGCCTGTACGACACCGGCCCCATCGTCACCGGCAATTACAGCGTCACCTTTAGCAAGGACGGCTTTGCGAACTTCAATCGCACCGGCCTGAACCTCGGCGTGCAAACCGTCACGATCGACGGTTCGCTCAAGGTTGGCGGCTCCGCCGAGCAGGTCACCGTCAACACCGACGTGCCGCTCATCCAAACGGAAACCGGCGAACAATCCGCCACGCTGAGCTTCCAAACGCTGGAGCAATTGCCCAACACTGGCGGCAGCGGCAGCGGTCCTAGTTGGGAGAACTTCACGAACCTGATCGCAGGCGCAACGGGCACACCGTCCGGCGGCTCAAATATTAACAATCCGGGGCAATCTGTGTCAGTAAACGGCAGCTTGCCATACAGCTCCGTGCTTGCGGATGGCGCGGAAGCCACGCTGCCCAGCTCAGGCAACGCCGATGTCGATGTTTTCGAGACCATTCAGGAAGTGAAGGTGTCCACTTCGGCCTTCTCCGCGCAGTATGGCGTTGGCGGCATACTTTTTAACCAGATCACCAAAGGTGGCACCAACAGGTTCCACGGCGCAGCGTACGAATATCTCCAGAACGATTACTTCAACTCCGTGCCATACTTCGCAACCAAGAGGAACCGGGTACGTTTCAATAATTTTGGCGGATCCATTGGCGGCCCAGTTCTGAAAGACAAGGCGTTCTTTTACTTCAACTACGATCAGATCATCAACAACTCAGCCGTAAACGGCTTCTCGACTGTACCGACAGTGGCGCAGCGCAACGGTGATTTTTCGCAGCAGCTTGTACCGGGTTTCACGTGTGCACCAACCTCTGCAACCGCAGTAAAAGACACTCCGGGCTATAACAGTACCCCAGGTTGCATCTACGATCCGGCGAGTCAGGTGACCGTAGGCAACAGTATCGGACGCACTCCATTCGCAGGCAATATCATTCCGCAGGGCCGGCGGGATCCAGTGGCCGTGGCGCTACAGGCCTACTATCCACTGCCGAACCGCCCCGGCAACGTGCAGGCCTCGTCTTTTGCAAATAATGTGTACACGCCAGGTTTGACAACCAACAACTACTTTTACCAGGCCTCGCAGGGAAACCCCTTCAAGAAGTTCTTCGGCCGGTTTGACTACAACATCGGATCGAAGAACCGCTTGACCGCAACAGTGGCGCAGCGTGACAACCCGGCTTTCAACGTAGGCCAGAATATCTGCCCGGTAAACTGCTACAACGGCGACGTGGATAGCACCAACGCCCAGATCACGGACGTGACTACGTTCAGCTCAAACTTCACCAACGAGGTTCGTCTTGGTTACACCAAGCAGTTGAACTTCTTCGTAGGCAGCAGCTATGGCCAGGGTTACCCTGCCAAAGTGGGCTTGCAATATGCGAAAGTGGACGGTTTCCCGAGCATCAACATCAACCACGAACTAGGCCTTGGGCCCGGCATCAACGCGATCTACAAGGAGCACGTCTTTGATCCTTCGGACGTTGTCACTTTGATTCGCGGGCGGCACATCCTGCACTTCGGTGGTGAGTTCCTGATCAACGAAGACAACTCCACAGCGTGGGGAAACCTCGATCCCGGAACGTTCACCTTCACCAACGATTACACCAAGGGCAGCCAGAACGACGCGAACTCCGGTTTTGAGTACGCGGACTTTCTGGTAGGCACGGCGCAACACTGGACCGCGCAGGTGCAACCGGAGTATGCAGCTCGCCAAAAGTCTCCTCAAATGTTCATTCAGGACGATTTCAAGCTTCGTCCTAACTTCACTTTGAATCTTGGGCTGCGTTATCAGGTTCAGTTGGGATGGCATGATGCCAAGAACGATCAGGCAGTGTTTGATCCTTCGATTGTGAATCCGGCAACCAACACCCCAGGAGCTATTTGGTTCGCTGCAAACAAAACAAACGGGCGGACTGCGCTTCAACAGAACAAATACACCGTGATCATGCCCCGCGTGGGCTTCGCGTATACCCCGCAACCGAACACCGTGATGCGAGGCGGCTTCGGCATCTACAGCTATAACTGGAGCCTGGACACATACGGTCAGGGGCAAGGTGCTGCAATCATCACCCGTGGTGATGTGCAGGACACCACTCACGGTCTGGCACCGATCACCACGCTAAGTGGCACGGGTGCGAACCTGCCATTCAATGCCGCAAGTACTAACCCGGCGAGTAAGAATGGTCAAGATGTTCCGTACATTCCATACAACACACCGGTAGCGCGCTTGCTCGAGTACAACTTCGGCATCGAGCGGCAGCTTGGTAATGACTTCGCCTTTCAGATGTCGTATGTAGGCAGCCATGGCTACAACTTGGTCTTTCCGTCGGATATTAACGCACTCACTGTGGCGAACCTGGGTAAAGGACAGTCCGCGCGTCCGTATCCTCAGTTCGGCAGCATTGGGGGACAGCAGATCGGTGCTATCTCCAACTACAACTCATTACAGGTCTCTGCAAGGAAGCGTTTTGCCCACGGCTTCAGCTTCGATACAAACTACGTGTGGTCGAAATTCCTTAACGAAGCTGACTCCTCAGGTTGGGGTGGTCGTGGCGGTACGCAGACCTACCAAAACGCATACGACTTTCATGCGAACTACGGCCCATCAAACTTCGACGTGCGCAATGCATGGAAGGGCAACGTCGTCTACAACCTGCCCTTTGGCAAAGGTGCTCAGTTCCTGAACAACAACTTTCTGTTGGATGAACTGATTGGTGGATGGCGCGCTTCCGCCACGTTTATTGTTCAGGGTGGTAATCCTTTCACTCCGACAGTGAATACGAGCAGCAGCTTTGCTCAGGCGGGCAATGGTTTCCGTCTCTATCCAAACCTGGTCGGCAATCCTAACGGAAACAAGACTCTGCAGCAGTATTTCAATACGGCAGCATTTCAAGTTCCCGCAGCGAACACCTTCGGTAACGCTCATCGCAATAGCGTGTACGGTCCCGGCTATGAAAGCTTCAATGCTTCTCTTGGTAAGACCTTCCACTATAGTGAGGCCATCGGTCTCTCCATCCGGGCCGATGTGAACAACATCCTGAACCATCCAACGTTCGGTCTTCCAAACACGGATATCAACGCTGGGGGTGGAGTGATTAGCGGAACTACCAACCAGAGCCGCAACATGCAGCTGAGCGCACGGCTCGCGTTCTAAAAATCTCCTTTAATGTGGATTTTCTCAACTTCGCGACGTACTATTGGGTGCCTCTATTGAGGCACTCAATAGTGTTGTAAAAGCGAGTTACGCCAATCCACCCAAGGGAGAAAAGGTATGTCGCAGTTTACAAGGTTGTCCATCGTTTACTGCATCACATTTCTGTTTGCCGGTAAGCAGAATCTAAGGGCTCAGTACAACACCCATTTATCACCAAACACGGTAACATTGAGCACAGCCGGATGCATTAGCTACACCGGTCCTAACGCAAACAGCTGCACTGCAAACCCTGTGCAGGCAGGAGTAGCTATACCTTTCGAGGTCAGAGCTCAATATTTTACTGGACAGAACGGCAACCACGTCACCGTCTCTTGTTCTGCATATAACGATGGGCCGCCCGGGGATGCGTTTCAGTTCTTTTATGCCGACTTCTATTCAGAAAGTGTTGTCACTGGATCTTGGACTCCGCGTCAGGGCAAATACGATGTCTACTGTAGCGGACAAGTCTATATGAACAACGCAGCAGGTGGCGGACTATACACTACAACCTGGATTGTGCTGCCTACTTATTGAAGACTTGGCTGCTCGCATCCGAGATAGGTCACTACAACCTGTCTCGGGTGCTAAGATAGCGATCTCACATTGAGTAGTGACTTAGGAAATCGTGCGAAGGTGTTCAATATTTGTGCTTCGTATTACGGTGATGTCACTCTTGTTGTGTGCTCCTCTTGGCAGAGTAGAGGCCTCGCAGGTAAGTCAAAGTAAGCAGGAGCACCTGCAGCGCGCCCACACTCTGCTGAGCCAGCGCAAGCCGCAGGAAGCCGCCGCGGAGTTCAAGGCGGCGCTTGCGCTCGATCCGAACAACGCCGACGCCACCGGCAACCTTGGCGTCCTGCTCTATTTCGCGCAGGACTACCGTGCAGCCGAGCCACTGCTGCAACGCACGGTCGCGGCCCAGCCCCTGCCCAAGCTGCAGGCGCTGCTGGGCCTATGTGAGCGGCGCAACGGCAACACGGAATCCGCACGCCGTGATCTCCGCGCAGCCCTGCCCGGCCTGGACGATCCCGCAGTCCGCCGTGAAGCCGGACTGGAGCTGCTGGAGCTGGACCAGGCAGCGGGCGACCTGCCGGATGCTGTTGCCACCGTGTCCCTGCTCAAAGCTAAGGCTCCCGAAGACCCGGTCATCCTGTACGCCGCGTACCGCGTGTACACGGACCTGGCGGGCGAGTCCATGCTCAGCCTGTCGCTGGCCGCGCCCAAGAGCGCGCAGATGCACCAGGCCATGGCCCACGAACTGCTGCGCGCGCGAGACATCAAAGCCGCCATCACCAACTACCGCGAAGCCCTGGCCGCCGATCCCAACCTGCCCGGCATCCACTACGAACTTGCCGAGGCACTGCGCAGTGCGGCCGATCCCGCGCTGAAAGCCGAGGCAGAAGCGCAGTACGCGCTGGCCGTGAAGGCAAATCCAAAAGACGCCCGATCACTCACCCAGCTCGCCAACGCAGCGGCAGACCGCGGCGACCACGACAAAGCCATCGCGACTTACAAGCAGGCGCTTGCGGTGGTTCCCAACGACGCGGACGCAGGCGTCGGCCTGGCGCACGAGCTAGTAGAAACAGACGACCTGAACGGCGCGCTGCAGATCCTACAGACCGTGGAACAGGCCGATCCCACCGATGTGCTGGTGCACTTTCGCCTGAGCGCGCTGTACCGCCGCATGAAGCGTCCTGACGACGCGAAGCACGAACTCGCGCAGTACGAAAAGTACAAGGCCATCAAAGAAACGATGCGGTCGGTCTACAAGGAAATGCGGCAGGATGCCCCCGGAAGCGATGCGCCACAGTAGTAACCTCTGCGTGCTCATTCTGTTGGCGGTGTGCCTCGGCTTTCAAGCAAGCGCACACGGCCAGGCTGCGGTCCCGCAGATCGTGGACATTACCGCGTCCACCGGCATTCACTTTGAGCACCGCTCCAGCCCCGACCAGAAGTACATTGTGGAGTCGATGAGCGGCGGCGTCGCGCTGATTGACTTCGACGGCGATGGCTGGCTCGACATCTACCTGACCAATGCGCCGAACGTGTCCATGGGCCTGGCCGGCAAGGGTGCGCCAAGCGCCCTGTACCGCAACAATCACGACGGCACCTTTACCGATGTCGCGGAACATGCGGGCGTAGCGCAGCCATGCTGGGCCATGGGCGCGGCGGTGGGCGACATCGACAACGATGGCTGGCCCGATCTGGCGGTCAGCTGCTTCGGCGGCGTGGTGCTGTATCGCAACAATCACGACGGCACCTTTACCAACGCCACGAAATCGAGCGGCCTGAGCGCCGACGAAGGCTGGGCCACCGGCGTCACCTTTGGCGATTACGACGGCGACGGCTTTGTCGATCTGTTCGTCCCGCACTACGTTGATTTCGACCTGAAAAGCCTGCCGCAGTTCGGCTCCGCGAAGACCTGCCAGTACCACGAAATCGCCGTGCAGTGCGGCCCGCGTGGACTGAAGGGCAAGGGCGACACGCTGTGGCACAACAACGGCAACGGCACCTTCACCGAGGTCAGCAAGCAGGCGGGTGTGGACGATCCCAAGCGCTACTTCGGCCTCGGCGCGCTCTGGTCTGACTTCGACAATGACGGACTCATCGACCTGCTCGTCGCCAATGATGGTGAGCCTAACTATCTATACAAAAACCTGGGCGGCGGCCGCTTTCAGGAGATCGGTACCGACGCTGGCGTGGCCTTCAGCGAAGAGGGCACGGAGCAGGCCAACATGGGCCTGGCCGTGGGCGACTACACACGCACCGGCAACATGAGCATCGCGGTCTCGCACTTCAGCGACGAGTACATGGAGCTCTACCGCAACGACGGCAAGCTCAACTTCACCGACGTTGCCCACTCGGCAGCCATCGCAAAGAGCAGCGAGCCATACGTCGGCTGGGGCGACGCGTTCCTCGACGTGGGCAACCGCGGCCTGTTGGATCTGCTGCTGGTCAATGGGCACGTGTACCCGCAGGTGGATACTACCAAGCTCGCCGTCTACCGCGAGCCCAAGGTGCTGTACTGGAACACCGGCGACGGCAAGTTCCGCGATGTGACCGCACAGACCGGCCCTGCGCTGAGTGTCCCACAGGTCAGTCGAGGCCTGGCGGTGGGCGACCTGTTCCATCGCGGCGCGCTCGACCTGGTCGTGGAAAACCTGACCGGCGGCCCCATGATCCTGCAAACGCGGCCTGACCCCGCGAATCACTGGGTGCAGTTCCGGCTGCTCGGTTCACCCAGTAACCGGCTGGCGCTCAACGCTCGCGGCGGCAGCTACCTTTCGCAAAGCGACCTGAGCGTGCACTTCGGCCTCGCAGACGCAGCGGTCATGGACAAGGTGGAAGTACTTTGGCCCGACGGCAAACGCCAGCAGTTCAAAGACGTCCCGGCGAACCGCTTTCTGCTGCTGGAAGAGGGTGGGTCGCTGCAGGCTGATCCGAAGATGACGATTCGCTAGTCGGGTCCCACATGCAGCATTTGGTAAGGCTTTCGGCTTTAGCCGCTGGGATTCCAATCCCAGTGGCTAAAGCCACGCTCCAGGCACACCGGGGGTGCTATCCCGGTGGCTAAAGCCACTTCTGCAATCCGGAATATTTCAGCGGCAAGAGCAGTGTTCACTTTGTCATCCCGACCGGAGCGCAGCGGAGTGGAGGGACCTGCTGTTCTGCTCGGAGCGGCATTCC
>CAXTBQ010000057.1:10866-23120 GCA_964242065.1 uncultured Terriglobus sp. | reverse complement strand
AGGTACAAAGACTCCAGACGTTGACTGGTAATCTAGTGATTGGTTCTCATTGAGGAGTTTCGGGTGAAGTTTGCATCTGCATGGGTCTTGGCAACGGGAGTAATGCTGGCGGCAGCACAGGGCTACGGCCAGCAGGCGGCACTGCCGGACAGCCCGCAGGCACAAGCGATTCCGGACAGCCCGCGGCCGCAGACCCTGCCGAACGCCGCCCGCATCCCGCCGGGTAAGGGGTCGCCTCCACCAGCGCGGTTATGGACGACGGCTTCAACGGCACGGCACCTAGCGCAACGCTTGGCTCGACCACGCCCGCCAATGCCGAACTGCCCGCCACGACCGATGCCGCTCCCGACATAAGGCCGGAGCTGGGCCCAGGCGGTCGCGTGGGTACCATCCGCGCCAACGTCAACTTTGTACAGATCCCATTCACCGTCAAGGACAAGAGCGGTCAACTTGTCCCTGCGCTGGACTGGCGCGAAGTTCGCGTGTTTGAGAACGGCCTGCGCAAACAGATGCGCCTGTTCACCAGCGATCCCTACCCGCTTTCCGTCGCATTCGTCATCGACCAGACGCTACCCTTTGACGTGATGAGTCGCGTGAACACCGCGCTGGGTGCGTTGCAGGGCGCGTTTACGCCGTACGACGAGATGGCGATCTTCACGTACAACAACGGACCGCAACTGCGCACGGACTACACCGGCGCGCAAAGCGCCCGCATCAGCGCGGTGATCGCACAAAGCAAGACCAGCGGGCGCGAGGTGTACCTGGGGAGTCCCGGCGGCCCGCTAGAGTGCACAACCTGCATCAATGGAAAAGGGAACTTCGACCCAAACACCGCGGCACACCGTAGCGCACCTGGTGCTGTCTTCACGGCGCCTCCCAAGGAAACGCACACGCTGAACGATGCCATCTTTATGGCCGCGCAGAGCCTGGCAAAGCGCCCGGACGGTCGCCGCCGCATCATCTACGTGGTCAGCGATGGCAAGGAGTACGGTTCAACCGCCAAGTTCAAGGACAACATCCGTTTTCTGCAGACGTATAAGATCGCGGTGTATTCCACCGTCGTGGGTGACAGTTCCACGCCGTATATCGGCTTTCTGGACAAGTACCACATTCCGTTCACCATGCGCGAAAACATTCTGCCGCAGTACGCCGCGCAGACGGGTGGCGAGGCCATCAGCGAGTTCCGGCAAAAGGGCATCGAGCAAAGCTTCGCCAAGATTGCCGAGGATGTTCGAGTGCAATACACCGTGGGCTACTACTCGAACGAACCCATCACCGACGCCAAATTCCGCACGGTGGAGGTGCTGGTGCTGCGTCCGGGTCTGGACGTGATTGCCAAGCACGGCTACTATCCGACACCGGAGAACGTGCTGCGGCCGGGCAGCGGATCAAACTCCGTCACCCTGCCGCGGTAAGCCGTGCCTGGTAACACGCTCTTTGGCCTGCTGGCCGCCGCTTTCTGGGGCGGTGGCGACTTTGGCGGATCCGTCGCCGTGAAGAAGGCCGGCGGCACGGTGCGGGCATCGCTGCTGGTGGTCATCATCGGACATCTTTCCAGCCTTGCTGTGCTGGCCTGTGTTGCGTGGCTCTCGGGCAGCGCGCTGCCTTCGGCGCACTCCGCACTGTGGGGCATTGCCGGCGGCACGGTGTCCGGCTTGTCATTGCTGGCGTTCTACTTCGCGCTTTCCAGCGGACACATGGGATCGGCTGCGTCGGTCAGCGGTCTGCTATGCGCGGCGGTGCCGGCAGTTGTCGCACAGTTCACGGAAGGCTTGGCACGCTGGCCGCAATTTGGCGGATTTGCGCTGGCCGCGGCGGCCATTTGGCTGATCGCGAGCGTGGACGATGATAACGTCGCCGGATCGCGCCAGGTGACGTTGCTGGCGGCGCTTTCAGGCTTGGGTTTCGGGATCTACTTCGTCGCGCTGAAGCAGGCGGGACTTTCCGGTGTGCTGTGGCCCACAGCGTGCGCACGCGTGGGCAGCGCGGGCATTTGCGTCGTGCTGTTCACGCTTTCATTCCTGCTGCGCTCCGGGCCGCTGCGCGCGCCGGTCAGCCTGAACCGCAATGCGCTGCTCTGGATCGTGAGCGGAGCCACGCTCGACATCTCTGGCAACCTGGCGTTCATGCAGAGCACCCGCATGGGACGGCTGGACGTGGCGGCAGTGCTGGCCAGCATCTACCCGGCGGGCACCATCCTGCTGGCGGCGGTGCTGCTGAAGGAGAAGACATCGGCTCGGCAGCGATGGGGCATGGCTTTGGCTTTGCCTGCGGTGATGTTGATCACGCTGTAGGCGCACCTTCTGTGCCGCTCTCAGAAGCGAGACGTCGGGCACCCAGCATTTCCTTTGTCATCCCGCAGCGTAGCGGAGGGATCTGCATGTGTCTCGCCGCGTCGAGACGACCCGCTTACGGCGAATGAGGCAAGGACCGTTTGCGCTTCGCGCAAACACTTGTGCATCCCGCCCCACACGTTGTGCTGTGAGTGTACGGGCAGAAATGCGGATCCCTCCGCTTCGCTACGGGATGACAAACCTGAAAAGATGGTAAGGAGCAATCAAGTCAAGCCAGATGCAGACGCTATAGCTTGAGCGCTGCCACATCTACCGTGGGCTTCGGATACTTCAGCTTCATGCTCTCCAGCGCCTCCACAAGGATGCCGGAGATCGCCACGTTGCGGTACCACTTCTCGTTCGCTGGGATCACGAACCAGGGCGCGTGCTTGTGGCTGGTGCGCTCGAAGATCTCCTCGTAGCAGGCCTGGTAATCGGCCCAGAACTTGTGCTCGGCAAAGTCACCGGCAGAAAGCTTCCAGTGCTTGTCCTCTGCGTCGATGCGCGCCTGCAAACGGCGCTTCTGCTCGTCTTCTGAGATGTGGAGAAAGAACTTGAGCACGGCGATGCCGTTGTCCACCAGCATGGATTCAAAGCTGTTGATCTGGTCCATGTGCTCGCGCGCGATCTTGCCGCTGATCAGGTTGTGAACGCGGGGAGCAAGCACGTCTTCGTAGTGCGAACGGTTGAAGATGCCGATCATGCCGCGCGGCGGCACGGCAGCATGGCAACGCCACAGGAAATCATGCTTCGCTTCCAACGGCGTGGGCACCTTGAACGCCTGCACGCTGCAGCCCTGCGGGTTGATGCCTGCAAAGATGTGGCGGATGGTGCCGTCCTTGCCCGCGGTGTCCATGCCCTGCAGCACGATGAGCAGGCCCTGCTCCGCACCGGCGTACAGCACCTCCTGCTGATCGTCCAGGCGCTTGCGGTGCTTCTCCAGCAGCGGCTTCGCTGCATCGGAGTCTTTCAACTCGCCAGTGTCGGACGGGTCGTGGTCCTTTAGACGGACCTTGCCTTTTGGAGCGATGAGGTATGGCGATTTGAGATTCAAGGGGCCGTTCTCTTTCAGCAGCTAGCTTGCGCTGTCGATGGGATGCGGCAAGTACGTTATTTGAGGCCTAGCGCTGCTGTGCTCCATGCCATACACGAAGGATTTGGACGGTAGACTGCTCGACGCGGTACACGGCAAGGTATGGCCAAGGCGTGAAGACGATTTCTCGTGTTCCCGGCTGACTGCTTTTTCGGCCACGCTCGGGAGAAGTGGCCAGAGCTTCGCACTCTTTGTAGATACGTTCTGCGACCCGGCGCGCTGCCTCGGCATTGTCACGCTGAATGTAGCGGGTGATGCGGCGCATCATTAGCTGCGGGTTGCGACCAGCGTACACGGTCATTTCTCAGCGAGTATGGCCTCGAGGTCAGACCAAAGCTGATCGTTCTCAACAAACATGCCTCGATCCGCAGCCTCAACGCCTTCACGCACGGCTTCTCCGAAACGCTCCTCCTCTGCGAGAACGCGGAGGACAGCATTTTGGACAACCTGAGTGGAGGTGGTGCCGTGGTGAAGAGCTACTTGCGAAATGAGCGATTCCTGTTCCGCTGAGAAGTGGACGTCCATGGTTGCTCCGGGAAACGATCGAAGGAGGCACTCGCCTGCAGTTACTTGGAGACTGTTTCCTTCTTTTCCGGCGCCGGCGTTACGATGTGGGCGTCGTTTTTCACGTCGTCGTTCATGCCCTTCAGGCCTTCCTTGAAGCCCTTCAGGCCTTCGCCCAGGCCCTTGCCCAGCTCCGGCAGCTTTTTGCCGCCAAAGAACACCACAACCACCAGGCCGATGATGAGCAGGTGCATGGGCTGGAACAGATCGTTGAGCATAGGAATCCTCCACCGAGCGGGGCAGTGCCCACGCTTCAGACAAGTCATTGTCGCACATTCGAGGTACGGCTATCGCCTGGTCGTCGCTTCAGCATTCCCATGTCTCTGCGAGACATTGGGCACCCATGGCATAGAGTCAAACGGTATATCTTTGAGGGAGCAGCGGCAGTGCGCCCGCCCGGCTGTTTTCCGGCCAGCAAGCAGGAGTTTCGCGTAGCCCGCAGCAAGCAGTGGAGGACCATGCAGCACATCAACCGTTCCCGGCGCGCCGTTGCCGGGGAGCCGCACGCAGCAGCACCCATTCGCGCGGCGCAGCCGAGCGTTCGCACGTCCGCTCTTCTCTTTGCCACCGCGCTCTGTGCCTTGGCGGCGAGCGCGCAGGACACGTTCCGTCCACCGGCCCCGGTGACCTACACCGAGAAGTATGAAGTGTATGGTGGCATCAACTTCCTGAACGGCCAGGCCGGTCAGAACCTGCCCAAGCGCTACAACATGGGCGGGGGCGAGGTGATGGGAACCTATTGGCTGACGCCGAAGTTCGGCGCGGCGGCCGACGTGCGCTACACCGCAGGCACCACGCCCGTGCTGCCCGCGGCGCAGGCCACCAATCCCAAGATTCAGACGCGCCCGCTGGTGTCGCAGCTGATCACCATGGGCGGCCTGCAATACCACTACGCGGGAAACCAGCACGTGGGGGTGAACTTCCACGCGCTTGCCGGAGCGACGCACGGCACGTTCGACCACAGCAATCCCGGGCTTACAGCCGAAAACTTCTTTGGCAGCAGCGGACTCTACACCAATCGCACGTCATTTATGGGCGTGGCGGGCGGCAGCCTGGACTTCAACCGGTCGGCACGTTTCGCGATCCGCTTGAGCCCGGAAATCGTGTTCGAGCACTTCGGAACGGAGTTGCGCGAGTTTGTGTATGTTTCGGGCGGCGTGATCTACCGGTTCGGGGATCGATAGCTGCTTTCCGGCTGCGGCTCAGCTAAAGCAAGAACGCAGAGGGCGCGGAGGTCTCGCAGAGATAGCTGAGTTTGGCTCGGCATGACAAGGCAAGAGGCTGCGGATTGGATCCGCAGCCTCTGTCTTTGTGACTGCTACATGGTTTGCATGAACTCCGGTGAGACCGGGTTCTCATAGGGTGAACCATCGCGCGTGACGACCGTGAGGCCGCTGGGCGTCACGTGGTAGTGCTTCCTGTCTTCCTCGGCATCGTAGCCGATCACTGTTCCGTCTGGAATGTGCACGTCGCGATCAATAATGGCGCGCTTGATGCGGCAGTGCCGGCCGATGTTCACGTGCGTAAAGATCACAGACGAGTCGATGTCGCTGTACGAGTTCACGCGTACGTCCTGCGAGAGTACGCTCTGCCGCACGGCGGAACCGGAGATGACGCAGCCCGGCGAAACCACCGAGTTGATCGCCATGCCGGTACGTCCCATCTCGCCGAACACGAATTTGGCGGGCGGGTACTGCGTGGGGCGCGTCCGCATGGGCCAATCCTTGTCGTACAGGTTGAACGTAGGCGAAACCGATGCAATGTCGAGGTTGGCCTCATAGTAGGCGTCCAGCGTACCCACATCGCGCCAGTACAGCGCTTCCTTGCGGTTTTCGTCCACAAAATTGAAGGCGGAAACCTTGTACCGGCCAAGCAGCTTGGGCAGGATGTTGTGGCCGAAGTCGTGTTTTGATTCCGGGTCATCCGCGTCGGCCATCAACTCGGGCAGCAACACGTCGGTGTTGAAGATGTAGATGCCCATGGAAGCATCCACCTTATCCGGGTTGAAGGGCGAACGCACGTCGGTGGTCTTGGGCTTCTCCTGGAAGCCGACCACTTCCCCGCTCTTGCTTACTTCAACCACGCCAAAGCCCGCGACCTCATCGGGGTTCACGGGCAGCGTGGCAATGGTGCAGGCGGCTCCGCTGCGGCAGTGCTGATCCATCATCAGGGCGTAATTCATCTTGTAGATGTGATCGCCCGACAGGATGATGACGAACTTGGGCTCTTCGGAACCGATGGAGTAGATGTTCTGGTACACCGCGTCCGCCGTGCCCTGGTACCAGTTGCGATTGACGCGCTGCATGGGCGGCAGAATCTCGATGAACTCACCGAGTTCATTGGCCACAACGGGTCCCCAGCCCTCGCGGATGTGGCGATTCAGGCTCAGGGCCTTGTACTGCGTCATGATGTAGACCTTGCGCAGGTCACTGTTGATGCAGTTTGACAGGGTGATGTCGATGATGCGGTACTGCCCGGCGAAAGGCACAGCGGGCTTGGCTCGTTCTTTGGTGAGTGGAAAAAGCCGTTCGCCGGCACCCCCTGCCAGCAACACTCCTAATGTGTCTTTCATACCCAGGTCCCCAGCAAGGCAAATTCGTTCGTGAAGCGAGTGTAGCTTCTACGCGAGCGATTGGATGCTAAGAACGACGCAAGAGGAACTTTCCTCCAAGGGAGCGCCTAAGAGCCGGCTTGCTGTTCGCCTTCCGGCTCGTCGGTTGCATCTTCCGGCAGCGAGATGCGCAGCGACTTCAGGAAGCTGACATCGTTCCGCGTGAACGCATTGCCTGCCTCTTCTGAATCGGCTTCCTCCGGCTCGTCGGATACCTCGTTCAGACCGATGGTCGCCTCAAGCATGAGCAGCACATCAAAGCCTTCTGCGCGAATATCACGCACTACCCCCGAGATCTGGTCAGAATCTGAGACTGACTCGTGGATCGCCTCACCCAATTGCTGAATGAGTTCTTTTATACGTGGATTCATCTTCTTGTCCAAGGCCGCCTCCCATGCTTCGCCGCTGTTCCTGCGGCGAGTGCTGCCGAATGCTGCCCTGCCGGCAGTGTTAACTTTACCGGGCGCTGCGGCTTGCCGCAATGCTGCTGTCACACACGGGTGTGATGGTCTGACCAGGCAGTTTCAAGTTGAAGCGCAAGATCGCGCACCGGTTCCACGCGCTTGGGACCCCACACGATCCAACCCGCCGCCGCAGCGCACACACCGCCCACCAACCAAAGCCAATTCTTCATTGGTTCCCCTCATCGTACGAACTCGCCTGTCGGCGGATACCAGTCAGATGCAATCTTAGACGCCACACGCTTGCGAAGGATTGCGCCTCGGTATGACCGTACAATACGCGCATGGACCGTGAGCGCCTGGGACGTGTGCTGGGCAGGGGTGCCCGGCTGGCCGCACGGACGGCCCTGGAGGCAGTGGATGCCGCCACGGCGGCACCTCCGCAGCCTACCGGGAATGCTGTCGGCGTGCCTTCCTTAGCGGTTCAACGGCGCGCGCCGCAGGTGCTCTCTCCGGTAGCACCGGCAGGTCATCCAGCCACCCGTACGGCAATCCCGGCGGCGGCCAGGGCCGCTGCCGCGGGTGCGCTGGCACCCTTGAAGCGAGCATCTCGCGCCCTGTGGCTTGAGGTGACGGGCAGCTTCTTTGCCCTGTTTGCGCTGTCGTTCGGGATGGGCGCGTGGCATACCCGCGCAGGTCTATGGAGCAGTGTGCCTGCGGACCGGCACCGGACGCTGGCGTTCTGCGCGCTATCGGTGCTGTTCCTGTACTTCTCCATCAGCAGCTTTTTGCGCGCCCGCCGTGTCAGTTCACTGCGGTAGCTCGCTAGAATAACGACATATTCGCTCACACGGGATCAAAAACGGGCTTTAGCCTGCTGAACCTGGACTTTGCAACCGCTTTCACGTGTGAACATAGGTCAGCCGCTTTTACATGGGCACGGCTCCCTCCCAACTTTCCTGCATTTCAACCAGTCGTTACGCCCCAGCGGCTTAGTGCTTGTTTTTCTTCTTGCCCTTGGCTGTGGCGTCCAGGTTCTGCCCAGGTGCCACCAAATCCTTTGGTGCGGCAGAGTCCATGTTGACGGTGAAGTCGTACACCAGCGGTGACAGTGACGTTGCGTTGCGTGGAACGGGCAGCAGAGCGTACTCACCCGCTGTAAGCGGAGCGCGCGGCGTAATGCGCAGCCAGCCTTCCGGCAGTGTCTCCGCCTGCGTACACAGCGTGGCACCAGCGCATACCGTGGCCGCGTTCACATCAGAAAATCTCGGACGCTCGATCGTCCGCGAAGTGCCGGACACCAAGGCAGGCACCAGCGCCCAGCCGATGGGCGTGCCGCGTCCAGAGTCGCCGGTGTTCTCCGTGCGATCGCTGGTGTGCACAAAAAACACAGGGGAAGCCGAGTGTAGCGGAGTATGCGAAGCAGCACCATCAAGTGTCGCCGCGGAAGCGTCGGGCCGCGTCAGAGCCGCATGGTGTACCGGTACCAGAACCTGCCTGCCGTCAATCACGTCCAGCGCCCACGGCACATTGCCGTTGGGAATGCGCAGCCCAGGCGCAACGATGAGTTCACCGTTCACGACAGAGTACGTACCGCTGTGCGCAGCGGGTGCGGCCAGTGCCGGATGGGGCGGCGCTGCCGACCGGTCTGCCGTTTGGCCCAGCGCCGCACATGCCAGCAGGCCCGCGGCGGACGCCAACAACAACGGCATCTTTGTTCTTGTCGATAGCACACGCGGATAGATGCGCGGAATGGCGCTCACGATACCATCAAAGCGCGGGTAGGCTGCCCTTTCTGCACACCCCGAAAGTTTACAGATGAGCAGGATTATGACTGAAACGCACGCCGCTTCGCCGCTTCGCCGCACCGCTCTGTTCCCCACACACAAGTCGCTTCGGGCAAAGATGGTGGACTTTGGCGGGTGGGAAATGCCGGTGGAGTACAGCGGCCTCCTTGCCGAGCACAACGCTGTGCGCACGGGTGTGGGCGTGTTCGACGTGTCACACATGGGCTGCATCCAGTTGCGCGGACCGGGCTCACTGGCCGCCGTGCAAAAGCTGCTGATGAACGATGCCAGCAGGCTGCAGGTAGGCCAGGCGCACTACAGCGCCATGCTCACGCCGGAAGGCACCTTTGTGGACGATGTGGTGCTGCACAAGCTGAGCGATAACGACTACCTGATCGTGATCAATGCAGGCACGCGCGAGAAAGACATCCAGTGGGTACGGCGCACGATCGGCCAGATGCCAAGCGCGCACATCAACGATTACAGCGACATGTACACGCAGATGGCCGTCCAGGGACCGCGCGCGCAGGACACACTGCAGAAGCTGACCGACACCGACCTGTCCACGATCAAGAACTATTGGTTCACCTGGGGCAAGCTGGCGAGCTTCTACAACGTGCTCATTGCACGGACCGGCTACACGGGCGAGGACGGATTCGAAATCTACGTGCCAAGCGACGAAGCCACCAGCGCGAAGGTGTGGCAGCAGGTGTTCCAAGCAGGCGCGGAGTTTGGCATCGTTCCCGCGGGACTGGGCGCGCGCAACACGCTGCGGCTTGAGTCGGGCATGGCACTCTACGGACACGAAATTTCTGACGAAATCGACGTGTTTGAGGCAGGCCTGAACCGCTACTGCAAGCTCGACAAAGAACCAGACTTCGTGGGCAAAGCCGCTCTGCAGGCGAAGAGCGCAGCAGCACCCGCGCGCAAGCTGGTGGGCCTGGAGATGGTGGATCGCGGCATTGCCCGTGACGCGTACCCGGTGCACACGCTGGAAGGTGAGCGCATCGGCGTGGTCACCAGCGGGTCGCCTTCACCCACGCTGAAGAAGAACATCGCGCTCGCTCTGGTGCCGCCAGTCGAAGCCACTCTGGATAATGTGTTGGCGATCGAGATCCGCGGAGCGCTGGTCAAAGCGAAAGTGGTGCCTACGCCGTTCTACAAACGGGTGCGCACGAAGCTGGCAGCGACCGTCTAGGACGGCATTACGCAGAGTCGGTCTTCGCCTTCGCGGCGAGCCCGATGGATTTCAGGGCCGCGCGCACGCTTGCGCGTTGCTCCGGACAGATGTCGGCCATCACGTCTTCCAGGTCGCGCTCGTGCTGCGCGTAAATCTTGCGGATCACCTTGCGGCCCTCTGGCGTGAGCCCCACGGTGCGCACCCGGCGATCCTCTGCCGCGCTACACCGCGAAACGAAGTGCAGCCGCTCCAAACGGTCCACGGCAGCCGTCATGGAAGGGCTTGCAAGCAACACCTTCTCCCCGAGTTGCGACATGCTCATGGGCCCCTTGTGCAGCAGAGCTTCCAAGATCATGAAATCGCTCAAGCCGATTTCCATGCTGACCAGCGTGCGTTCCACGTAGGTCTGCATGGAACGGTACGCCTTCATCATGACCAGCCAGAGACTCGCCGCGCTCTGCTCCGCGGCGGCAACCCTTTTCTTTCCGGCTGACTCGATCATGTCAGAAACCTTGCTCTCCGTGGTTTTGAGCTTAGACCAGCTTAGCGGAAAGGTGCTTTGCCGCATCACGAATCGCTCTCCCGGCAGCGCATAGCGAATTCAGCCTTAGATTGTTTCCGCTTCTTTAATCAGACACTAAAAACGAAAAGGATAGACGATCTTTTGCCTTCTTCTGCCCGGCAACTGTATGGTTCGGCCATGCTCCAATCGTTTATTCGCTTTGTTGTGATGGCCACGCTTGTTCTGCAGTGTCTGACCACAAGGGCGCAGGACGCCGTCAATACGGTCAATCCAATGATCGGCACGGGCAGCGGCAAGATCGGATATGGCGGCACCATGCCGTTTGTCACCGCGCCGTTCGGCATGACCAACTGGACCGCGCAGACGCGGCAAAACCGGCTCAGCGTGACCTCGTACGAATACAGCGACAAGACCATCCAGGGCTTTATGGGCACGCACCAGCCTGCTATCTGGATGGGCGATTTCGGCTACGTGACGCTCATGCCAGAGGTTGGCGCGCGAAAGACAAAGCCGACGGACCGAGCGCTGCCATTCGACCACGCGCACGAAGAGTCGCACCCGGACTTCTACACCGTTACCATGCAGTCCGGTGGCAGCAAAACCATCCGCGCGGAAATGACGGCGACGGAGCGCTGCAGCTATCTGCGCTTCACCTTCCCTGCGGGAGAGACGCCGCGCATCGTGCTAGAGGCGTCACGGCCCGGCGTAAATGGCAGCGCGGTCTTTGATCGAACGCGCAATGAGATTGCCGGCAGGAACCCGGACCGTATCGACCGCAACCTGGGACCATCAACGTTGCCGCACTTCAGCGGCTACTTCGTCGCGCAGTTCCGGCAGTTGGCAAAGGATGGCTCATCGTACGGCGAAGGCACGACAGAGGAACGCGGCGCGACGGCAACCTTCCAGCCAAACGCGTCGGGTGAGACCGTGATCGAGGTACGCGTGGGTACCTCGTTCCTCAGCGTTGAAAGCGCGAGGGCTAACCTGCGCGACGAGATCCCCGCGTGGGACTTCAACGCAGTTCGCGCTAGGCTGCATGCGACGTGGCTGAGGAAACTGGACGCGCTGAGCGTCGAAGGTGCAAGCGCAAGCGACCGCCAGATCGTCTACACCGCGCTATACCATGCGCTGCTGTACCCACGCATCTTCTCGGAGCAGAGGCACTACTATAGCGCCTTTGACGACACTGTACACGCTGGCACGGCCTATACCGACTACAGCATCTGGGACACCTTCCGGGCGGAACACAGCCTGCTGACGCTGGTCGCGCCTGAACGCATCGACGGCATGGTTACCGCGCTGCTGCAGGACTTCAAAGAAGGCGGTTGGATGCCGAAGTGGCCTAACCCCGGCTACACCAACATCATGATCGGCACGCATGCCGACAGCATGGTGGCCGAGGCCATCCGCAAAGGCTTCCACGGCTTTGATCGCGAAACTGCGTGGCAGGCCGTGTACAAAGACGCGATGACCCCGCCGGACGGCGACACCACGCGGCGCTGGCTGGACCGTGAAGAGCACACGCCCTACGAAGCGCGCGCCGGGCTGACATATTACAAGCAGCTTGGCTACATGCCCACCGACAAAACGGATGAAGCCAGCAGCCGCACGCTCGAAGATAGCTATGACGACTGGTGCGTGGCGCAGATGGCGAAAGCCATGGGCCGCACGGCGGACTACCAGTTCTTCCTGAAGCGCTCGCTCAATGACCGCAACCTGTTCGACAAAAGCGTGGGCCTGATGCGCGGCAAAACGGCAGATG